>NZ_NXLK01000006.1:0-102334 GCF_005406235.1 Campylobacter sp. MIT 12-5580
CCAACAACTAGCAGGTAGTGCAAGATCAGCAAGTAGCTTTTCTACTCAGCAAGGACTTTCTACTAAGACAGAAATTTCTACTCCTAGAGGGGAGGAAGTTATCGGTGTAAGTGCTGGCATACATTATCGTCAAGGTGCTTTTGAAGATAGTCAAGGCAATCTTACAAATACAAATACCAAACAAGCCTTTGATGGTGCAGGAGTGCATAATAGTGATCTACAAAATGCGGTATTTAGTGGAACAAATGTAGGTGGTATTATGCAAGGAGCTTCTTTTAGCTCAGGGACTATGTCAACTGCTAATCAAGAGGCAAAGACTTTGGCTGAAAATTGGAACAATACTTTTAATGATACATATAGCAAGCTTAGTGCTGAGGGTAAAGCTTCGATGTTAAATGTGGCAAAAGGCTTTATGGAACAAGGCAATGAGAGCTTTCAAAAAAGCTTCGCTAGTCATTTTGGAAATGAAATTAGCCATAATACCCAATTAAGCGATTCTCAAAAAGCTAATATTTCTGCTTATGCTAAGGCTCAAGCAGGACTTAGTGCTTTTGGTTCTGAAATATCTGCTGGTGTAGAAGGTAGAGCTACTAAAGAATGGAGTTCTTCAGATACTCTAAGTGATACAGAAAAAGCAGCTTATGATACAATGATGCAAAGAGCATCTGCAAAAACTTTAGCTACAAGTGAGGGCATAGATTCAAGTTGGACGCAATCATTAAGAGGAGAAGATAGCGTGAATATGCAAAAAATACTTTCTCACGGACAATCTTATACTGAAGCTCAAAGCAGTATTCAAGGCATAACAAGCAATAATGCTGATAATATACTTAACAATTGTGCTAGAGATTTAGCAGCCAAAGATGGACATAATGATTTTATGAGTCTTGATACAGCTACTCAAAATAAATACTTTACAGATGCAGGCAATCAAATTAATGGTATGATAAAAAGCAATCCAGCAGGACTTGCTCAATTCAACCAACAATTTGGTGCTGCAATGACAACACAAGGGGATACATTTACTACTAGGGCTGAGGGAATAAATTATGCAAATCCTAATGCTTCTTCAAAAGCAATAATGGAACAACACAATAAAGAAATGGAAAATGTCCGAGTAGTTGGAGATGGTAAAACTAACAGTGCTTTTCTGCCAAGTGAACAAGATGTAAAAGCTACAGCAAGTCAAGGAAATCCTGTGGCAGACAAGTTTAGAGAAATCAGTAATTCAAAAACAAATATTAACAACCAAATACAAAAAGTTACAGGTTTAAGACCGATTCCTGAAAATTTAGGAATATAAAATTACTCAATGCTCTTTTGGCATTGAGTAATTTGCTTTTATGTTTTCATAGTCTTTAATAATATCCTTACAATCTATATCGTTAGGATTTATTACACCATTTTCTATTTGAGCCTTGCATACAGATGCTTGCCACGCAAGTTTTTTATAATACTTAGTTATATCGGAATATATTCTAGCTATATGAGGATTTGGTTGAAGATATTTATCGCCTCTTGCATATAAATCTGCAACTGTATCACAAGGCACCGTTCTATCAACTTCGCAGTGAGGCTCCATCAGTTCTACTGCTTTTTTATAATTTTTCTCTACAAATTCGCCTTTGAGATATTCGCTCCCAAGCTCGTAACATTGTTTAAATTTATAGCACCTTTTTTCTAAATATTTTATGTAGTTTTGATAGTTTGGTTTTTCTTTATAATATTGAAATTCAGCCTTTTGCTTACAATCTTGTGCAGAATTACATTCTAAATTATCAGAAGCATAGGTAAAAGATAAGCAGCCAAAAGCAATAAGTAGTGCTATGCGAGAAATTTTATTTTTCATATTTAACACCTTTTTTATTTTTTAAATAATGCCCAATACCAAAATACATCTGATTTCCCTTTAAAGCTAGTAAGATAAGATAATTTAACTATAGCAGTAGCTAGAATAAGGAAAAAAACTGCAAAAACTATACCAACTCCAAAAATTACACCTGAAGTTAAGAGTATAAGTCCCACTATACCAGCAACAAAACAAATAAATGCAAATACAATAAAACAAGTTGCTATTTTTTCATAAATGCTCATCTACAAACTCCCATATTTTCATTATTTTAATGATGATATTATAGCATAAAAGTGTTAAAAAGTCAATGATATATAATAAGAAGTATCAATTTATCATATTATAATTTAAAATAAAATCATTTAAAATTTTATTTAAGCTATCTTTTGAAATAGTATTATCAGCTACGCCTACGACAATATCCTCCATAATCTCGGCAAATTTATCATTATATTTATCATCTAAATCTAAAAAGTGCATTCCCAAAAATATAGCAGTTCTTTTATTTCCATCTAAGAATGGGTGGATTTTATACAAGCAAACATTAAATGAGTGATTTTATCAGCAATGGTTGGATAGTATTCATCATTTTTTATATGCTCTAAGGCACTTGTTAAGTAAGAAATTTGTGTATCATTATAACCACTAAGCCCACCTATCGTTTCAATGATTTTTTCGTGAATGGCAATAGCTTCGTCAATTTCTATATATTTCATTTATCTTTTAATCTTTGAAATACAGCCTTAATTTGTGGTTTTTCAAGTTCTTTTGCCATTTTTTCCATAGTTTTTTTAACAGCTTCTCTTTCGGCAATGTATGCTTTGCTTTGTTTTTGAGTGGCTTCTTGTCTTATTGTTTGCATTGCAAAATCCTTTGAATTTAAATAAGATTATTTTTGGATATTTTTTATAGTAAAAATAATCTACAAACTCCTATATTTTCATCATTTCAATGATGATATTTTAGCATAAAAGTGTTAAAAAGTCAATGGTAGATTGAAGTTTTTAACATTGGTAGAATTTACTCTATTATTGAATTAAGATTTAATAATTTCTTTTAAAAAAGATTCAATAAGATTTAAAGAATATTCATTACAAAAATTTAGATATTCGGTAAGCTCTTTTTTATCTTTACTATTTATTACTTCTTTTACCATCAGTGTAGTTTCTCCTTGTGGTTGTGATGATAATTCATTGAAACCATTTTTTTTGATAAAAGCCTTTAGCTTCATTTTTAGCATCTACTATAATAAGTTTGCAACCAACTAGATTGGATATGCTAAAAGCGAGAATATCTGCTAGAATAAGCATTTCCGTTCCAATTCTTTTCTTTGTAGAAGTATCATCAACAAGCAATCTAGTAATTTTTAAAGCAGAGATTGCATAAGAAGAAATGCTACATTTCTTTTTTAATTGCCACCATTTTTTTGCTTCACTATCGCGCAACACAACAAGTACAATCTTTTAAAACTTTGCTTAGTTTATAACTAAACGCCCCCCCCCCGCTATGTCACAACTTAATTAAAAAAACAAAGAATGTTCCATAAAATACCCTAGTTAGATTACAAGCAGAAGGAAATAAAAATGTGACAACATACATTTTGGATATAGAGCTATCTATAAGAAAGAATATATATCAAATTTGATCATAAAAAAACCAAAAGATGATTATGCATAAACAAGCAAAAAGCGAGGAAAGCAAAGCTCCAAAAATAAGACTTTTTATTATCCACATTTTTATTTCTGCTTTTTCATGTAAAATCTTTTTGTAGTTTAATCCATATTCAAACGCACTATATCGTATGAGTAAAAAAAGCATATTTAATATCATTAAAATTGAAGAAATAGCAAGTATAGCAACAAAAATTGCGCCTTGAAATTCAAAAAAAGTATCATCTATAAACACACAAAGATAAAATCCAGCCACGCCAACTATACAATTTCCAAAAAATTCTCCAACAAGAAAATAAAAATTGATAAATTTGCTTGTGTATTTTATAAAGTTAAGCGCATAAAAGCACAATACATTAACAATAAACATAATGCCGATAAAATTTAAAACAAGGTTAAATACTATCACACTGCTTATATAAACTAATCCACCATTCATTTTTTTGCTTTAAATTTAAGATATATATTTTATCATAATTTTATAAAATCATCATTTTAATTTAAAATACGAATTTATCTCATCGCTTGCTAAGATTGACAAGATTTATATCTATTTTAACCAAGATATTATTTTTATGAAATTATACTTATTTTTGATTTACGATTTTGATTTACAATAAAACTATGAAAAAATTATACTGCTTGATTTTTCTATGTTCTCTCATTTGCGCTGATAAGCATAATGATGCTTGGAAAAAATACGAAAGAAATATCACGCAAAAGCCACATCAACTTGAAGAGCAAGCACCGAATTTTCAAGATAGTTTAAATAATTCTTTGGCTCAAGTGCTTGAATTTGGAAATTCTGCAGATCAAACTTCCTCAAATTTTGATTTTAACTCTCAAAGTTTTGAGCTTAAAAATATGAATTTATTATATGAAAACCAATACGGCGTTTTACTTTTTCAAAAAGAATTTATGATCAATCAAGAATATTTAGATTATTCAAACGGCTTGATTAACCGCTACCAGCAAGGCAGTATGCTTTTTGGACTCAATGGCTTTGCTGATAGAGTACAGGAAAAAAACAGCTATAGCCTTGGCACAGAGTTGGGTTTTGGCTCTTATTTTAAGGCTTATACGAATTATTATATTTTCGATCAAGACGAGCTTAACGACGAACAAAAGAGAAATTTGCAACTTGGCTTTGCCTTTGTCTTACCCATATACACGCCACTTGGCTTTGATCTTAGCAAAGATAATGAAAAAGTGCGTTACACGCTTAATTATTCGCCATTTTCAATTTTCAATTTCAGCCTTAGTCAGCAAAAGCTAAAAAACCCAGCCCAGATCGATGATACAGATACAAGTTTGCATTTTGGCTTTAAGCTCAACTATAAAGAAAATTTTTTAAAACAGCTTAAAAGAGATCAAAATAAACTTTTTGAACTCGATCAATATGAGTTTTATAAAAGGAAAAATTTATAAATTTTTCATTGTAAAAGATAAGATAAATATTTAAGAAAATAAAAACAAAGATACTAAATACCAAATTTAAAGCAATGATATGGATTTAAGCAGATTGATTTTAAAACACAACGCTAACAAATAAAACAACTCTAAATATTTTATTATTAATTTAAACTTAATTTAATATTTTTATATATAAAAATATTATTTATGTATAAAAATTTGAATTTAGAGTTTATTTTAAAACATTTTTTTAGATGGGTTAAAATAAAAATATCTTTCAAGCTGAAATATTAAGCATAAATATCAACAAAATTCAGTAAAAAATTTAATTTATAATTATATTTTTAATTTTATTATAAAAAATATATAAAAAAATTCTTAAATAAAATTTTATTTTAAGGAAATTAAATATATAATTCTTTGATTTTTTACAAAAGGAGTGAAAATGAATGCAGCAAATTCAAGCTTTATTATGTTGTGTGCTTTGTTGGTGCTTTTGATGACGCCGGCTTTGGCTATGTTTTATTCTGGTATGGTGAGGAGTAAAAATACCTTAAATACCATTATGAATTGTTTCATCGTTTTTGGTGTGATTACTTTGCAATGGGTTATCATAGGCTTTAGTCTTGCTTTTAGCGAAGATAGCGGGGCAGGGTTAGTTGGGGGCTTTTTAAATGTAGGACTTGAAAATATCAGTGGATATAACGCTGCTGGAGTGCCAAACATACTTTTTGTCATCTTTCAGCTTATGTTTGCTCTCATCGCTTCAGCTATCATTACCGGTTCTTTGGTAGGTAGGATCAAGCTTGGGGTTTTGGTGGTGTTTTTGATCTTTTGGAGCACTTTAGTGTATGATGTTTTAGCGCATATGATATGGAGTAGCGAGGGCTTTTTGCTTCAAAGAGGAAGCTTAGACTTTGCTGGTGGAGGCGTGGTGCATATAAGTTCTGGGGTTGCTGGACTTGTGGGAGCTTTGCTCGTAGGAGCAAGAAAAGACAAACCAAGCAAGGCTTCAAATAACGCTCATTCTATACCTTACGCGTTTTTAGGAGCGATTTTGCTTTTTATCGGTTGGCTGGGTTTTAATGCTGGAAGTGCTGGAGCAATCGATGATATAGCGGTAAATGCCTTTGTGGTTACCATACTTTCAGCCTCAACTGGCTTTTTGGTTTGGGTTTTGGCTGAGTGGCTCATACACAAACGCCCAAGTTTGCTTGGCGGTTTAAGTGGGCTTGTAGCTGGGCTTGTTGGCATTACACCAGCATGCGGATATGTTGGCGTAACAGCTTCTTTAATCATAGGGGCTTTATCGGCTGTGTTTTGCTATGCTGGTTTAAGTTATATCAAATACAAACTTCATCTTGATGATACCCTAGACGCCTTTTCTTTGCATGGCATAGGCGGTGTTTGGGGTGGCATAGCTACTGGACTTTTTGCAAGCGGGGGTGTTAATCCAGTCGTTGTGGCTGAGGGAGCTTTGGGCGAGGGCTTGCTTATCAGCGGAAGCTGGGATTTGCTTTTAGAACAAATTCTAGCTATAGGCGTTTGCATAGGACTTTCAGCTTTTGTAAGTTTTGTTATCTTTAAGTTTATCTCGCTTTTTACAAGTTTAAGAGTAGAAGAACAGCTTGAATTTGAGGGGCTTGATCGTAGTATTCATGGAGAAAAAGCATATAGCTTGAGTTGATTTTTGAGCCTTTTGGCTCAAAAATTGAAAGATTTTAATACCTTATTTTCAACTTCGCAAATTTTTAAATCTACTTGTTTTGATTTTTGACTTTTATCATCTTTTTATAATATATTTTTTTTAAATTTAAGTTTTTTTTAAACAAAGCTTAAGGGGGGGGGCTATAATAATAACTTTATTTTATTTTTAAGGAGAAGACATGCAAAAAGGATTTGCAAAGATATGCGGTGGCATTGCTCTTTTGGCGGCTTTAACAAGTGATGTTTGGGCTGAGGAAAGCGGAGGATTTTTTGGTGTTGATGTGGCAAGAGGGCTTGCAAATCAAACAATTGAAGAAAAGACTAGAGATGGTGATGTTACGGGAAGTTATAAAAATTTAGGTTTAAAAGGTCCAAGACTCGGTTTTATAAGTGGTTATAAGCACTTCTTTACACCAAAATTTGGCGTAAGAGGCTATGGAAGCTTTAATTATGGTTTTTTTACTGGAGGCGATAAAAGAAGTGATGAAGATGTTATAATGGGTGCTTTAAGTATAGGTGCTAATGTTGACGTGATGTATAATTTTTGTGATTGTGATGGGAGAATTTTTGGTGCATATGCTGGTGTAAATTTAGGCTATATAGACTACCATGTTCAAGATGTTGGTAGTGTTGAGGGTATAGATATGGGGCTTACTTTTGGTTTTAGAGCTGTGTTTAATGAGCGTCATAGCTTTGAAATTTACAGAAGATTTGCTAGGGGCGTGGAATTTCCGGTTGAATTCGTTGATAAAGATGGCAACGCAAGCTATCAACGACAAAAAATCGTCCAACCAGATACAACCGGCATTCGCTATGTTTATAACTTCTAAAAACTAAACTCATAATTGACTTGGAAATTTTTCAAGTCAATTTTTACTTTGGATACAATGTAAAAGTATCTTGAATAAAAATTTCATCATTAACAGCGTTTTGGCTGTTTAAGAGTATGTTGATATGAGCGATGATGAGCTTATCTTTACTTAAATTTGCGTCTGTATTAAGCTGAGTAAGCTTAAAATTCTCACATTTACCCAATGGGTAAAAATACCTAATAATGATAAAATCATTTGCATTTGGGTAGTTTAAACTTACACTTTCAAGGCAGTCTTTGCCCTGAAGTTTAGCTTCATACAAAAAAAGCTTTGAAAGCTCTTTAAAATCCTGCAAGAGAATTTGGGCTTGAGTATGTAAAATAGTATCTTTTAGCCTTTTTGGTATATAGCTTGTTTGCTTGAGATAAAAGATGAGCGTAAAGCTAAAAAAGGCGAGTAAAGCAAGACTCGCAAGCAAGATATAAGCTTTTTTCATAGCAAAAGCTCTTTTTCTAGGCAAATGGGCTTTGTTTTATCAAAAAGACAAATTTTCATGGTATAAGTTGAAGCGTTTTGGCTGATGGCAAAGCTTTGTACCCCTTCTAAAAGAATGGCTTTTTGGGATTTTGTGCTTGAATAAGGCGTGTATTCGTAGCTAAGTGAGTTTTGTTGAAAACTTATAAATATATTTGCTTCAACAAGTTTGTAAAAGCCTTTAAATTCAGTATTTTGGCTAAATTTAAGCCTTGTATCATCTAAAACTTCAAGTTCATAAATTTGCTTTGTTTCAAGGCTGTAAAGGTATAAAAAGGGATTTTTTTGGTTCCTAAGGGTGAGTTGTTGGGCTAAAACTCCAGCTTGTATTTTTTTGTTGTTCTCTGTGATTTCATAGATGAAATGACTTTTAGGAGCATAAAAGCTTTTGTTTTGATCTTGAAGTAAAAGCCCTGAACTGCCAATAAAAGTGTGTAAAGAATGTTGCAACAAGATATTATTTTTATCTTCTAAAAGACAAGATATATTTTGAGAAGAAATTTGAAGTTTGATACAACGTCTTAAGAGTTTTTCTATGAGCGTAAAGCTTGAGTGAAGCTCTAGGGCTTTTTGACTTTGCTGTGATGTATATAAAGAAAAAAGATTTTGTAAAGGTTGAAAGATGATAAGTGCAAATGCACAAGATAAAACAAGCACCAGCAAGCATTCAAAGAGGCTAAAAGCTTTTTTCATCTTTAAATTCCGCCTCATAATGTCTATGTGCTGGTTTTAGGCTTTTAAGTTTAAAAGTTGAGTTTGAGTGTATTTGCTCCTTAAATTCAAGCTCAAGAAGTTCATTAGGTTTTAAACGCAAGGGCTTTAAAGGCTCGTTTTTAAGCTCTTTTTGGGCTTCATATAAGCTTTGCAAAGAGATGTTTTGATTTTTAAGAATTTGATTTAAGGCAAAATAAGCAAAAGAAAAAATTAAGGCTAAAACAAGTAGGGCAAAAACGCTTTCAAGTAAGGAAAATGCCCTAGTCATCAAGGTTGTTTGCACTTGCGTGAATGGCTTTAAAAAAAGCTGAGCGAAGATTTTTGTCTTCTAAAGCACGCACGCCCTTGATCGTAACGCCACCGGGAGAACAAATTTGTTCTTTAATGAGAGCTGGGTGCGTATCTTGCACAAGAGTAGCAAAACTTTGAAAGCTTGCTTTTGTGAGCTTTGAGCTTAAATCAGCATTTAAGCCCTCATATACACCAGCATTGCTTATGCTTTCAGCCACCATTGCCAAAAAGGCTGGAGCGCAACCACTTAGTGCCATGGCTGCATTCATTTGGCTTTCTTTTTCAAGCTCAAAAGCTTGTCCGAAGCTTTGCAAAATGGTTATAATTTCATCTTTAAAAAGCTCATTCTTGCAAATAAAAGGCGTAGTTGAAGCTTTAAAAGCTGCTGCGGTGTTTGGCATTATGCGGGCGTAATTTTGAGCTTTTATCACTTCTAAACTCTTAAGATCGGTATTTGCAAGCACAGATATAAGCAAGCGAGCCTTGCCTTTGAGCTTGTTTGCGACTTCATTTAGGGCATAAGGCTTAAAAGCAAGTATAATGTCCTTGCTTTCTAGGTTAAAGTCTTCATACAAAAATGTGCTAAAACCATCATGTTTTAAGGCTTCAAGTTGGGCGATGTTGCGTCCTACGAAGCTGATTTTATACTTGTCTTTTAGCCCTTTTGCAAGAGCTTTAGCCATAGTTCCGCTTGCAAGGATAAAAAGTTCTTTCAAAGCCTTAGTCTTTCTTTACATAGTTTGAAATTTTATCCGCTTGAAAATACTCTGGATAAGTTGCTGAGTCTAAGATCACTTGAACTAAGGAGTTATTATCCCAATTGATCACGATAGGAGCGAGGAAATTTAAACTTGACTCACTTAAATCCTTATGCATAGCCATGATGATATAAGCTTCTCTTTTTGAATCAGCATTTAAACCAAGCAATTCTTGATAATATGTTGGTATTTCAAAGTCATAGCCCGGGCGGATCACTTGAGCATTGACAAGCACGAATTTAAAGTCGCTTCCATCTAGACTTTTAAGCTCGGCAAAAAGCTCATCTACTGGCTTAAATTCCATAGTTTTAGTTTCTTCAAACCCTAATATAGGGCATTTTACAGCAAGATTCATCTTTGCATCCTTTGTTTTTTGATTTAGAATTCATTTAAGAATTCTACCATAAAATAAGCAAAAGGGGTTCCAAAAAACCAAATTATTTATTTTTTTTTACTATAATTTTGAAAAAATCAAATAAAATACAAAATATAGGTAAATTTTTATGAAAACACGACTTCTTTTTTTCTTGAGTATAAGTTTTTTATTTTTAGCATGTAGCACGAGAAATGATGAACTTTACAACCTAAGTGCTTTGCAGTGGCACGAACAAATCATCAAAGATATACAAGACAATGATCTTGAAAAAGCTGATGAGCATTATACTTCTATGGCAAGCGAACATAGTGCTGATGCTTTGCTAGAGCCTATACAGCTTATTCTAGCTCAAATGCATATTGAAGAAGAAGAATACAAACTTGCTGATTTTTATTTGGAAGAAAATGCAAAAAAGTTTGGGAATTCTCAAAATCTTGATTTTATCCGTTATTTGCAGATTAAGGCTAAATTTGAAGCCTTTGCTCAGCCAAATAGAGAGCAAGCTCTTTTGCTTGAGGGCAGGGATCAAATCGCTACATTTTCAAAGACTTATCCACAAACTGAATACGCTCCTTTGGTGCAAACCATGCTTACGAAATTTAACCTTGCTATTTTTGCCTTAGATGAAAACATAGCCAGTCTTTACAAACGCACAGATAGAGAACAAAGCTATGAAATTTATCAGCAAAGATTGCAAGAGTCTGAATTTAATGATGTGCCTATGATTAAGGCTAAAGTTGCTTGGTATAGACGAATTTTTGAATAAGGAAAAACGATAATGCAAATGGTGCAAAACTACCCAGCCAAACTTCCTGTTTTGGTTGAAGATGAACTTTTTTTATATCCTTTTATGATAACGCCGATTTTTTTAAGCGATATTGACAATATCAAAGCCCTTGAGCTTGCGCTTAAAAACGAAAGTATGATCTTTGTCGCTCCTTCTAAATTTGAAGGTGCAAGAACCTTTAATGAAATTTATGATTGTGGAGTTATAGGCACGATTATGCGTAAAGTGCCTTTACCTGATGGACGCATAAAAATCCTTTTTCAAGGTTATGCTAAGGGTAAGATCATCAAACAAAGCGGACAAAAGCCTTTGATGGCTGAGGTTGATTTAATCCAGCAAAAGATCCCAGAAGCCAGCAAAAACGAAGCCTTGCTTGCTGTTTTAAAAGAAAAAGTGCGTGCTTTAGCTTCAATGAGTCATTATTTTAGTCCTGATTTGTTAAGAAGCATAGAAGAGGGCGTTGATAGTGCAAGGATTTGTGATCTTATCTTAAATACCATACGCATTAAAAAGCAAACTGCTTATGAGTTTTTTATAGAAGTTGATTTAGAGCAAAAAATGCTTAAACTCATAGCCTTAATTGCTGAAGAAATAGAAACAAATAAACTTCAAAAAGAGATCAAAAGTAAGGTTCATTCAAAGATCGATAAGGTTAATAAAGAGTATTTTTTAAAAGAGCAACTAAGACAAATTCAAAAAGAACTTGGCTTTGACGCACAAAAAGAAGACGAGGCTAGGGATTATCATACTAAGCTTGAGGCGAAGAAAAAATTCATGTATGAAGAAGCTTATAAAGAGATCAAAAAGCAAATTGAAAAATTTGAACGCATTCATCAAGATAATTCAGAAGCAAGCATGCTTCAAACCTATATAGAAACAGCCCTTGAAGTGCCTTTTGAAAAGCTAGCGAAAAAAAAGCTTGACATCAAAGAAGTCAGCAAACAGCTCAATAAAGACCATTACGCCCTAAATAAGCCAAAAGAACGCATAGAAGAGTATTTTGCAGTGCGTGAGCTTTTGGAAAAAAGAGGTGTGGCTGATAAAGATGGAGCTAAAGTCATTTTATGTCTGTATGGACCTCCGGGTGTGGGTAAAACAAGTCTTGCAAACTCAGTAGCCAAGGCTTTAAAAAGAGAACTCATACGCATAGCTTTAGGCGGACTTGAGGATGTGAATGAACTAAGAGGGCACCGCCGCACTTATATAGGGGCTATGCCAGGACGCATAGTCCAAGGACTTATAGAAGCAAAGCAGATCAATCCTGTTGTCGTGCTTGATGAGATCGATAAGATCAACAGAAGCTTTAGAGGCGATCCAAGTGCAGCACTGTTAGAGATACTTGATCCAGAACAAAATGCTAAATTTAGGGATTATTATTTAAATTTTAATATAGATTTAAGTAAGATCATCTTTATCGCCACAGCCAATGATATTAGCCAAATTCCAGCTCCTTTAAGAGATAGAATGGAATTTATTGAACTTAGCTCTTATACTCCAAGTGAAAAATTTGCTATAGCCAAAAACTATCTTATCCCTGATGAGCTTAAAAAACATGGTCTAAAAAGCACAGAACTAAGCATTAGCAAAGATGCAACTGAGCTGATGATTAGCGAATATACAAGAGAATCAGGAGTAAGAACCTTAAGACGAAAAGTAGCCGAACTATGCCGCAAAGCAGCAAAAAAACTTCTGCTTGAAGAAAGCAAAAAGATCAGCATCACAGCTAAGAATTTAAATGCTTTTTTAGATAAAAAAGTCTATGAGATCGAAAAACAAAGCGGAAAAGATGAGATAGGACAAGTCAATGGGCTTGCTTGGACAGCTGTGGGCGGAGATGTACTTAAGATCGAAGCCATCAAGATCAAAGGTAAGGGCGAGCTTGTGCTTACTGGCTCGCTAGGCGATGTGATGAAAGAAAGCGCGCGTATAGCCTTTAGCGTAGTAAAGGTTTTAATCGATGAAAACAAGCTTAAAGTACCTAAAAAGCTTTTTTATAAGCTAAAAGAAAATGTTTATGATCAATACAATATCCACCTGCATGTTCCAGATGGAGCTACCCCAAAAGATGGACCAAGTGCAGGTATAACCATGTGCGTGGCTTTAGCAAGCGTATTTAGTGGAAGTAAAGTGCGCTCAGATGTAGCTATGACAGGCGAGCTTGATCTTATGGGCAAGGTTTTGCCAATTGGCGGACTTAAAGAAAAGCTCATTGCTGCCTATAAAGCAGACATAAAAACAGCTTTAATCCCACAGAAAAACTATGAAAGGGATTTAAAAGAAATTCCAGATGAGGTAAAGCAAAATCTTGAGATTATCCCAGTTAAGAGTTTTGATGAGGTTTTAAAATATGCCTTGCTTTAAGCTTTGCTCTTTAGTTTTTGAAAATATGAAAGTATAAGCCTTGCAAGAGCTTGTTTTTTCTCAATTCAAACAAGGCTATCGTTATAATAGTGATTCTTTGCTTTTGTTTGACTTTGTGTTAAAACAAAAGCTTAAAGGCAGGCTTTTAGATATGGGTTGTGGGTGCGGGATCATAGGCTTAATGCTTAAAGCCTTTGTGCCACAAATCAAGCTTGTTTTGCTTGATATTGTAGAGCAAAATTGTGCTTTAGCAAGGAAAAATGCAGATCAAAACGAGCTTGAAGCTGAGGTGCTTTGTGTGGATTTCAAGGAATTTATGCAAAGGCAAGCATTTGATATCATCGTTTCAAACCCACCATTTTATAGCCTTAAAGCTATGCGTTCACAAGATGAGCATAAAAATATGGCTAAATTTCAAGATAGTTTAAGCTTAAAAGACTTCATTCATCAAGCAAGCCTTGCTTTAAAACCTCAGGGTAAATTGTATTTTTGTTATGAGGCTTTGGCTTTGGCTAAGATCGTGCAGTGTTTGAGTGAGTTTAAGTTAAACTTAAGTCAAATTCAAAGTGTGCATAAGAGTAAAGATGATAAAGCAAGATTGCTTTTGATCGAAGCTAGAAAAAGTTCAAAAGCCCCTTGTGCCTTTTTAGCTCCTTTTTGTATGTATGAAAATGGTATTTTAAGCCCACAAATGAAGGCTTTGCAAGCAAATATAAGGATAAAAAGTAATGATATATAAACAAGGTTTTGATTTTTGTTTTGATGAAAAGGCTTGCGTAGCTTGTGGTGGTAAATGCTGTGTTGGTGAAAGTGGCAATATCTTTGCAAGTTTTGAAGAGCTAGAAGCTATAAGAGCTTTTTTGGGGCTTGAAAAAGCTGAGTTTGTAAAAACTTATCTGCGAAAAGTGGGCTTAAGATATAGTTTTAAAGAATGTGAATTTGAGAATGGTTTTGCGTGTATTTTTTTTGATCAAAGAAAGAAAAATTGCAGTATTTATGAGTTGCGTCCAAAGCAGTGTAGAACTTTTCCCTTTTGGGATTATTTTAAAAAACACAAAGAGGAATTAAAAAACGAATGTATAGGTATATATTTTTAGCGTTATTACTTGTAAATTTCAGCGCTTGTGTTGTAAAGACTTCATCTTTTTCAAGTCCTTATACTCTTGATACAAAGCAACAAAGCCTTGATTTTAAGCTTTTAGAAGCAATGACTTATAATGAAATGGGCGAAGCTTTAAAGTCTAGAGATATGTTTTTAGAGCTTTTTGCTGAGTATAAAGATGAAAAACTTATCGAAAATGCCTTTATGATCAGCATTTTTAATAATCTTGATAAAAAAGATGAGTTGTATGAGCTTGCAAAGCCTTATTTTAATCAAAGCCCTGATTTAGTGCGTTTGGGCGTGCTTTATCATATACAAAAACAAGATATTAAGAGTGCTAAAAATTTGCTTGAAGAGCTTATTTTAAGAGATAAGGACTTTAGAAATTATGAACTTTTGGGCGATATTTACGCTCAAAATAGACAATTTGCTCTTTCTTTGCAAAATTATTATCTCGCAAAAAAATACCTTAAAGAAGAGTTGGATCCAAATGAGAATTTAAGCCTTAAAATCGCTGATAATGAGCTTATTTTAGGGCAAAAACAAAATGCAAAAAAAGAGCTTGAGAGCTTTGTATCAAAAGTGGGTTGTTCTTTAAAAATTTGTTCTTTGCTTGCAAATTTATACAGCGAGCTTGGCGAAAAAGAAAAATTACAAAACTTGCTTTTCAAACTTTATGAGCTTACGCAAAATAAAGCCTATCTTGATGATAGCGTGCGTTTGCTTTATGAGGATAAAAAATATCAAGAAGCCCTTAATCTAACCCTTGCATATAATCTTGATGAAAACTTTGCTTTTGCACTTTTTTCTGCTTTAAAAAAGGAACAAGAAGCATATCATTTTGCTTTAAAAGCGTATAAAAAAACAAATAATAAAAGATTTTTACTCATTGCTGCAACGACTGAATTTGAGCTTGCTTTAAAGGCAAAAAAAGTTGATGAAAAGGTGCTTGAGTCTGTAATTGCAAAATTTGAAGAAGGGATTGATGAAACAAGCGAGGCTTTATTTTTGAATTATTATGGATATTTGCTTATCGATCATGATAAGGACATTCAAAAAGGTATAGAGCTTGTGCAAAGGGCTTTGAAGCTTGAAAATAATAACTTATTTTTTATAGACTCTTTAGCTTGGGGGTATTATAAGCAAAATCAGTGTCAAAAGGCTTGGGAGCTTATGCTTGAAACTATGCACGATAAAGAATTTATTGATTCAGCAGAGTCAAAAGCACATATTAAAGCCATTCAAAAATGCTTGCAAGAGGAGAAAAAATGATCTTAGAAGATATTTTTAAGAAAACAAAACAGGATTTAGAGCTAAGAAAAAAAAGCGTAAGCTTGGTAGAGCTTGAAGAAAGGGCATTTGCTCGTAATGTAAAAGACTTTTTTGCTTTTTTTAGCAAGGATACAAAAAAAATTCAAATCATTGCTGAGGTAAAAAAAGCAAGTCCAAGCAAAGGCGTGATAAGAGCTGATTTTAAGCCACTTCAAATTGCTTTAAATTATGAAGCAGCAGGGGCGTGCGGGATTTCGGTTTTAACAGAGCCTCATTATTTTCAAGGTTCACTTGAGTATTTAGAACAAATTGCCCAAAAAGTATCCTTGCCTTTATTGAGAAAAGATTTTATCTTTGATGAGTATCAAATACTTGAAGCTAGGGCTTTTGGAGCAGATTTTATTTTACTAATCGCTAAAATGCTTGATAAAAATGAGCTTAAAAGTTTGTATGAGTTTGCAAAGTCTTTAAATTTAGAAGTTTTATTTGAGGTGCATAATAAAGAAGATTTAGACAAGGCATTGTTCGTAGATGCAAATATTATTGGCATTAATCATAGAAATTTAAATGATTTTACGATGAATATGAGACTATGTGAAGAGCTTATAGCCTTTATGCCAAGAGATAAATTTATCGTAGCTGAAAGTGGCTTGGATAGCAAAAAAGTGCTTTTAGAGTTACAAGAAATAGGGGTAAATGCCTTTTTGATGGGTGAGTATTTTATGAGACAGACTGATGAAAAGCTGGCGTTAAAAAGCTTGATCGAGCAGTAAAGTACTAAAAAAGGAGTGAAAATGCAGCACTTATATGCACCTTGGAGACAGCAGTATTTTGAGGAAGACAGGAGTATTTGTCCTTTTTGTGCGGCGAGTAAAAAGCTTAGAAGCGATGAGGAATTAGGTGTATTTTTTAGGGCGAAGTATTGTTTTGGCGTGATGAATTTATATCCGTATTCGCCCGGGCATTTTATGATTATCCCTTATATGCACGAAGAAAATATCGAAAATTTAGAGCTTGAAATTTGGCAGGAGATGAGTGAAAAAGTGCGTGAGGGGGTGAAAATTCTAAAAGAAAGTTTTCATGCAAAAGGTGTAAATATAGGTATGAACTTAGGCGAGCAAGCAGGAGCTGGCATAAGCATGCATTGTCATTACCATCTTGTGCCAAGGTGGAATGGTGACACAAATTTCATCACAACCATAGGACAAACAAGGGTTTGCAGTAGGGACTTAAAAGAAGTGTATCTTAAGCTTTGCGAGGCATTTTCAAGCTGATTAGTCTTTTAGTTTTTTGTAAAATAAAATTTTTGTGTTTTTTAACTAATGTAAAAAAAGCTAGCTTAAAATTTTCTTGAATTTTTTGTATATGCAAGAAAGTAGGACACAGCAAAGCAAGCCTAAAGAGGTTTGCTTTGTATCTTAATCCATTTGTTTGCGAATCCAAGTTGGCACTTCTAAGTGAGTAATGATTTCATCATTATTAAAAGTTCCTGTCATACCGAGCCCAACATAAGGAGTTTTTTTACTCTCGTTATCTTTGCTTGTTGTGGCAGGGTCTATTTTCCCATGCTGATCTTGGTATTCAAAGCCAGTGGCGATGATAGTTACTTCAACCATATCTTCTTCCATACTTTCATCTTCATAATCACCATATTTGTAGCTTACATCACTACCAAGTGATTCTGCTAAGCTTTGAGCTGCACTTTCTATTTGCCAGAAAGAAAAATTTGGGTGGTGTTTTAAATTTAAGATAAGTCCTTTAGCATTTTTGACATTAAGCCCATCAAGTAAAGGGGATTCAAGAGCGTTTGCAAGAGCTTCCATAGCCGCATTTTCACCCTGTGCAGAGCCCATGCCCATCAAGGCTAAGCCTCTATGGCTCATTATGGTTTTAATATCAGCAAAATCAACATTCACACGTCCATTATCAAGCAAGATTGATACCATGCCTTTAACCGCACGAGCTAAAACATCATCGATTAATGCATATACTTCCCTTGCTGAGGCTTTTTTATCGATGAGATTTTTGACTTTTTCATTTTGAATAACAAGTATAGAATCACTTTCCTTTTTGAGTTCTGCTAAGCCCATTTCAGCAAATTTTTTCTTTTTTGCCCCTTCAAAAGCAAAAGGCATAGTGATAACAGAAACGGTTAAAGCACCTACTTCTTTAGCGGCTCTAGCCACGATAGGAGTAGCTCCAGTGCCTGTGCCACCGCCAAAACCAGAAGCTATAAAGACAATATCACTTTGATCAAGAGCGGCTTTAATCTCTTCGAAGTTTTCTTTTGCGCTTTCAGCTCCCACATCTGGATCGCCACCAGCTCCGAGTCCTCTTGTGGTTTTTTCTCCAAGTTGAATTTTAGTTTTGGCTAAAGATTTGGTAAGTGCTTGTCCGTCTGTATTCGCTACGATAAGATCAAGATTATTTAAGCCCATATTCATCATGTGGTTGATCATATTGCCACCGCCACCACCGCAGCCTATAATCTTAATCTTTGCACCCTTTGCGTGCTGCATTTCTTCAACCGTAAATTCACTCATAATCCGCTCCTCAATTAAAATTGGTTTGTTAATTTATCCCACAAACGAGACAATACACCATCGGTTTTTTTGCCTTTTGTTGTTCTTAAATCCAAATGGTCTTTAATCGCTATTGTATCATTTTCTTGTAAATTTTCATCTACAAATTCGCTTTTTCTTTCATCATCTTCTTCGACTAAAACAAGCTCTTGCTTGATTGGTGCGTTATAAAGCTCAAGTTCGCCTTTGTAGCGGAGCTTTTGATTTGAATCAAGCTCATAAGGTGTAAAATACCCAGCCCCATATAAACAAAGTCCTATAGCACAAGTATTTTCAGGATCTGAAAAAATTTCAGCAAAACCAGAAATAAGATCTTTTCTCGCACTTGCTACACGCACGGATTTATTATCAAACATTGCAGAAGTTAGTTCATCGATACTTGCCAGCTTTGTCATACCTCCGGTAAGCACTATGCCTGCACCAGAGCTGTTTGCGTAAGGATTTTCACTTAACATTTTTGCTAAGATCATCAAAGTTTCTTCAGCTCTTGCGTAAATGACATTTGAAATAACTTCAAGCTTGTATTCATTCACTTTTTTTTCATCACCCATAGAAGGCACTTGTATCAGGGTATTTGGCTGATTGGAAAGATTTGCGTAATTAAGCTTGATCTTTTCAGCCTCTTTTAAAGGTGTATGCAAGGCGATGGATAAGTCTTGAGTGATATTATTTGATCCTATAGGTAAGCATTCATTTGCCCGCACTGAGTTGCCCATATGAACGACTATATCACAAATTGCCCCGCCCATATCCACAAGCACAGCCCCAAGTTCTTTTTCACTTTCATCAAGACAAGCAATAGCTGAAGCATAGCCTGAAAGCACGAAGTTATCCACTCTTAGATCAGCTAGCTCAACGGCTTTTTTGAGGTTTTTGATATGCGCTTCTTGTGAAATGATGATATGAGTAGCCACTTCTAAGCGATTGCCACTCATTCCTAAGGGATCATCAACATGTTCTAAATCATCAACTTTAAAATTATAAGGCAAAACATGAATGATTTCATAGCCACTTGGGATATTTGCAGTAAGTTTTGCAGTGCTTACGGCTCGGTGAATTTCTTTTATACTGATCTCATGATCTGGTATATTTGCAACGCCTATGCTATCAACACTTTTAGCATAAGAACCAGATATAGAAACCACAACCTTATCATAATGCACCCCACTCATCATTTGAGCATTTCTAACGGCTTGTTCTATGGACTTTGAAGAAAGCTCTATGTTGGTGATCGCACCTTTTTTTACACCTTGAGTTTTAGCTTTTCCAAAACCTATTATCTTAAGTCCCTCTTCATCTTTTTGTGCTAGTATCGCACAAGTTTGCGTTGAGCCTAGATCAATTCCTAAAATATTCAATTTATATTCCCTTTATAATAAATTTCTACTGCGTATCTTTTGCGAAGTTCTGTAAGCAACTCTTGTCTTAACTCACTTGCTTTGGCATTTTTAGCTTCTTGTTCTAAGGTTGTTTTGTATTCGTTAAGTTTTGAGTTATTAAGCAAATTTTGTGCTTTAATCTCATATAAAATTGCCTTATCATCAAGTAAGACAAAGGACTTGTTTTGATCTGAATTAAACACATTCATTAAAAAAAGGCTAAATTCAGCATCATTCATCACTTCTTCATCGACGCGTTCAGGATTTCTTAAAGAGTCTCTACTTACTGAGCCTATGTTTTTACCTTTAAAATTATTTAAAGCTTCCTTGGCTTGTTTTTCAAGCTCTGCTTTTCTTTCTTGCTCTTCATAGATCGGCAAAACTTGTTCCCTTGCCTCTTCAAAACTTTTTGTTCGCACGCCCTCATAAGCGTTTAATCTTACTATCATATAGCCATCTTCAAATTTAAAAGGCTTAAGCACGCCACCAGCATTTGTTTTTTCAAGCAATTCTAAAGGATAGTAAATATCTGTTTGACTAAGGATAAGTTCTTTTTGAAAGTCAAGTTCTTTTTTATTTAGGGCAAGGTATTTTTGATTAGCTTCATCTTTGAGTTTATCAAGTCCCAAGTCTTTTTTGAGCTCTTCTTTGGCTTCTTGAAAACTTAAAATTTTGCCACTAAAATCAGTATAATTTTGCTTATTTTTGTCATAGTATGCTTGCAACTCAGCCTCGCTAAATTCGTGTTTTTCTAAAGGGATAAAATAGTTTGAGATAAAATACCTTTTTTCAGTTTTAAAGTCCTCTTTTATCCCTTGCCAAAGTGCTTCAAGCTTGGTTTCATTGATATCGATTTTAACATTTTTGGCTTTAAAAGGTTCTATGCTTAAAACATCTTGCATAAAATAATTTGAAGCAAGCATCTTTAGTTCTTCTTCTTTCACGGGCAGATTAAAAAGCACGCTAAGTTTGCGAAGTAAAATATCGCTTGCGAGCATATCTTCGTATTGGCTTGCTTTGATATCATTTTGCGCGAGTATGCTATAATATATATTTTTATCAAAGCCTTTATTGCTATCCCAAAAGTTTTCATCAGAGATTAAAAGATTTAAAATTTCATCCTCGCTCACACTTAAGCCGAGCGTTTTTGCAAAAGAAACGAGCAGTTTATCCTCAACGAGGCTTTGCAAAGCTAGCGTATCAAGACCTTGTTCTTTTGCTTTAGCTTCTGTGAGTGTGCCATTGCTGATTTGGTTAAAATAAGCAAAAATTCGGTTAAATCTTTGATTAAACTCAACAAAGCTTATTTTTTCATCGCCAACTTTTGCTACAGAAGTATTTCGGTTAAAATTTAAATCCACGCTTCCCCAGCTTACCGCACCTGCTCCAACAAAAGCAATCGCACTTATCCACATCGTAATAACAAGCCATTTTTTATGTCTTTGCATCCAAGTAATCATTTATTATTCCTAAAAAATTTGTGTAAAATAAAGCCTTATTCTACCCTATAAGTGTTTAATTTGAGTTTAAAAATTGTAAATTTTCAAGATATTTATGTGCGCATTTTATCTTTGTTTTGCTATCATTACAAAAAATAAAGATAATAGAGGTTTAAAATTGCAAGCTATCCATACCCCCGTTTTGCAAACTGAAGTTTTAAAGGTGTTTGAAGGGCTTGATGATGGGATATTTTTAGACTGCACTTTGGGGTTTAGCGGACATAGTAAAGCCATTTTAAAAGCCCATGAAAAACTAAGATTAATCGCTTGTGATAAAGATGATGAGGCATTGAGTTTTTCAAGGCAAAATTTACAAGAATTTGGCTCAAGAGTGCGTTTGATTAAAAGTGATTTTAAAGAAATTTTAGGCAGACTTTCTTGTGATGAGCTTATGCAAGTAAGGGGCGTGCTTGCTGATATAGGGGTTTCATCTTTGCATTTAGATAAAGATGAAAGAGGTTTTAGCGTGCATTCAAACTATCTTGATATGCGTATGAATCAAGAGCAAAGTTTGAGTGCATATGAGCTTGTAAATTCATATACACCAGCTCAACTAGAGCATATTTTTAAAGAATTTGCAGAGCTTAAAGATGCAAGAGTTTTGGCTGAAAAAATTTGCATACAAAGAGCAAAAAAGCCTATAAGCTCAGCTAAAGAACTTGCCCAAATCATCGGCACACAAAGCGTGAATGGCAGAAGAGTATCAAAAGCTGTGCTTGCTTTTCAAGCCATTCGCATTGAGGTTAATGGCGAGTTAGAAGCATTAAAGCAGTTTTTGCATACTTGCAAAGTGCTTAAAAACTGCACGCTGGCTGTTATCAGCTTTCATTCTTTAGAAGATGCTTTGGTGAAAAATGCTTTTAAAGATTTTGCTCGTGCGTGTATTTGCGATGAAAAGGCTTTAAAATGCGAGTGTGGGGCAAATCATAGCTTAGGTAGAGTGTTGAGTAAAAAACCTATTGTGGCAAGCGAGGCTGAAAAAAGATCAAATTCTCGTTCAAGTTGTGCTAAAATGAGATCTTTTTATTTTAATTAAGGTGAAAAATGCTAGATGATGATTTTTTAAAAGAACGTCAAAATATACGCGAAAAAATGCTTCGATATTCAAGAGCTGTAAAAGAGGGCAGGGTAAGGGCTGAAGCTGAACAAATACCACCAGATGATGATATACTCAAACGCAGATTAAATAAAAACAAAAAACAAAGCTTTGATTTTTTTGATCAGGATTTTTTAGAGCCAAAAACAAAAGGTAATATCTATCTTAAAGAGGATTTAATCAATGTCAAGCTTGAAGAAAAAAAGAAATTTGGCTTTGCATTTTTAGCCAAGCTCAAACAAAAAAAGAACAAAAATATCAAGCAAACAAGTGAAAATAAAAAAGTAAATTTAGACAAGCAAAGCGCTCAAAAACAGAGCAAAAAAGAAAAAAGCAAGCTTTTACAAGGTATAAATTTTTTTGGTGATAAAAAAGCAAAAACAAGCATTCAGCAAACCACTACAAAGCAAATTCATACCCAGCACATAAATACCCCACAAACACCAAGCAAAAGAGAAAAACTCACAAATTTAAACTCACAGACACAACATAAAGAAAGCATAATTTTAAACTCGCAAACGCAAAAAAACTCGCAAAAAAACTTAAATTTACAACAAGCAAAACTTCCAAATGATGAAAAAAATCAAACAAATTTGCAAGCTCAAGATTCTTTAAAGCAAGCAAAGGATTCAAGTCAAGCACTTAATTTAAAACAAACGCATATGAATGTAAACGATCAGAGTTTAGAACAAGTCAAAAACACACATAGCTTTTCACCACTTGAGCAAGAAAACAGCTCACACACTAAAAATACGCTTCTTGAGGGATTTAAAGAGGCTACCCAAGAAGAAAAAAACCTAAATTTCAATCAGCTTTTATTTGCTTTTTTGTTGATCTTTTTTGCTTGTGTGGTGTTTATCCCACAAATTTATATACGAAATAATATTTATTATTTAAGTAGAGAAATAGGCACTTTGCGTAACCAAGAAAGTGTTTTAAATGAGGAAAATAAAGAGCTTAGAAGAGGGCTTGAAAATATGCGTTTTCAAAATCAAATTTTAGATTATTTAGAGTGATTTATTCTTTTTGTTCATTTTGTATGATTTGTTCTAAAACATAGCTTTCTAAATTTGGTTTTGAGATCATATGTTTTGGGAGTTTGTGATAAATTTCCTCAAGAAGTTTTGAATATCTTTCATATTCAAAGCAAGGAAAATACTCGTCCCAAGCCTTTTTAATGAGTTTTTTTGTCATACTTTTTCGTGTGTAAATTTTAAACATATCAAAAAAGATAAAAATGGCGGCTGTAACACCAATGGCACTGATAATGCTAAAATGAAAATCAACGATTTGAAAACCAGAATGCGTTAAGAGTATGAGTGGCACAAGCACGATTGCACACAGCACAGCAAAGATTAAATAAGCGTTAAATTCTTGAAATTTAAAATGAAGTTTTGCTGGATCAATAGACATTTTTTCATTATATAAAGCATTTGCTTCAAGCAAATCAAGCAAATTTACAGGCTGATTTGACACCTTAAAAAGTTTTTTTAAAATCCATTCTTTGATTTTTTGCATTTTTTTCCTTGAAAAATTTCTAGACTTATCTTAACATAAATTTGTTTAAGCTCATTTAAATTTTTAATCTTCTTGATATCTAAAAATACTCATAAAAAAAGCTTGATTTTTTGACAAAGGGTTTGATGTTAGCCTTTGGGATTAAAATATCATCTCGATTTCGGATAGCATGTTCAAATCCAAAATGCACCAATATATTCTCATCATCCTTATCGCCCACATTAAAAGTCATGCGTTCTATATAGTTTTCTACATTTGGCACTTCATCATCATCGCCTTCCCATGCTTTAACAAGTTCTTTTTGAAAGGCATTAATAAATTTTTTATTCACATTCACAAAAGCTGAAGGGCTTGTATCAACAAAGGCTAAATCTTTAATCGAAAAAACAGCGTGGGAATATATAGTATTTGGATGCGGTGTGCTTCTGTAAAAATACTCCCCTGAACCTCCAAAACTTATTGCTTTTGTATCAGCACGTGCTCCAGTAAATGCTTCATAACTCCCGCCTGCAAAGTCATTTGAGACATATCCTTGCATTTGTTCTCTAGCGGCTTTTTCAAACTCCTCAAAACTCATATTTTTAGCTTCTAATTCAAGAATCCCAATGTTTGCAGGCTTGATAAAAAATGCGTTATCTTCGTAATAATAAGTAACTAGTTTTTCATTAGAATACTCAAGCCACTCTTTTTGCTCCTGCGTAGGCTCATAGCTTTTTCGCGCTTTCATTGAGTATGCATCAAGACGAGAAATTTTACCCTCTAATAAATCAACCTCACTCAAAACCACTCGTAAAGCTTTGCTTTGTTTGCCTTTTGGTGTGCTTTTCCACTCTCCTGTGATATTTAAGGGCTGTTTTTTATCATCTAAAATTTTTTCCAAATCATTTTGCGTGAGCTTAAAAATAAAACTTTCATCTTCAGTTTGTGTAAAAAGCTCAAGGCTTTCTTGTTTCAGCTCGCCATATATGGGGATATTTTTTTGAAATTTATCATACAAAT
Organism: Campylobacter sp. MIT 12-5580; assembly: GCF_005406235.1. Taxonomy (NCBI): domain Bacteria; kingdom Pseudomonadati; phylum Campylobacterota; class Epsilonproteobacteria; order Campylobacterales; family Campylobacteraceae; genus Campylobacter; species Campylobacter sp. MIT 12-5580. Next base: position 24,723 of record NZ_NXLK01000006.1, read on the forward strand.
ACACACCCTTCACATTAACTGCGTGATTTTCATCTTCTACAATGTTAGTTACAAGCTTTATCGTGATAGGGTATTTTGAATCAAGCTTTCCTTTGAGCGTGAAAAAATATATGCTAAAAGCAGGCTCAAAACTCTCAAAATCCTTAGTTTCATCCTGTGCAAAAGTAAGATGAAACAACAAAAGTAAAATAATGCTTAGTCTTTTCATTTTTTTCCTTGATTTGTTTTTTGCTCAATTTGATTTAAATACTCCTTGATTTGCTTGCTCTGAGCTTCACTTAAACTTATAAAACTTATCAAATCGATCTTAGAAAGGAGTAAATCCTCAGCCTTTATCCTATCATCATTTTTGCCTATATCAAGTGAAGTTAAGGCAGTTTGAGCGATTAAAAGCCTGCCATCATCTTGGGTTCTTAGCCCCCAAACAGCGTGAATTGCCGCATTTTCATCTTGCACCTTTCCTACATAAAGCATGATATGCCCTTTCATACCGAGCAAGCTTTCATAAGGCTTAGCAAATTTTGTGATAAAGTCTTGTTTTTGTCTGTTATTTAAAAAGCTTACATCAAAGTTTTTTAAAGCCTTGCTTTGTGCTCTTGAATTTCGTGGTAAATGCACGCCAAAACTTGCAAAAAAATCTCTTACAAACAAAGAACAATCTCTCTCAAAATCATACCCACCCCAACCATAGGGACGACTTAAAAGCTGAGCTAATAAAGTTTTGACATTTGTATCATTAAAACGCAAAGGAAAAGGGCTAAAATGCTTTTTGCTAAGCTTTACTTTTTTATCCCCAATCTTACTTAAAAAATACCCCTTTTCTTCAGCATAATACGGATAAATCGCTCCTATCCTTGCTTCAAAAGCAAATTTACCCTTTTCATCATACACACTTACTCGCTCTTTTATAGGCGTAAGGAAGTTTAAATTTTCATAAGTTCTAGCTCTTCTTTCATCAAAAAGCGTTAAATTCTTAGCCTCAACAAAGCCCCAACCACTTTCTGCTAAAACAAAAGCATAACGTTTGTCTTTGCTGTAGTGAGAGATCAGCACAGGTGAGCCCACATTTAAAACGCTATCAAGCGAGTAGTCAAATGGCACACCCTCGCTGTTTTTAAAAGGATTTTGCAAAATAGCTGTTTGAGTGGGGATATTTCTTAAAAAGCTATTTTCTATGACAAGAGCTTTTTTCTTAAGTTTTAAAAAATCTTTTGTGTTAGCATTATCTATCAAAGCCTTAAAATACGCTTTATCTATAGGCTTTTTGTTGAAAAAATAATAATTTTTATTTGGATTAAGATAAATTTGAAAAGACCAAAATATATCTTGGGTATTTTTTATCTTAGGTTGTATATGCCAAGCATAAAAAAACTTGTCTTTATAGGCTTTTGCAGAGTTTTTTTTGCTTTGTTTTAGCTCACTTAACTCACTTATGTTTTGCTTAAGCTCTAAACTTGCGTAAAATTGTGCTTCAAGGTTTTGGGTATTTTTTATGCTAGGGTTTTGAAAATTTTTGTTTTTGCTACTACACGCAAGAAAAAAACACAAGAAAAATATAAGAAAAAAACGCATTATTTAACCTTAAATTCATAAAAATAGCTATAATTATAAAATGAAAATGGTAAATTACCTCAAGCAAATTTTACAAAATGACAATGTTTTTTTAAGCGGTGGGGCTGGGGTTGGTAAGTCTCATCTTGTAAGTGCTTTAAAAAAGGATTTAAGGCTAAGTGGCAAAAATGTCATTGCACTTGGTTCAACAGCTATTTCAGCTTTTAATATCAGCGGTGTTACTCTACACAGCTTCTTTGCTTTAGGAATTTGTAATACCTTAGATGAGCTTTTAAAGCTTGATAAAAAGCAAAAAGAAAAGCTTGTCAAGCTTCAAAAAATCCTTAAAAATCTTGATTTGCTCATCATTGATGAAATTTCTATGGTGAGTGCTGAGCTGTTTGAGCTCTTTGCTTTTCGCTTAAGAACGAGTCAGTTTCAAGGCAAGGTTTTAGTTGTAGGGGACTTTTTACAGCTTCCTCCTGTGCTTAAAAAAGAGCAAATCAGTGAAAAAAGCCTTTTTTCTGGGGCGTATTATGCTTTTTCTTCACTTTCTTGGGCGGATTTTGCTTTTAAAAATGTCTTTTTAAAGAGTGCAAAGCGGACAAATGATCTGCTTTTTTATAATCATCTTTCAAATTTAAGGCAGGGTAGGGTTAATGAGGAGCTTTTGACTTATTTTGAAAATTTACTTATCTCAAAACAAGAGCTTTCTAGGATAGATGATGATTATACTTTGCTTTGCTCCACAAATAAAAAAGCCGAGCTTATCAATAATGAAAAATTAAACAAACTTGAAGGCGAACTTTTTGAATTTAAGGCTTTGGCTGTGAAAAATGATGCAAATTTAGACGAGCTTAGTTTTGAAAAATGGCGAAAAAGCCTTAATGTGAGTGAGAATTTAAAGCTTAAAGTGGGAGCAAAAATAGTATTTTGCATAAATAATTACGAAGCAGGGTATTTTAACGGCGAGCAGGGCAAGGTCAGTGCTTTTGTAAATGAGCAGGGTAAGGACTTAATCGAGATTGAAAAGGATAATGGCGAATTAATCTATCTTGATCGCTATAGCTTTACTCTTGAGGATTTAAGTGATGATGGTAGGGTGCTTGCAAGCGTGAGTCAGTTTCCCATTAAGCTTGCTTATGCTATCACCATTCATAAGGCTCAGGGTATGAGTATAGCGCGTTTAGTGTGTGATATAGGTTGGATTTTTGAAAATGCCCAGCTTTATGTAGCGCTTTCAAGAGCAAGCCAGCCACAAAGTTTAAAGCTTGTATATGAAGGTAAGGACTTTAAGGCTCATTTTATCAAGGCTTTAAAGCTTGATGAAAATGCTCTTGATTTTTATAAAAAAGCTGATTTTATCGATCTTGAAAAGGAAGTGGAATGAAAAAGATAGTTTTGTTTTTATTTTTGCCTTTGTTTGTATTCAGTCAAAGTTTAAAAATAGAAAATTTACGCACTGAAATTTATAGCAAGGCAGGCAAAAACACACTTAAAAAGGTGCAAATCAGCCTTGAATTTGAGGGCAAAAATGTGAAGGAAAATGAAAGCAAGATTATCGATGCGAGCAATACTATCATTTCAAGCTTTTTTTATGAAGATCTTTTTACTGAGCTTGGCAAACTAAGATTTAAAGAGACTTTGCAACGTTTTATTAACAAAAAATACAAGCTTGAGATCGATGGAGTGTATATCTTAGCCTTAAAAGGTATAGAAAAATTTGATATAGAAGAGCTTAAAAGCTTTTTAAAAGATACTGAAGCAAGCGATGAACAAAAAGAAATCGCCCAAAAAATCATCAAAAAAGATGAAGAAAAAAATACCAGCACTTTTGATCTTAAAGTCCCAGATGATCTTAAAATACCAGAAATTAAAGCTCTAAGCGATCCGAGCTCACTTTTAGTGCCAGATATCGACACGCAAAATTTGAGTGTAGATAGTATCGATCCTAAGGCTTTAGAACTACCAAGTTATGAGGCTTTACCAAAAATGCTTCAACTTAAAGACAAAAATATCAGCCTTGATTCAAATTTAAGTTTTTAAGTTTAAATTCAAAAGTAAAAGGGCTTTGTAGGGTGAAAATACATGCTTTTTGTTTGATTTTGTAGCTAAAAATTTAAAAAAGAAATGCAAAACTTAAAAAGCAAGCTTTTAAAGCCAAAAATGAAATAAGTCAGTATCTAGCAATAAAGCTAAGTAAAATCAAAGCATAGCGATAAGCCGAGTTCTGTCGTGAATGCTCATTTATCTGGTTTTGTTTTCACAAACAAAATCAAGCGAAGGGTTTTCTCAAAGACTCTAACCATCCCTTCTTGCTGCACATTGGGTTTACAAAGCCGAAAATGTCACCAAATTCGCTGGTGGGCTCTTACCCCACCGTTTCACCTTTACCAAATTCATGGTAGTTTGCTTTCTGTTGCACTTTCCCTAGCATTACTGCTGGTATCTGTTAGATACAATGTTTGTCTTTTGCAGCTCGGACTTTCCTCTTTTTGTAAAAGCGAGCATTTACTATGCTTTGAAGCTGTATTATAGCAGAAATTGAAAACAAATTTTACTAAAGTGCGAATTGTTTTAATTTTGTCGAAAAATTCCAAATTTTAGGTTTAGGGTCTTGCGTTTTTTTTTTTTTTGATATTCTTGCTTTCATAATTTTTTATGAAAGGAGTTAAAATGCTTAAAAAAATCGTTAGCAATAATGAAAGTATGTATTTTAACAAAGATTCTGTAAGAGTGATTAGGGTTGCACCACACCCTACAGAGACGGATTGGGCACAAGTTGTAATCACTATAAGTGAAAATAATAACTTCTTCACCCCTTATGTGAGTGCATATATACCACAATTTCAAAGCGTAGAGGAGTTGAGCAAAAAAGTTGATGAGTTTATAAACTCAGATGAAGAAATTTTAGATTTAAGAGAGGAATAAAATGAAAAAGATACTTTTTAGTTTGTGCATTGTTGCCATGAGCATAAGCAGTGCTTCGGGTTTTGGGGCTAGAGTCAATTGTGATGAAATGCGAAGAGGTATTACTGAATTACAGAGCAATATTACCAGTGCTGGTTCAAGGTCTTACCTTTCCGTATTTGTAGGTGGAAAGATGTATTCTGGTAAAGAAGGTCTTAGAGAACTAAAGGAAACTTATTTTCTTCTGTGCCAATAAAACTAATATATAGATAGCAAAGATTTATATCTTGGCTATCTATTGTGTTTGTCTTGTGAGGAATTTTCTGCCTTAGACTATGAGATTACTTTAGGATTATTAGAATCTATAAAGAAGCTGCAAGCGTATTTTTTTATTATCATAAGAGCTTTTTGCTTGATTTTCTATGCTAATATCCCTTACTTGAACCAAAGAATAATATGTCAAAAAATCAAATTTTTTACTTAGCTTGTATCCAAAGCGAGCAACATATTCAGTTTTTTTACCACCACCTAAACGCGCTATTTCTCCTAAAAGCTTACTAGAAGTTTGAGTACCTCCATGCACAAAATCAAAACCAAAACGCATCTTATCCAAAGTATAGCCAAGCACAGCAAAACCATACAAATTTCTTCCCACATGAGCAGAATAATTAGAAGATCCTATGCTTGAAAGGGCTTCTTCCCCAGCAAAGATAAACTTACCTCCATCTTCTATGCTGTGAAAGCTTCTTTTTTCTTTATCTCCATACATAAGCCCGCCAAATCTAAAATCAAAGTTTTGCAGCTTAAGCACGCCTTGCAAAGCAAAAAATCTCGCATTGTTAAATGCTCTTCTTTCAAGATAATCTTGTATGTTATTGCCTGCAAATTGTCCGTGGATAGTGTATGTTAAGTCATTATCAAAATTAAACTTATATTTTAAATCCAAGGCATAAAGTAAGGCTCTATCTTGTAAGAAAGAAAAGTTAAGCAAGGATTTAAAATTTAAAAAGTCAGCTTGCATACTTGCTCCATACCAATTTTTTGCAAAAAAGTTCTCAACTCTAGCCTCATCAAAATCATAACGATCAAGTATAGTATCTCCATCATTTATATCTAAACTATCCCAAGCAAAGGCATTTAAATTTACACCCTCAAAATCAAAAGAAAACTTAGCACCCATGCCAACAAGTCCGTCATGTTGGGCTGAATTTGTCCAAAAATTACCTACCACTTGCCTACCAAGACTAAGATGAGTATATTCATTTGGTTGTATAAGCATATAAGCTTGTCTTAGGCTAAAACTTTCTGTGGTATTTACGCTTGCATTAGGACCATAGCTTTGCTCGCTTACATTTCTTCCAGCCTTATAGCTTAACTGAGAGCCTAGTTTTATATACTCATCAAGTTTAAAGCCTAGATTAAAATAGGCTAAGTAACGATGTCTTTGAGAATTGCTTGGCGTTCTTTTACCAGCAGGAAAAGGATTGATACTCAAGCTATCTAGCTTGGTTAAATCTCCTGTTTTATAATTTGACTCATAGCGGTAACGCAGATAAGTGTTAAGCTCGACATCTTTAATGCTTTCTTCAAGGCTTTTAGCATGAAGATGAAAAGCACAAACAAATAAAACTAAAACTAAAGATAATCTTAGCATGGTTTTTTCCTTTATGTTTTAATATAAGTCTTTAAAGACTTAAGAGCAATTCTATAAAGGCTTAGAAACATTTTGGAAATACTTGTATATTGAAAAAAACTTTTTTTTGTGCTAGAATACGAGTTTAATTTATTTATCAAGGAAAAGAAAATGGCGACTTATTCTATGGGTGATTTGAAAAAGGGCTTAAAGATAGAAATTGAGGGCATACCTTTTAAAATCGTTGAATATCAACATGTAAAACCGGGCAAAGGACCAGCTTTTGTGCGTATTAAAATCAAGTCTTTTATCGATGGTAAGGTGCTTGAAAAAACCTTTCACGCAGGCGATAAATGCGAGGCTCCAAATTTAGAAGATAAAAAAATGCAGTATTTGTATGATGATGGTGAAAATTGCCAATTTATGGATACTGAAACTTATGAGCAAGTGGGTATTAGTGATGAAGATGTTGCAGATGCTAAAAAATGGTTACTTGATGGTATGATGGTTGATATACTCTTTCACAATGGTAAAGCTATAGGCGTGGAAGTGCCGCAAGTTGTTGAGCTTAAAATCATAGAAACTGCCCCGAATTTTAAAGGCGATACCCAAGGCTCAAACAAAAAGCCAGCCACACTTGAAACAGGAGCTGTGGTGCAAATTCCTTTTCATGTTTTAGAAGGCGAGGTGGTGCGTGTGGATACTACAAGTGGGGAGTATCTAGGAAAAGCAAGCAAATAAGCTTCTTTTATCTAGCTTTTTGTTTTATTTTATAACCACAAAAAACCTTGCAAACAAGATAAATATATAAGCCTACAAAAACAAAACTGAGTAGGCTTGATTTAGCTTTTTGGAACTTTTTAGAATTTTTTATCGTTTGTTTTTATATTTTGATTTTAATTTCTTAATCTTTTATTGTTTCTTGCAAATATGACTTTAACCTGATAATGATAAAATGAAGTGTATTTATGTTTTGTTGTTTTTTTCTATGCAAATTTATTTTAAAAGTCAAGTTTTCTTTATGATGATAGGATATGGGGTTTTTAGGATTTAAGAAATTCTTTTGCTCTTTGAAATTTTTTCATATTTACTGCAAGGACGGCTTTTTTGTTTTGCATAAGAACAAAGGCTTCTTCGATCAAAGCCTTTGCTTCTATGAGCTCTTGAGTATTCATATTTTGAGGCGCAAAGCTATCAAGCAAATCTTCAAGAGCACTTATATCTTCTTCTATAACAGCAAGTTTTAAATTACTGAGCCACGCTTGCATTTTCATGAACCTCACGCCAAGCTTCAAGTAAACCTTTGACGACATTAATCACTTCATCAACCTTAGCTTCATCATTTTTAAGATTTGCTAAAGCCAGAAGTTGAATTTCTCTTGTATAAAGCCCACTAAGGTAATATGCCACATCGCCACCTTTTTCATAATCAAGACTATTTAAAAGCTCGATAAAAATCGCTGTGGCGCGTTTAACATAATACACTCTTTGTTCTATATCTTCGTTTTTGATACAAACTTTGATACGAGAGCAAAAACGCAAAAGCCCCTCATACAGCATTTCAACCAATTTTTGTGGTGATTCTATACCAACTTGGTTTTGAGAGTAGGCATTATATGCAAGACTATTCATTGTTTATTCCTCTTAAATTATTGACTGTTGCTGTTTTGAGCGTTTATCATTTGAGTGATATACTGCCCTTGTGATTGAAGCTTGGAAATGATCCTATCATATTGTATCCATTGCTCTGCCATAGTCTCATAACGCGCGTCTATGCTTGCTTGAGATTTTTCTTTTGACTCTTGCATCGCTTTGTTTTCAGCAGTAAGCTGTTCGCTATAAAGTGTCAAAGAGCCTTTGCTTGCACTTTTTGTGCTTGTTACACCTTCAAGCACGCTTTTTAGATCAGCAAAAACGCCTGTGCCTTGCTCGATTTGCGGTGTAACTTTAGTTGCTTCTAAGCCCATTTGTTCAAGCACATCTTTATCACCAGTAAGTTCAAAGTCCGAGCCATTATCGCTTTTAAATTTGATCGCATAGCCTTTGACAGCTTGTCCGTTGGCATTGCCGATAGTAAGCTCTTGCACTGATACTTTTAAGTCTTCTATGCCAAAGCTATTGATATGATCGATAAGGCTTTGCACTCTTTCTTGCTCATTGGCTCCTGTAATCTTAAAAGCTGTGCCATCAGCTTTTTTAGACAAATCATAAGTTTTATCATTGAAAGTAATTTTAAATTCTTTGCCTGTAAAGTCTATATCTGCATTAAATTTTGCTTGAGTTGCTGAACCTGTAACTTCGAGCTCTTCAAAGCCACTTGTTCCAGCAAAAAATTTCTCAGCCAAGTCAATATCCTCAGCCACCTTCTCATCAAAAGCACTTTTATCAAAGCTTAAAGTTCCAGATTCACTAAGTGTTAAGCCAAAGTCTTGCATAGACATCATAACGGTGGTTGCTTTTGAATTTCCATTTTCATCAAGCTCTGTTCCTTCTACAGCTTGGCTTTGAAAGAGTGAATTGACGATATTTGATCTTATGCTTGTGACTACGCTCAAGCCTTGCAATTCACCAGCCACACCTGTTTCAGTGTCGTATTTAGTTGCTGTTTCAAGTTGAGTCATAAGATCGTTGTATTTTTCAACAAGTTCTTCCATAGCAGTTGTTAAGGCTTCAGTGTCTTGTTTGATATCAAAGTTAATCTCACCCGCCTTTTTAAGTGTTAAAGTAAGTCCAGCACCTATATCTTTAACCTCATTGCTTTGACGTATCATTTTTACACCATCAAGTGTAAATTCAGCATTTTGAGCTTTTTTGATATGATATTTCCCATTTGGATCTTTTATAGCATAGCCTTCTTTGCCATTAGTTGTTGTTTTATCAAGTTCCCAACCAAGATTAGCAAGCAAATCAGCCGAAGCTTGAGTTGAGTTAAAATTTCCAGCCTTATCAAGTGTGCCATCACCATCAACGAGCTTGATTGCATTGTCTGTGCCTGTTTCTTTGCTTGATAAAGTAAGACGATAAGGTGTATTTGCCTCACCTGTTTTTACAAGTTTAGCTTGGACATTTCCACTTGTTGCTGAGTTGATTTTTTCAGCTAAGTCCGCATAAGTTGTATTTGCATCAACTCTAATAGTGTATTTGCTATTGCCTTGCACGATAGTAAAGCTTGTTGCATTTTGTCCGCTTTGTAAAACTCTATCTGTATCAGCAGTAATGCCTTTGCTTTGAAACACATCTTTTTGAGCGATTTGATCAACTTTTACACTCAAACTTTGTGTGCTTACCCCGCTACTTGCACTTAAGCTCGCTGCAGCACTATCACCTGTTACGCTGGCATTTACCGTTCTTTTGGCAAAAGCTGTTGCATCTCCTAGTGAAGAAACAGCAGTTTGAAAAGATAAAAGTTTGGTGTTAAGCTCAGTAATTGCTGTTTGCTTAGCGGTGTTTTTTTCCATTTTTGTGGTATAAGGCTTGATGATATTTCCCTCTTCAGCCTCTTTGAGTTTATTTAAAGTTTCTGTTGTTAAAACGCTTGAAGCTATACCTATGCTTCCTAAAGAACCTAGTGCCATTGTTTAACCCTCCTTATCAAATATTAAGCCTATGGCGTTTTTAAAGTGTTCAGCCATTTTCATCGCCTCTTCGCTAGGAATTTGGCGGATAACCCTACCTGTGTCCTTTTCAGTGACACTGATATAAAGTCCTTCTATCTTATCGCTATATGCAAAACGAATGTTTGTATCTAAAGACTTCATTTGCTCGTTTAAATTCTGCGCAATTTGGTTTAAATCCTTATCCTTAGCAAGCTGATCGTTTTGCGAATCGCCACTGCTTTGTTGTGTGTTTTGCACAGCATTGTGAATACTTTGCCTTGGCGAAGCATTTTGCGCTTGACTTGTTGTAAGCTTACTCATGGATAAATCCAAGTTTGAGCCATTTATCTTTGCTATTTCCATTTTAAGTCCTTTTAAAAATAGTCTTTCCTTAAAAGACTATATCGGCTACAAAAAATAAATTTGAAGCTTTTTTCATAAATTTTTTGCATTTTTTTAAATTTATAGCAAAGCTCTTTTACATATAATTAAGCAAACTGAGCTGAGAAAGCGTTGTTGAAGCTTTCATCGCTGCTTGATAGGTAAGCTGTGTTTGCATCATCTGTGTAAGCGCTTCAGCAAGATCAGTATCAATGACTTCTGATTTTACGCTTTGGATATTGACTTTTAAAAGTTTTACTCTTGATTCAGTATCCTCGATAGCTTTTGCACTTGCACCGATTTGCGTTCTTTGTTTTCTTAAATGTTCGCCTAAATGATCAAGCCTTTCAAGCGCTCCTTGCATACCTGTATTTCTTGGATCTTTACCTTCAGAATCAGCTCTCATATTGCCTTCTAAAACAGAATCAATCATCAGTTCTAAGTCTTTTATAAGATCAACATGAGGCTCATCAATGATTAAAGCATTATTTGCACTAAAGGATAAAGCCGCACCATCTGTTACTTGAGCTGTGGTGGTAAGCGGTGGAGCTGGAAACTGCGTGCTTTGGCTATCGTGCATAGCTACGCCTATGTTTGTGCCGGTTGAAAGCTTATCAGTAATCGTAATGCGTCCTTTATAATCAAGGCTAACTTCAACGGTTGATTTTGAATTTTGCAAAGCGGTATTGTAGGTTTGAAAATCAGCTGCTGTAACTTGGTTTGCATTTACTGGTATGGTTGCTGTTGGCATTTGATCTGAAGCAAAAAGCCCTATGACATCATTGAGTTGCTTATAAGTAATATCATTGCTTGGAGTTACTACACCATTATTTGAAGTAGCTGGATTAGTATGCATGATAGGAAAAGTGATATTTTGCCCCGGATTTGCTGGATCTTCATAGCTTACGCTTGAATTTCCTAAGTCAATAGTGACATTATAGGTGTTTCCGCCTTTTGAATTGACGACTAAATTTAGCGTAGTATTTGCTAAATCTCCTGTTGCGACTTCGCTAAGTTTGGTTGAAGCTGTAGCATACACTCCATCTGCTTTTGTGATTTGTGAGATATTGCCTATAACCTTGTTGCCACTTGTTTCAAAAAAGACATTATCATAATCTGCCCCATTTGTTGCATTGCCAAGCGTATCAGTCATCTTGCTAAAGATAAAATCAGTTTGTTGCAAGCTTATAGAGTAGTTATTTCCGTTTATGCCTATATTTACCGGGCTTGTAAGATTAGTAAGATCGCCATTTGCTCCTAAGGCTTGTTGCATAACTATATTTGTCAAGTCTGTTAAGCTGTTTCCTTGAGCTTGCAAATCCTCATTGATACGATCTAATTCAGTAGAATTTTGAACCTGTGGAGTAAAAGCTACAGCGTGAAAATCAAGAGTGTTGTTGCCTTGTTTTAAGTCTGTGATTTGAATTTGTCCGCTATTGTTAATGCTGATATCAACGACTTTATTTGTATCGGTGTTGCCATACAATGCACCGATTTTATCAAGCATGCCTTGCAAAGTATCGCCTGGCTGCATAAGCACAGCACTTTTAAAGCTCGTCCCATCTGGTCTTGTGCCTTGTACATAAAGGGCGGTTGGTGGAAAGTCTTTTGGTGTTGTTTCAAAATCCGTTGTTGGATCAAGAGGAGGATTGTTTTCCCTTACATAGCCAAGTCCTATTAAATTTCTAATCGCAGCATTGCCATCAAGATAAGTTGTTTTATCTGGGTTTTGATTTAAATCATAGCGATTGTCTGTAAAGCTTACATTTGTGGTAATTTGCTTTTTAAAGTCATTGTCTGCTTTGTAAAAAAGATCATAACCTGAGACATTGTAAGCGCTTTGTGTGCTGTCTCCTGTAACGATATTCATTGATTTATTATCGCCATAATAATTTCCTGATTGATCAAAAGGCTTTGTGCCACTAAGCGATCCTGAGAATAAAAACTGCCCATTAACACTTGTATTTGCGATATTTACAATCTCTTCTTTGATGCGGGTAAGTTCTTTTGCTATGGCTTCTCTTGAAGTTTGTGTTTGACTATCGCTTGCTGCTTGAGTTACTTTGACTTTAAATTGCTCGATAAGCGAAACGATATCGCCTAAGGCTTTGTCTGTGTTTTTTGTCATTTCATTGGCAAGTGAGGCAGCCTTTTCGACTTGTTCTAGGGTTTTAAGCTCGTATTCAAGACGAGTGTTATCTATATAGGTGTTTGCTGATTCAAAGGAGTTTTGAATTTGCAAGCCTGTGCTGACTTGGTTGCTAACTTTATAAAAATTTGACATAGCTTGCTGGACGGAGCTGATCGAATGGTAATTTGTGAGCTGATTGGTAATTCGCATTGTTTGTCCTTGATCATGGTTTCTTTTACTTGATGCAAGCAAAAAGAGTTCCATTTTTTAAATTTAAGGCTAAATCGGCTAAAAATATTTTTTTTGAAGCTTTAAAGTCTTTTTTAAATTTAAATAGTGTATAATCTCACTTTTTAATAAGCCCAAGTGGTGAAACTGGTAGACGCGCTAGACTCAAAATCTAGTAAGGGCAACCTTGTGTCGGTTCGAGTCCGACCTTGGGCACCATGAACTGACATTTTGCAAATTTGCAATACACTTTTAAGAAAATTTATGCTTTTAACTACACTTTATATCATTGGAATTTCTGCTGAAGCGATGACAGGAGCGATTGCTGCTGGGCGGCATAAGATGGATTTGTTTGGTGTGATTTTTATCGCTTTGGTTACAGCTATTGGTGGAGGAAGCATTAGAGATATACTTTTAGGACACTATCCTTTAACTTGGGTAGCTCATCCTGAATATGTGATCTTAATCTGTATTTGTGCGCTCATCACAACTCAAATTCCGCGTCTCATCACTCGCCTTGAGGGGCTCTTTTTAGCTCTTGATGCGGTTGGGCTTGTGGTGTTTAGTATCTTAGGAGCGAGTATAGCTATAGCAGAGGGTTATGGTTTCATCATCGCTGTGAGCGCAGCTGTGATCACTGGTGTATTTGGTGGAATTTTAAGAGATACATTGTGTGCGAGAATCCCTCTTGTCTTTCAAAAAGAGCTTTATGCTGCTGTTTCGATGAGTGCTGGGGCTTTGTATTATATTTTGATAGAATTTGTTAAATTTAACAGCTTAGGCACTACTTTAATCACTCTTTTTTTTGGCGTTGCTTTTAGACTTTTAGCGATTTGTTATGGTTGGGCTTTGCCCGTGTTTTCGTATGAGTATAAAAATAAAGAGTAAAAAACTTGCTTATTTTTGTGCTTTTAAACATATAAATCTTAAATTTACACCTCGCACAAAGCAAAAGTATAAACTTAAGATCGATTTTGTTTTCAATACGCCTTAACGCCCAGCATATAAAACATTTTGAAAATTTCTAGCGATCATTTGCGCTCTTTGCAAGATCACCGCACTCATTTCTTCGTTAAAAACTTGATTTAAGCTTTCTTCAAAAAGTTTTAACCAAGTATCAAAAAACTCACGCGGAAAAGGTGGTAACTCAATATGAGCCTTCATAGGCTGTCCATTATAATCACCTTGTCCTAAAAGCATACCCTGCCAGAAATTGCTGATTTTTGCTTTATGGTTTTGCCATGCTTCATCATCTGTGCCAACTTTAGCGTTAAAAATCGCTCCTAAATCCTTATCGCGTCTAATCTTTTCATAAAAAATTTCCATTAAACGATCGATACCTTCTTTATTTATAGTATCTAGTTTCATTTTTTCTCCTTGTTAAATTTGAAGCTAAAGTATAAGAAAATTTTCTTTAAAAATTATTGATTTGTGTTAAAATTAAGATAAAAAAACTAGGGAAAAATATGCAAAATGTGCTTGAATTTTTTCTTCGCATAGGGAGAAAAAAGCGATATCAAAAAGGAAATATTTTGTTTTTTGAAGGTGAAAAAGCAGAATTATTTTTTATCTTGCTAAGCGGAGAAGTAAGGGTTTATAAGACTTTGGCTGCAGGAAAGGAACTAAGTATCCATCATTTTACGCCTATATCTTTTATCGCCGAAATGCCAGCATTTGAGGGCTTAAACTATCCAGCAAGTGCTATTTGTGAAAAGGAAAGTGAGGTTTTAGAACTTGATTTTAAGCAGTTTAAGGCTCTTTGTCAAGAGGATTCAAAAATCGCTTTAATGCTTATTAGTTCTTTATTTAAAAAGATTCAAATTTTAGAAAAAGAGCTTGGCACCCAAAGTCTTGATTTAAGGCAAAAATTTCTATATTTTTTACTTGAAAATGAAGCAAAGCTAAGCTCTTTGACGCAAAAACAAGTCGCACAAAAGCTCAATTCAAGAGCTGAATCTCTTTCAAGATTGATTAAAGAGCTTAAAAATAAAGCTTTAATCGATACGCACAAAGGCAAGATTAAAATCATAAACAAAAACGAACTTTTCAAGCTTTTATAAAGGCAGATTTTGTTACAATAATACTATGAAAAATCCCAAGCTAAGTATTATTATCCCCTTTGGCTTAAGTGTTGAGCGAGCTTATATCAAAGAAAGAGTATTGCAAAAAGCTTGTGCTTATAAAAGCGATGAGAAGGTGGAGTATATCTTTGTTGAGGGCTTTTCAAGTTGCTTTGATGAGAGTGTAAAAGAAGATATTTTAAAGTCAGAGCATACTTACTTGAAAGAAAAAAAACAGCAAGAAAATCAAGCTTTTAGTTTAGGAGTATGTAGAAATTTAGGTGTAATCAATGCTAGGGCAAATGTGGTGATGTTTTTAGATGTAGATTGTGAAATTTCACCTCAAAGTCTTGCAAAACTCCTTGAACTTATATGTGTAAAGGGTATTGATACAAATCCAAATGCTTTGCTTGTTTTACCTTGCATTTATCTTAAACAAGAAGCAAGTGAGTTTTTGCTTAGTCAAAGTCCAAATTCTTGGGATGCTTTAGTACAAAATGATTTGCTTAATGAGCAAAAAATATGTAAGTTTTTAAGCCCTTCTTCAAGTATTTTTGTGATAAATAAATATAAATTTCTTGAACTTGGTGGCAATGATGAAGGCTTTGTGGGGCATGGCTATGAGGATTTTGATTTATTTGCTCGTGTTTTAAAAGCTTGCGTGCATTTTGAAAAAATGCCAGCAAATTTAGCTTATGATAGTAGAAACTGGCATTTTAATGAATTTAAAGGTTTCAGGGCTTTATTTTCTTTACTTGGCTATGAAAGTGCTTTTTATTCGCTTTTTGTGTATCATTTTTGGCACATTGAGCCTAATCAAAACAATTATCTAGGCAACAAAGAAGCTAATCATCGTTTATTTTTTACAAAGCTAAAAAAGTATTTTAAAGACGAGCAAAGTTTTTTACAAAGCTTACCTCAGGTGTTACAACGCAAAGAAGCACAAGATCAAAAGGTGCTTGTTTTAAGTAAGGAGCTTTTAAGTTTTAGGATAGCAAGCGTGTATTTTGGCTCTTTTGTATATAAGGAGTTTCAAAATGAGGCCGAGTTTTTAAGCTTTCTTAAACAAGAAAAAATTGCTTTGATTTTGTTTAATGCGTCTTATTTATCTTCTCAAATTCAGTTTTTAGAGTGTATAAAACAACACAGGCTTGAATATGCAGTATGCGAGTTTCAAAAAGATGAAAATGAACTTGAGCTTTGGCATTTTAAAGAGTTTCAAGGCAAAATTATAAATGAAAATTTACTTCAAGAAATAAGTAATTTTCAAGCTCATAAAAAAAGTTTTTATCCTTTAAAATCACTCATATTTAAGCCTTATATTTATGAGCTTAAGCATACTAAATTTAAGCTTTTGCCAGCTTTTTTAGAGGCTAAACTCTCACAAACTAAGTTTTATAGGCTATTTAGAAAGCTTATGTGTTCGCCAAAAGACTTTTTTAAAGATTCTAAATTACCTTTTCTAAGAGTTTTGGCAAAGAAAGACAAATAAAAATGTTTTATATTAGTGAAAAAAGCTTAAAAATGGCTCCATTTTTTCTTAAAGGAGCCATTTTAATACCGCTAAGTAATGTTTTGAAGCGTTTCTTAGCTAAAAAATATAAGGCAAAACATAGTTATATCATCGTTTCAGCTGTATATAATGTAAGTATGTATTTAAAAGATTTTTTAGATTCTTTTGTCACACAAAGGCTTGATTTTAAAAGAAATATCATTTTAATCTTGGTTGATGATGGTTCAAATGATAACTCAGCCTCGATCATTAAAGCATACCAGCAAAAATTTCCTCATAATATCATCTATTTATACAAAGAAAATGGTGGGCAGGCAAGTGCAAGGAATTTTGGGCTTGAATATATCAAAAAAAAGGGCTTAAAGTCTGATTGGATAGGCTTTTGTGATAGTGATGATTTTTTAGATAGGAATTTTTTCTATGCAGTAGAGCGTTTTTTAAATAAGCATAAAAATGAAGATTTTTCAATGCTTAGTGCAAATTTAATTTTTTATAGAGAAGGTTTTAAAGTCCTTTACAAGGACGCTCATGCCTTAAACTATCGTTTTAAAAAAACAAGCAGGGTTTTAGAAAATGAAAATTTAGATGATTTTATCCAGCTAAGCTGTAATAGTGTTTTGCTTTCTTTTGAAAAGCTTTTTAAAAGTGGGGTAAAATTTGATGAGGATTTAAAACCAACTTTTGAGGACGCTAAGTTCATCAATGAATATTTGCTTCATTATTTAAATTCTAAAACTGCTTTTTTGAAAAATGCAAGGTATTATTACCGCAAAAGAAGGGCAAAAAATTCAAGCGTAGATTTAAGTATGAAGTCAAAAGATGCTTATCTTAAGGTAAGTGACAGGGGCAATTTAGCACTTGCAAAATATGCTCTTAATACTCATAAAAAGCTTTTTGATTTTATTCAAAAAACAAATTTGTATGAGCTTTTTTGGAAAATTCAAAACATACTTGCTAATCCAAGCATGCTTGAGCTTTTAGATGAAAAGGAAAAAGAGCGATTTTTAGAGCTTTTAGATGAAAATTTTAGCTATATAGAAAGGCAAAATATCTTAAATTTCAAGCTTCAAGCTTTTAGTTATTTTTATCAATTTGGTATTTTATCTTGCTTTAAGAAGGAAAAAAACTTGCCTAGAAGAGCTTTTATTATGGATTTTGATGAGAAAAAAGAGTTTATTTTACTTGTTTATTTTTGTGCCAGTTTTGATAAAAAACTTTCTTTTTTCTTTGATGAAAATGAGTTAAAACCTTGCTATGAAAAGATAATACAGCATGATTTTTTAAATAGGGTATTTTGCTATGAACAAAGAATTTGGCTTAAATTACCAAAGCAGGCTAAAAATTTACAAGCATTTGAAAACTCTTGTAAAATAGAGCTTTATTTTAAGGATAAAAAGCTTCAAAGCTTAGAAAATGTGCATACAAGAATGAAATTTTTGCAAAAAAAGAGGGCAAGAAATGCTCATATCTGGCTTTTTGCGGATATGATTTTAAAAGCTGATGATAATGCTGAACACTTATACCGCTTTGTTAAAGAACAAAACTTAGCTCAAAAATGCTATTTTGTCTTAAGTAAAAAATCAAGTGATTTTTTGAGGCTCAAAAGAGAAGGCTTTAAGCTTGTGGATATGAACTCGCTTTATTTTTTATATCTTTTATTTAAGGCTGATAAGATTATCTCTTCTCATCTTGATCGGTATTTGTATGGGGCTTTTGGCAAAAATACTCTTTTGACTAAGGATTTTATCTTTTTGCAGCATGGAGTTATAAAAGATGATCTTTCTGCTTGGCTAAATTTAAGAAAAATCGATCTTTTTATCACGGCGAGCTTTAAAGAATATGATTCTATAGTAAAGGGAGTAAATCATTATAAATTTAGTTCCAAAGAAGTAAAACTCACAGGACTTGCAAGGCATGATGCTTTGCTTAAAAATAAGGTCTTAAACACAAAGCAAATCCTCATCATGCCAACTTGGAGACGTGAGCTTGTTGGAGATTTTAGCAAAAAACTTATGCAAAGAAGGAAAAATTCAAATTTCAAGCAAAGTGAGTTTTTTAAAGCTTGGAGTGAGTTTTTGTGTAGTAAAGAGTTTGAAACTTTGGTTAAAACATTTGATTATAAGGTGCTTTTTAATCCTCATCCAAATTTAAAGCCTTATCTTTTAGACTTTGCTTTGCCAGAATTTATAGAGTGCGTGCAAGATGAAAGCCTTTCTTTGCAAGAACTTTTTACGCATTCAAGTATGATGATTACTGATTATTCAAGTGTGGCTTTTGAGATGGGGTATTTGCAAAAGCCGGTGCTTTATTATCAATTTGATGAGAAAGATTTTTTTAAGACGCATTGGCAAAAGGGTTATTTTGATTATAGAAAAGATGGCTTTGGTGAAGTATGCGAGGATAAAGAAAGTCTTTTAAAAGAGCTTAAAAACTTGCTTAAAAATGAATGCAAGCTCCAAGAACCCTTTAAAAGTAATGCTTATCATGCCTTTGCTTTTAAAGACACGCAAAATTGTAAGCGCATCTTAGAAGCTATTCATACACTTGATAAAAAAGAATGAGAAAATTTAAAAGAATTTTTAACTTATTTAGACTAAAATTAGTCTTAAAAAACTACTAAGAGGAAAAAGATGGATTTTGATTTTATGCTCAAATACACGCCAAATTTTATAAATGCAGCCTTACTTACACTTGAAGTTTTTGCTTTAGGACTTTTCTTTTCTTTGTGTATAGGCATTTTTTGCGTGTTAATGCAGTATTTTAAGCTCAAGCTTTTAAGCCAAATTTGTAGGGTATATATAGAGCTTTCAAGAAACACACCTTTGCTGATCCAGCTTTTCTTTTTGTATTATGGGCTTGGACGGCTTGGACTTGGGCTTGAGAGCTTTAGCTGTGCGGTTTTGGGGCTTTCATTTTTGGGTGGTTCTTATATGGCAGAGAGTTTAAGAGCTGGCATTGAAGCGGTAAAAAAACAGCAGTTTGAAGCAGCCTTAAGCTTGGCTTTAAGTCCTTGGCAGGTGTTTCGCTTTGTGATCTTGCCTCAAGCTTTAAGCGTGGCTATGCCAAGCCTTAGTGCAAATACTATTTTTTTATTTAAGGAAACCTCGGTTGTTACTATCATTGCTTTACCTGATCTTGTTTATACGATGACGAGTTTAAATTCGCTTACTTATAAGACAGATGAGCTTTTATTTATGCTTTTTGTGAGTTATTTATGTATAATCTTGCCTTTGTCTTTGTTTTTAAGCTATCTTGAAAAAAGGTTGCGTTATGCCTGAGTTACTGACTTTAAACACCTTTTCAAGACTACTTGAAGGGCTTTTAATCACCTTAGAAATTTCTATTGTTAGTATCATCATCTCTTCTGTAGGTGGGCTTTTTATGGGCGTAATGTATAATCTTAAAAATCCTTTTATAAACGCATTTTGTAGATTTTGTCTTGAATTTGTTCGTGTTATGCCTTTGATCGTGTGGCTTTTTGTGATTTATTTTGGCTTGTCGCGTTGGTTTGGCTTGAATTTAAGTGCAGTGAGTGCGGCGATTTTAGTTTTTAGTATTTGGGGAGTGTTTGAGATGATGGATTTGGTGCGAGCTGCTTTGCAAAGCATACCAAAACATCAATACGAATCAGCCGCTAGCCTTGCTTTAAACACTTATGAGCTCTATATTTTCGTGATCTTGCCTCAAGCTTTTAGACGCTTAACTCCAGCAAGTATAAATTTGCTTACCAGAATGATAAAAAGCACGACTTTTGCTTTTTTAATCGGAGCAGTGGAGCTTGTCAAAGTAGGGCAACAAATCATCGAGTTTCATCATAGCAATGTTTATGCTTCTTTTGTCATTTATGGTATAATATTTTTTATATATTTTTTATTATGCTATCCGCTTTCTTGGTATTCTCAAATTTTAGAAAAAAAATGGAGTTAAAATGGAAATTTTAAAGATCAGCCATTTGCAAAAATACTACGGCTCACACCATGTTTTAAAAGATATAAATTTAAGTGTAGATAAAAAAGAAGTTGTGGTGATACTAGGACCCAGTGGCTGTGGTAAATCCACACTTTTACGCTGTATTAATGGGCTTGAGAGTATAGCCAGTGGAGAAATTTATATTGATAAAGAAAAAATTGATACAAATTTTAAGGATTGGCAAAAGATTCGTCAAAAAGTTGGTATGGTGTTTCAATCCTATGAGCTTTTTGATCACTTAAATGTCGAGCAAAACTTGCTTTTAGCTCCTTTAAAAGTGCAAAAACGCAAAAAAGAAGAAGTTTTACAAGAGGCTATGACTTGGCTTGAAAAAGTAGGCTTAGCACACAAGCTTAAAGCCTATCCAAGAGAGCTTAGCGGAGGACAAAAACAACGCATTGCCATAGTAAGAAGCTTGTGTATGAATCCTGAGCTTATGCTTTTTGATGAGGTTACAGCTGCTCTTGATCCAGAAATCGTGCGTGAAGTGCTTGATGTTATGCTGAATTTAGCAAAAGATGGTATGAGTATGCTTATAGTTACGCATGAGATGGGCTTTGCAAGGGCTGTGGCTGATAGGATAGTATTTATGGACGCTGGACAAATCGTTGAAATTTCAAGTCCGCAGGAGTTTTTTACCCAGCCCAAAACTCAAAGAGCGAGGAAATTTTTAAATTTATTTGATTTTCGTGCAGATAATAGATAAAGTAAAATTTTTGTGCGGTGATATTAGCTTGGCAATGTAGCCATTAAAACCGCAATAAAACTTTTAAATCCTTATAAAACTTATCCGCCATAAGCTCATAGCCTTGCACGCTTAAATGCACATCTTCTTTTGAATACCCTTGCTCTATCCACAAGTCTTTGCCTCCGCTTTCTTGCATAAATTTATGCATATCAAAAAGCAAGAGTTTTTGCTCTTTTGCGAGTTCATAAAGTGCATCTCTTACTGGGTAAAAGTCGCTTGAAAGTTGATAATTTTCAGCGATTTTTTGTGTAACGCTTGGTGGAGAGATCAGCAAAATCACAGCACTTGGATTTGCTTGCTTGAGTGTAGCGATGAAATTTTTATAATTTTCTTTAAATTTAATCTTGTTGAAATTTCCTAACAAAACATCATTTGAACCATACGCAAGTATGATAAAATCGCTTTTTATCACATTTAGTTCAGCTTTTAAAGCTTTTTGATCCCATTTAAGCCATAAATCAGATCTTGCACCATTGATACCAAGCGTATCAAGTATGAGATTGTTTTTTTCATTGTAGATAAAAAAGCCATTTAAATTTACCCCTTTTTCAAGCGCGTGGATACTGATAGGAAAATGTATATTGTTAAATTCTTTGTAGTTAAGCCCAGAGTGCGTTGTTTTGAGTGTATAAGTTTTGCCTTTAGAGTCTTTGAGTATAAAGGCTTCTTTTTTGTTTTTGCTTTCAAAAATGACGCCAAATTTGAAATTTTGTTCTTTGAGATTTGAACTTAGTTTTACGAAAGCGTTTTTTCTTAAAGCTTTTATACTTACGCCACCTAAAGCGTAGTTTTGTGTGCTATCGTTTTTAGAATTATACAGCTCAAAGCCCTTGCTTTCATAATCTAGCATTAAATTATGTTGGTATTTGGGCTGTAAAGGGTAGGCAAAGCCTATGGCATTGACTTTTATAAGTAGCTTTCTTAGCTCTCTTGAAAAAAAATCAGCTGCCATATGAGAGTCGCCAAAAATGCGGATTTTCAAGTCTTTTTTATCGCTAAGGTATCCTTTTAGGCGTTCAAGTTCGCTTGAGCTTGCAAAGTTGATTAAAGCCGATCTTGGTTTGTCTAAAAGTTCTTTTTTGCTGATAGGCTGGCTTACTCGTATACTTTTTGGCACGCTCATATATACACAAGCGTTGATAAAAAAAAGCCCAAAAACGCACAAAAGAAAAAAACAGATTTTTTTCATTTAAGCTCGTTTGTATCAAGTTTTTCAAGCAAAAGTTCAGACATAAGTTTTGCGCCTTTTATGTTAAAATGCGTGCCATCATCAGCTCTAATTTTAATGCTTTTGTTGTTTTCATCTCTAATATAGCTTGAATACTTGCCGTCTTCACTTAAAGCTTGCGTTGTTTGAATGAAAATTTCGTTATTTTTAAGGTTTTCGCTACGATAAATTTCATTTAAGATTTTGATTTTTTCATTAAGGCTGTCTTTTTTCACTGGAGGAATTTCATACCATAAAACCTTAGCATTGTGAAGTTTGGCGATTTTGATAATCTCATCAACGCGACTGGTATAAATTTCACGCCACTGCTCGCTATTAAAGGTTTGGTATTTGCCCTCAAATTTAATATCCCAAGGATCATTTGCGCCAAGCAATACAACAAGGTATTTTAAATTTTTATTTTCCACAAATGCTGCTTGAGTCGCACTTGCCCAGTTAAAATAGCTTTTATAGCTTAAGCCTGTGCTTTGTTTGCTTAAATTCGTGCTTTTGATCTTAAGCTTGCTTAAATCTCTTGTCAAAGCCAAAGCTACACCTTGCATTAAAGAATCCCCTATCAGCAAGAACTCCTCGCCCTTTTGTATCACAAGCTTGCTTGGAATGGAGCTTAAGTTTGTATCATGGTTTTGAATGCTTGTGTTTTTGTCAAGCTCAAGTGTTATTTTGCTTAAATTTTCATCAAGCTCATCGATAAGATAAGTTTCATTAAAACTTGCATTTATATCATTTGTGCTAAATTCACTCAAAGAGCCATAATGCAAGGCTTGGGTATCATTGCTTAGCACAGCTCGAATTTGTTCAAGCTTTACTTTAAAGCTGTTTGCCTCATCTAAAATATCATTTTGAAAAGCTACGTGCAGGTGATATTTTTGCTCTAAATACGAGGCTATGCTTTTATTCATCACAAAAGCAACGATGAAAAAAGTGCTTAGGATCACAAAGAAAAATCTAAAAATTTTCATCTTAAAAACTCTCGTAAATAAATTGAGGTATTCCACTTGGCATAAACGCAAAAACCACAAGTAAGATTAAAGCCAGCAAAATAGGCTTTAAAAACAAAGGTGTGATATGCAAAATTCGCACGCAATGTTTTTGAAAATTCACAAATAAAGGATAGATGATAAACAAAGCCACAAAGGACGCAAAAATATAAATATCTTTGTATTCAAGCTCAAAAAAGAAATTATCCACGCAGGCTTTGAGGTATTCAAATGCTTTGTCAAAACTTGGATAATAAAAAAATATCCACGCAAAAGCCACAAAATGAAAGGTTAAAAAACTCCCAAGATATGGAATTTTTTGCAAATTTATCTTTTGGATAAATGGTAAATGCAAAAACACCACCCCAAGCCCATGCAAAAGTCCCCAAAATAAGAAATTGATGGTATTGTTATGCCAAATTCCAGAAAGTGCAAAGGCGATCAACAAATTCACATAAGTTCGCATACGCCCTTTTTTGCTTCCGCCTAAAGGGATATAAATATAATCTCTTATAAAGGTTGAAAGCGAGATATGCCATCTGCTCCAAAATTCTTTCAAGTTCTTTGAAAGATAAGGCATATCAAAGTTTTTAGGTAGGTTAAAGCCAAGCATTAAAGCAAAAGCTGTAACTAAATTCACATAGCCACTAAAATCGCAATAAATTTGCACGCTAAAAGCATATATCGCACACAAAAGCTCTAAGAAATTATGCGTGCTAGGATTTGCTAAAATTTCTTTAGAGTAAATGCCTAAGTAATTAGCGATTAATACCTTTTTGATGATACCTAAGACGAGTAAAAAGATGATTAAATCGCCATTTGAAAATTCTCTTCTTTGATGAATTTGTTTGAAAAAAAACTCACTTCTCATGATAGGACCGGCTAATAAAGTCGGAAAAAAGGAAAGATAAGTAGCTAAATTTAAAAAAGTTTCGATTTTGTGTTCTTTATAAACGCTTACAAGATAGGTGATTGAAGCAAAAGTATAAAAGCTAATGCCTACTGGAAAAATAAGATCAGAGTTTAAATACTCAAAACCAAAAAACGCTAAAAATTGATCAAAGCTATCTTTAATACTTGTAAAATACTTAAAAAAGCATAAATTCAAAACCGCAAAAGAAATGCAAGCAGCAAAAATGTATCTTTTTTGACGCACAAAAATCAACAAAGCAAAATAATGAATAAAAAAGGTATAAACAAAAAGCACAAGAGCAAAGTAAGGATTCATCAAGATATACACTATATAGCTAAATGCTAAAATAAAGATATTTTGTGCGCGAAAACTTTCTTTAAAACACCAATACAGCACAAAAAAAGCACAAAACATTAGTGCGAATTCTAAAGAAAAATAAGTCATTTCTACCTTTTTTGAGTGTATTTAAATTTGCAAATTAAAGCTTTGATTTTAGCTTATTTTGGCTTAAAGTGGGGTTAAGGATTTGAGTTTTAAGACTTTTGTTTTGTTGCTTCTTCGCTGTGTTTGTATAAAAGCTCTTCAAATTTTTGCACATTTTGTCGCAGTTCTTTAAGCATATTTTCAGCCTCAAGTCCTAGCATTAAAAGTTCATATACTCTTGGACGATCTTTTTTCCATTTGCGTAAGGTTTTGACATTGATATCAAGTCTGCCTGCTAAATCTCTTTGAGTCATCACTTTTTCCAAAAAATTTTTACACAAGCATATATTTTTTAGCTTTAAAATACAACAAGGTAAATTTAGGATATTTTAAAGTAAAAAAAGGTAAATTTAGGACTTTATTTTCAAATATGAGTAGGGGGGGGGGGAGCAAATTTTTATGATACCTTTTCAAAAAGATGAAAGAAATAATATCATTTATGGGGATTTAAGCAAGCAAAAAAATCTTAAATTTGAATTTAAAGGACGAGATAATATACTTTTCTTTGCCACAGAAAGTGCAAATGTGAATGCAACTTTTTATGGAGACAATGCACTTTTATTTATCTCAGGAAATGGTGGTTGGTTAAGTGGAGGATTTGACTTGAGATCGCATGGACTTTGTTATATAGGCAAAAATAGCACAAGCAATGGTGCAGGTTTTCGGGTGTATGAGGGCAAAAATATCATTTTGGGCGATGATGTTATGTTTTCTTGGGGAATTTGGCTAAGCACCTGTGATCATCACTTGATTTTTAATAGCAAGACTTATGCAAGAAATAATTTCAGTAAAAGCATCTACATAGGCGATCATGTGTGGTGTGGGCAAGAAAGTGCGATTTTAAAAGGCTGTGTTGTGGCAAGTGGAAGCGTTTTGGGAGCAAAAAGCGTAAATTCTGGTAAAAAGTTTTCAAATACTATTTATGCTGGAAATCCAAGTCAATTTATAAAAAATGAAGTATTTTGGAGTAGATTAGATCCATGTGCTGGTAATTGGGATAAAGTCCAAACCAAGCAGCACAAAACCATGCAAACCGAAGATTTTAAATTCACCTTCCAAAAAGAAAAATTCCTCAATCCAGCTCTAATAGAAAAAGAACTAGAAAGTATGGATACAGCTTTGCAAAAGCTTGAGTTTGTGTATGATTATATCTATAATAACACAGAAAAAAATCGTTTTGCTTTGTTTGAAGATAATGATATCAGTGAATGTAAATTATACAAAGATGAAAGCAAAACAGCCTTTAAGGACTTAGAATTTATCGATAGCAAAGAACTTCAAAAACTAGAAATTTTTAAACCAAAAGGAGCTAAGGAAAGAATTCAAAACACACTTTCTTATAAACTTGGCTTAGCAATGATACAAAACTCAAAAAATACAAGTGGTATCATAAGCTTGCCTTTTACTTTGCTAAAGATTCAAAACAAGCACAAAAAAGCTCAAAAACTTTATCAAGAACAAATTAAAATAAATCCAAATTTAAAACTTCCACCTTTGCAAGCTTATGAAGATTATCACGAAGCTTTAAAAGTAAAAGAGCATTTAAGTTATAAGTTAGGAGAAGCTTTAATACAAGCTCATAAAAACATACTTAAGGGAGGATATGTGAAATTTTTCTTTGAGTTAAAGAGGATTAAAAACAGCTACAAAAATACTCACAAATAAAACCATTTTGATTTAAATTTGTGTGTTTTTGTAAGAAAAGATAAAGAAGTTCTTAAATTTCAAGAAAAATTTTTCTTTTTATCGTTACAATTAAAAGAAAAATTAAGGAGTTTGAAAATGTCTTTTATCAAAGATTATCAAGAAAATGCAAAAGAAAGGGAAAGCTTAGGCATTCCGCCCCTTCCTTTAAATGTAGAGCAAACAAAAGCACTTTGCAAGGCTTTACAAGATGAGCCAAGCGAAGAACTAGCCTTTTTGCTTGAAAACCGAGTCAATCCGGGCGTTGATGATGCAGCTTTGGTTAAATGTGAGTTTTTAGATCAAATTTTAAAGTCAAAAATCAGCTGTAAAGCTATAGACAAAACAAGGGCTTTAAACATGCTTGAAACTATGCTTGGAGGCTATAATGTCAAGGTTTTAATCCAGGCGTTAAAACAAGATGACACAGCCAAACAAGCTGCAAAAGTGCTTTCAAATATCATCTTTGTGCATGATGATTTTCATACCATTTGCGAACTAAGCAAAAGCAATGCTTATGCTAAAGAAGTCTTAGAAAACTGGGCAAATGCAACTTGGTTTGAAAAAAGAGAAAAACTTCCTGAACTTATAAAATGTATAGTATTTAAAGTCCCCGGAGAAACAAATACTGATGATTTAAGTCCAGCAGGTGATGCTTTTACGAGAAGTGATATCCCCCTTCACGCCCTAGCCATGCTTAAAAACCGCCAACCAGGTAGCCTTGAAAAGATAGCAGAGCTTAAAAAAAGCGGTAGAGAAGTGGTATATGTAGGCGATGTAGTAGGCACAGGTTCTAGTAGAAAATCAGCCATAAACTCTATTCAGTGGCATATGGGAAAAGATATCAAAGGCGTGCCAAACAAACGCACAGGAGGCATAGTTATGGGCTCAACAATAGCACCGATTTTCTTTAATACCGCAGAAGATAGCGGGGCCTTGCCTATAGTGTGTGATGTAAGCAAGCTTGAAATGGGTGATGAGTTTGAAATTTATCCTTATAAGGGCGAGCTTGTTAAAAATGGCGAAGTCATAGCCAAATTTGAACTCAGCCCAAATACCATTTATGATGAAGTAAGAGCAGGCGGAAGAATCCCGCTCATCATAGGACGCGGTTTGTGTGCTAAGGCTAGAGAATTTCTAGGCTTAGAAACAGAGCAAATTTTTATCAAAGCAGAACAACCTAAAAACTCAAGCGGAGGCTATACTCTAGCTCAAAAAATGCTTGGTAGAGCCTGTGGAGTTGCTGGCGTGCGTCCTGGTATGTATATAGAGCCTATGACTTTAACCGTTGGTTCTCAAGATACAACCGGACCTATGACAAGAGATGAGATCAAAGAGCTTGCCTCACTTGGTTTTAATGCTGATATGGTTATGCAAAGCTTTTGTCATACTGCAGCTTATCCAAAGGTAAGTGATTCAAATTTACATAAAACTTTGCCGTATTTTATGACAAGTCGCGGGGGCGTGAGCTTAAAGCCTGGCGATGGAGTCATTCACAGCTGGCTTAACCGCCTTGTGTTGCCTGATAGCGTTGGCACTGGAGGGGATTCGCATACTCGCTTTCCTATAGGCATTTCTTTTCCTGCTGGAAGTGGGCTTGTTGCATTTGCAGCTGTAACTGGTTCTATGCCTTTAAATGTGCCTGAGAGCATTTTAGTGCGTTTTAGTGGCGAGCTTCAGCCCGGAGTTACTTTGAGGGATTTGGTAAATGCTATACCTTATTATGCGATTAAAGAAGGACAACTTAGCGTAGCAAAACAAGGTAAGAAAAATATCTTTGCAGGTAAAATCTTAGAAATAGAAGGCTTGCCAAATTTAAAAGTCGAGCAAGCCTTTGAATTAAGCGATGCTTCAGCTGAAAGAAGTGCAGCAGCGTGCTGTGTGGATTTAAGTGTAGAAAGTGTAAGTGAGTATATCAAATCAAATATTACCTTAATAGAGGCCATGATTGAAGCAGGTTATGAGGATAAAAAAACCCTTGCAAGAAGGGCTGAAAAGATGAAAAAATGGCTTGAAAAGCCAGAACTTTTAAGGGCTGATAAGGACGCAAAATATGCTTATGTTTTTGATATTAACTTAAATGACATCAAAGAGCCTATTTTAGCTTGTCCAAATGATCCAGATGATGTAGCCACGCTAAGTGAAGTTTTAGCTGATAGCAAGCGTCCAAAACACATAGATGAAGTGTTTGTCGGCTCTTGTATGACAAATATAGGACATTACAGAGCCTTGGGCGAAATTTTAAAAGGCAAAGGCATGATAGATACAAGGCTTTGGGTGGTGCCACCAACAAAAATGGATAAAGCTCAACTTAGTGCTGAGGGGTATTATAGTGTATTTGGTGCTGCTGGAGCGCGTATTGAAGTGCCGGGCTGCTCGCTATGTATGGGTAATCAAGCCAGAGTTGCTGATGGAGCCGTGGTATTTTCAACTTCAACGAGAAATTTTGACAATAGAATGGGTATGGGCGCACAAGTGTATCTTGGCAGTGCTGAACTAGCTGCAGTGTGCGCTTTACTAGGACGCTTGCCAAGCGTGAGCGAATACCTTGAACTCGTTAAAGATAAGCTTGATGATAGCAAAAAAAGCGAAATTTATAAATATCTTAATTTTAATGAGATTCAGGATTTTGAGCTTGTGGATTAAGAGAACTTTGGCTATAATTAACTTTTATTTATAGCCAATACAGCATTTTAGGGCTTTTGCCTTAAAATGTGAGCTTTTGAGGGGATTTTTTGAGATTTTTATTTTTCTTTCTTTTTTGTGCGGTTTTTGCCTTTAATGCGTATGCAAGTTGCGAACTTTTAGAGCAAGATAAAAGTCTCTTTCAAAACGCAAACAAACGATCTGCTTTTGATCTTAATACTACGATCATAGAAACATTAAGAACTTGTGAAAAAAGTTTTAAAAACCAAAGCTTTAGCAAAAGACTTTATGAGCTTAGCAATGAAATCAGGGGCAATAATAGCTCTTGTGGAGGAATTCATTATTTTGCTCATCTTGATTCTTTTCATCTTTTGCTCGCCCAGCTTGCTCTTGATCCAAGCTCGTATCAAACGCCAAGTCATTTGGCGGATAAAAAAGGCGAGTTTCAAGCATATTTTCGTTATTGGGCGTATCAAAGTATAGGAAATTTCAGGCTTTACCGCGCATTTAATGAAGAGCTTGAAAAAGCCAATAAAGCCTTTGTGGATTTTTTTATAAAAACGCACAAGATGAACGCACAAGATGCTAGAATTTATGCACAAAAGGCTACAGATGAGTTTTTATTTTGGGCTGTGGGCGAGACGAAAATCTTTAAAGATATTAGCGAGTTTCAAAAACTCATTATCGATAAAAGCAAAGGTTTAAGGCAAATTCAAGGCTATATCTATGCAAATAAACCAAGTGATATTGATCTTAGCATAGCCTTACAAACTGCACTTTTAAGCAAGAGAGATACAAGTATCATCAATGAGTTGATTCAATTTGGTGCGAAGATCAATGAGGGCTATGAAAGTGCTTTATTTTATGCTCTTGAAAGCTATGAAAATACGCAATTTCTTATTCAAAAAGGTGCTGATGTCAATGCAAGTAATGCTTTTGGCAAAACTCCTCTTTTTTATGCGGTAGAATTTAACCAAGAAAATATCGTCAAGCTTTTGCTTGAAAAAGGTGCAAATGTCAATGCAAGATACATCAATAATAACGAAAAATTAGCTATAAGTGGCAATACGCCTTATTATATCACACTTTGCGCGCTTGAGCATACTTCAAAAAATGTGTTTATGCACGCAGCAAGCTATGCAAATGTAAATATCTTAAAGCTTTTAACCACCTATAAAGTAGATATAAATGCAAAAGATGATTTGGGTTTTAACGCACTTGATTTTGCCATACTTGCACACAAAGATGAAAACATAGCCTATCTTAAAACACTAGGCTTAGAAGAAAACACAAATTTATTTTATGAAGGAACTTTAGAATGAAAACAGCATTTATCACAGGAGCAAGTTCTGGCTTTGGAGAAGCTATAGCTAGAGCATTAGCCAAAGATGGCTTTAAAATCATCGCTCTTGCAAGACGCAAAGAAAGACTTGAAAACTTAGCTAAAGATTTTCAAGGGCAGATTTACCCACTAGCCCTTGATGTAAGAGATAAAGAAGCTGTTTTTGAAGCAGTAAAAAATCTACCAAGTGAATTTAAGGCTATAGATATACTCATAAACAATGCTGGCTTAGCCTTAGAAACTCAAAAATTTGACGAACTTGCCCTTGAAGATATAGAAACTATGGTCGATACAAATATCAGAGGTTTTTTATATGTAGCAAGGGCAGTTATCCCGCTTTTAAGAAAGCAAAAAAGCGCTTATATCTTTAATCTTGGCTCAGTTGCTGGGGTAAATCCTTATTTTGGTGGCAATGTGTATTGTGGCACCAAAGCTTTTGTGCGTCAGTTTTCACTCGCTTTAAGAAACGACTTAAGAGGCTCAAATATCAAAGTAACAAATATTGCTCCGGGGCTTTGCAAAACCGAATTTAGCGAGGTGCGTTTTAAGGGTGATAAGAAAAAAGCTGATGAGTTGTATGAAAATACCAAGTATTTAAGCGCTGAAGATATAGCCAAAGTCATTTGCTCTATACTAGCCTTACCCGATCATATCAATATCAACGAGCTTGAACTCATGCCTGTAACACAGACTTGGAATGGCTTTTTTGTGGAAAAAGGACAAACTCTATGAAAGCTGCATTTTTCTTATTTTTACCACTTTTTGCAATGGCTCAAAGCCCTGATTTGGCAAGTCAAAACGCCCAGCTTTTTGGTGTTTTTACGCTTTTACCCCCTATCGTTGCTATCGCTCTTGCTTTTATAAGCAAAGATGTGGTTTTATCGCTTTTCTTAGGAGCTTTTACGGGCACTTTTATGCTTGCACTAACACAAAATGGGCTAGCTAATGAAGCCACACTTTTAAACACTCAGCTTGCAAATGAAACTTCTTTAAATTCAGCCCAAGTAAGCTTTTGGGCTATGCTGTATCATTCTACAATAGGAGCTTTTACCGGACTTGTTTTTAAGCTTTTAAATTCTATGGCAAGCGCTGGAAATGCTGGTATTATCTTGCAAGTTTTAACCATAGGAGGCGTAGTCGCTTTAATCACAAAAAGCGGAGGCACTAAGGCAGTTGCTCTTTGGCTTTCTCAAAAAGCTAAACAGGCAAAAAGTTCTCAGTTTGCCACTTGGTGCATGGGGTGTTTTGTGTTTTTTGATGATTATGCAAATTCCTTAATCGTTGGACCTATCATGCGTCCAGTTACTGATAAGTTTAAAGTAAGTCGCGAAAAACTTGCCTTTATCATGGACGCAACAGCTGCTCCTATTACAGGGCTTGCTATCATCTCTACTTGGATAGGGCTTGAAATTTCACTGATTAGAAGTGGATATGATTTGATTGATTCGGCTGAAATTTTTACAGCTCTTGGGGTTGATAGGGCTTCGCTGAATGCTTTTGAAATTTTTGTACAAACCTTGCCTTACCGCTTTTATAATCTTTTTATGCTCGTTTTTGTGCTACTTACTATCTTTATGGGACGTGAGTTTGGTCCTATGCTTAAGGCTGAACTTAATGCAAGAGCAGGTAAGTTTTCGCACGGACACGAGCAAATTGATAATATAGAAGATAAACTCTTAGAGCCAAAAGAGCATATCGCCCTTAAAGCAAGCAATGCTCTTATACCTTTGCTTATCTTGGTTATTTTTGCTTTTGTGGGTTTTTATTTTAGTGGATATAATGCCCTTGAAGATGAAGCTTTAAAAGCCCAAATTAACGCAAGCCCACTTAGCCTTTTTGCCTTGCGTGAGACTTTTGGGGCAGCTGATGCTTCTGTGGTGCTTTTTCAAGCTGCACTTTTAGCTTCTATAGTGGCTATTATCATGGGAATTTGGCGTAAAATTTGGACTTTAAAAGAAGGAATAGCGACTTGGACTCATGGCTGGAGGACTATGATAATGACGGTTATCATTTTGTTATGTGCGTGGAGTTTGGCTTCTACGATCAAAGATCTTGGCACTTCAAAATACCTTATCGAGCTTCTTTCAAGCACCACACCACTTTTTGTATTGGCTTCAGCTGTATTTTTGCTTGCTTCTATCATTTCTTTTTCAACTGGCACAAGTTATGGAACTATGGGAATTTTAATGCCTCTTACCATACCTTTGGCTGCTGCTGTTGGCTTTCATAATGACTTAAGCGGAGCAGAACTTCATCATTATATGGTGATAAATATCTCAGCTGTTTTAACCGGAGCCATTTTTGGCGATCACTGCTCGCCGATTTCTGATACTACCATACTTTCATCTATGGGAAGTCGTTGTGAGCTACTTGCTCATGTTAAAACACAAATGCCTTATGCACTTAGCGTTTGTGTTATAAGCATACTCTGTGGGTATTTGCCTGTAAGTTTTGGTTTAAATGTTTGGTTAAGCCTTATTTTAGGGTTTGTGGCTATGATCTTGCTTTTAAGATTTGTTGGCAAAAAGGTGTAAATGTCTGATTTTGCCAAAAAAAGTCAGTTTGCAAAAGAACTTTTTAAAGAGCTTGTAAATGAGCTTAAGATCGAGGAATTTCAAAACCATTCAAAAGCCTATAGAAACAGAGCCGAGCTTGCTTTTTATAAAGACGAGCAAGGCTTAAGTTATGCAAGTTTTGAGGGTAAGAAAAAGGTAAAAATTCAAAGTCTTGATTTTGCAGAGCCTCAAATTCAAAACTTTATGCCTTGCTTGCTTGCGCGCTTAAATGCTAATAAAACCCTTTCAAATAAGCTTTTTGGCGTAGAGTTTTTAAGCACAAAGAAAGACTTTAGTATAACCTTGCTTTATCATACAGATATAACTTTGTTTCAAGATGAATTAGCTCAGCTTAGCAAAGACTTAAATACCAATATCATCGCAAGATGCAAGGGCAAAAAACTTATCTTTGGTGATGAAAAACTCAAACAAAGCCTTGATATAAATGAAGATAAATTTGAATATATCTTTAGCAATGATTGCTTTGTGCAGCCTAATACTTTTATGAATGAAACTATGATTTCTTGGGTGCTAAATAAGCTCAAAAAGGATGATAAAAGTGATTTACTGGAGCTTTATTGTGGGTATGGAAATTTTACCCTGCCCCTTTCAAAGCTTTTTCATAGGGTTTTAGCCAGTGAAATTTCAAAGAAAAATATAGAATTTGCCCTTAAAAACTGCGAGCTTAATCAAAGTCAAAATATAGATTTTATCCGCCTTTCAAGTCAGGAGCTTGTCAAAGCCTTTAAAAAAGAAAGAGCATTTTTTAGACTAAGGCATATAAACTTAGATGAATTTAAGTTCTCTCATGTCTTTGTTGATCCTCCAAGAGCTGGGCTTGATGAGCTTAGTTTAGAATTTATTTCTAGCTTTAAAAATATCATTTATATCTCATGCAATCCACTTACACTGAAAGCTAATCTTAACACTTTAAGCAAAAGCCACAAAATCAAACATTTTGCGATCTTTGATCAATTTGCTCACACTCCTCATCTTGAATGTGGAGTGATTTTAGAAAGAAAATAATTTTAGCTTTGAAATTGTATTTA
This sequence comes from Campylobacter sp. MIT 12-5580, assembly GCF_005406235.1. Taxonomy (NCBI): domain Bacteria; kingdom Pseudomonadati; phylum Campylobacterota; class Epsilonproteobacteria; order Campylobacterales; family Campylobacteraceae; genus Campylobacter; species Campylobacter sp. MIT 12-5580. The sequence goes on from NZ_NXLK01000006.1 coordinate 58,322, forward strand.
AAGTTAAGATAAAGCTTGTATTTTATTTTTGCAAAATTTAAGCAAAATAAAGCTATGATTAATGCTTAGCAAAAAAAGGAATACTCAAAATGATAGAGCTCAATAAAATTTATCAAGCCAAACAAAAAATCGCTGATTTTATCATAAAAACACCATTTACTTACTCAAGTCAGCTCAGTGAAATTTGCAAGGCAAAAATTTATCTTAAAAATGAAAATTTACAACTTACTGGAGCTTATAAGATACGAGGAGCTTATAATAAAATCGCAAACCTTGATAAAAAAGCCCTAGAAGCTGGAGTAATAGCAGCAAGTGCTGGCAACCACGCCCAAGGTGTAGCTATAGCTGCAAGAGAGTTTAAAGCCAAAGCCATCATCATCATGCCTGAATCAACTCCCCTTCTTAAAGTCTCAGCCACTAGGGCTTTAGGTGCTGAAGTGCTTTTAAAAGGGGATAATTTTGATGAAGCCTATAGCTTTGCTCTACAATATGCCAAAGAACACAAGCTTAGCTTCATACATCCCTTTGAAGATGAGCAGGTTATGGCTGGACAAGGCACGCTTGCTCTTGAGATGCTTGATGAGATCAGCGATTTAAGCACCTTAATCGTGCCTGTTGGTGGAGGTGGGCTCATCTCAGGCATAGCAAGTGCTGCAAAACAAATCAATCCAAAAATAAGAATCATAGCAGCAAGTGCAAAAGGCGCTCCTGCAATGCATGATAGCTTTAAGGCAAAAAAGATTAAAAACTCAAAATCCGTTCGCACTATAGCTGATGGCATAGCGGTTCGTGACGCTCATAAGATGAATTTAGACATCATCTTAGAATGTGTTGATGAGTTTGTGCAGCTTGATGATGAGGAGATTGCTAGAGCTGTGCTTTTCTTGCTTGAAAAACATAAAATCATCGTTGAAGGTGCTGGGGCTGTAGGCGTTGCAAGCTTACTTCAGCACAAGATAGAATTTCAAAACGATGAAAAAGTAGGCGTAGTGCTAAGCGGAGGCAATATAGATGTGCAAATGCTTAATATCATCATAGAAAAAGGGCTTTTTAAGGCACACCGCAAAATGCTTATCTCAGTTACTCTTGTGGATAAACCCGGAGCCTTGCTAGAGCTTAGTGAAGCTTTAAAAGAAGCCGGAGCAAATATCATAAAAATTGACTATGATCGCTTTTCAACTAAGCTAAATTACGGCGATGCTATGATTAGCATTACGCTTGAAACTAAGGGCAAAGAACACCAAGAAAGCTTGAGGCAAATTTTGCACTCTAAAGGCTTTATTTTCAGCGAAAACAGCTAAAGAAAGGAAGAAAAATGCAAGAAAATATCGAATATATCATAAAAAATTGCAAAAAAGTTGCCGTTGTTGGCTTAAGTCCAGATGAGAGCAAGCCAAGTCATTATGTGAGCAAATGCTTGCAAGAGCATGGTTTTGAGGTTTTTCCTATCTATCCAAAAGAGCTTATGCTTTTTGATAAGCTTGCTGTGCCTAGTCTTGAAATGCTAAATGAAAAAGTGGATTTAGTGCTGATGTTTAGAAAGGGCGAATTTGCAGATGAGCTTTTGCCTATCATCAAGAAAAAAGGCATTAAAAACTTTTGGCTCCAGCTTGGTATCACAAATGAAAAAGTCAAAGAAGAATGCAAAAAAGCTGGAATTTGCTTTGTGCAAGATAGGTGTATGAAAATCGAGCTTGAAAAAAGAGCTTGTATATAATAGAGTTTTAAGCTAAATGAGGATTGTATGAATTATCTTATCATTGTTACTTGTATTTGGGCTTTTTCTTTTCCGCTCATAGGCTATTTTATTAGCGGACAAATGGATAGTTTTTTTGCCATTTTTATGCGTGTATTTTTAGCTTTTTTGGTATTTTTGCCTTTTTTGAATTGGCGGTGCAAAAACTCTTTAAAGCTTAAATTTATGGGCATAGGTGGCTTGCAAATTGGTATTATGTATATATTTTATTATCATTCTTTTTTGTATTTAAGCGTAGCTGAAGTGGCTCTTTTTACCATCTTTACGCCTTTTTATGTGAGCTTGATTTATGATTTATTTTCTCATCGCTTTAGAGCCTTTTATCTTTTAAGTATAAGTATTTGCGTGCTTGGAGCTTATATTATCAAAGCAAATGATTTAAGCTCAAATTTCCTCATAGGCTTTTTACTCATTCAGGGAGCAAATTTAGTCTTTGGCACAGCTCAAAGTCTTTATAAAATCGTGCTTGAAAAAGAGCCTATCAAGGATCAAAAAAGTATTTTTGGGTATTTTCATTTAGGAGCAAGTCTCATCGCTGGCTTAGCCTTTTTTACACTTGGAGATAGCTCAAATTTACCAAAAAGTGCAAGCTCTTGGGCTGTTTTGATCTATCTTGGGCTTATTGCCTCTGGGCTTGGGTATTTTTGGTGGAACAAGGGAGCAACTATGGTAGATAGCGGGGTGCTTGCCATTATGAATAACGCCCTTATACCAGCTGCTGTATTAGCTAATGCACTTTTAATCTGGCTCTTTTTCCCAGAAAAACAAGTTCATTTTAGCATAGCTGAACTTGTGCGTATAAGCACGGGCACAGCCTTGATGTTTTTTTCTTTGTGGATTCATTATAAAATCATCAAGCGTTATGAAAAAGAGGCGAAAATTTAAAATTTGTTTTTACTTTTTTATCATTGCTAGAAAAGTTAGAACATATAGCTTTCAACAAGTTTTTGCACAAGCAAATTCCAACCATCAACTAGCACAAAGATAAGTAGCTTAAAAGGTAGTGAAATCATCACAGGCGGAAGCATCATCATACCCATAGACATTAAAACTGAACTAATGACCATATCAATAACTAAAAAAGGCAAATAAATCAAAAAGCCTATCTCAAATGCTGTTTTTAGCTCAGAAATCACAAAGGCTGGCACGATGATGGTTAAGGGCACATCATTGATAGTTTGAGGATTTGGCAGGTTTCGTATGCGGTAAAATAAAGCTAAGTCCTTTTCTCTTGTGTTTTTAAGCATAAAGTCTTTAAAAGGGCGAGTTGCTCTATCAAATGCTTCTTCATAGCCTATTTGTTCAGCTAAGTAAGGACGCACGCCTTCATTATAAGCCCTTGTTGCTGTTGGCTCCATGATGAAAAAGGTAAGCACTAAAGCAAAGGTTAAAAGTATGGTATTTGGTGGCATGGTTGTGGTGCCTAAGGCTTGTCTTAAAAAAGAAAATACCACGATAAGCCTTAAAAAAGAAGTCATTACAAAAACTATGGTAGGAGCTAGGGCAAGTATGGTTAAAACGATGATGATATTCATCACGGTAACGAGCTGTTGTGGGCTATCTGGTGCACTTAGGCTTAAATTTACGCTTGGTATAGTTGCTTCAGGAGCAGCAAATAAAACAGAACTAAGCAAAAAAAGCAAAGAGATAATTTTCAAAATAAAGCCTTATTTTAATCTAAAAGCTGATTATAGAATTTCATCACTGAAATTTGGGTTAAAAGGCGTGTAAAAATTAAGATAAATTCAAAAATTCCATAGCCAATTTATACCCTAAAATCAAGCCTTTTTAACTTTAACTTGATACAATATAAGAAATTTTTCAAGGAAAAAAGATGAGCATTTCTGTAGTTATCCTAGCAGCTGGACTTGGAACAAGAATGAAGTCAAATAAGGCTAAAGTTTTACAAAGTCTAAGTGGCAAGGCTATGATCTTTCATATACTCAAGCAAGCTTTTGCAATCAGCGATGATGTGAGTGTGGTGCTTTCTCATCAAAAAGAACTCATAGAAGAAGAAATTTGCAAAGACTTTAAAAATGTGCGTTTTTTTACTCAAGATTTAGAGCATTACCCAGGAACTGCAGGAGCTTTAAAAAGTTATACACCAAAATATGAAAGGCTTTTAGTGCTGTGTGGGGATATGCCCTTAATCACTCAAAAAAGTTTGGAAAAAATGAGGGATTTACAAGCTGATTTTGGAGTAGCTGTCTTTGAAAGCAAAGAGCCAAAAAATTACGGCAGAGTGGTGCTTAAAAATGATGAAGTACAAAAAATCGTCGAATTTAAAGATGCAGATGAAAACGAGAGGAAAATTAGCATTTGCAATAGTGGTGTATATGTGATTAAAAGTGAAATTCTTGCTCAGGTACTGCCTCAAATTTCAAACCAAAATGCGGCAAAGGAGTATTATCTAACTGATGCTATTGCCTTAGCTAAGAACTTAAATACTAGTGTGAAAGCTTGCTTTGTTGATGAGCTTGAGTTTATGGGCGTAAATGATAAATTTGAGCTAAGCGCAGCTGAAACCTTAATGCAAGATCGTATTAAAAAAGAGCTTATGCTACAAGGCGTGATTTTTCATAATCCTAGCTCAAGTTTTATCAGCTGCGAAGCTGTTTTTAAAGGAGAATGCGAAATTTATGAACATGTGCGTATAGAGGGTAAAAGTGTGATTGAAAACTCTATCATTAAAAGCTCAAGTGTGGTTGAAGATAGCGTTGTGATTAACTCAGATCTAGGACCTTTAGCCCACTTGCGTCCAAAATGCGAGCTTGTAAATACTCACATTGGTAATTTTGTAGAGTGTAAAAACGCTAAACTTAAGGGCGTAAAAGCTGGGCATTTAAGCTATTTGGGCGATTGCGAGATAGATGAGGGCACGAATGTGGGCTGTGGGACTATCACTTGTAATTATGATGGGCTTAAAAAACACAAAACCATCATAGGTAAAAAAGTTTTCATAGGCTCAGATACTCAGCTCATCGCTCCTGTTACGATAGAAGATGAGGTTATTATCGCAGCTGGTAGTAGTGTAAGTGGGTGTGTGCCAAAGGGAGCTTTATTTATCAATAGAGCCGAAAAAAAGATAGTCAAAGACTTTTTTTATAAAAAATTTGGACTTCAATGAAAACGATTTTACTTGCCGTAAGTGGAAGCATAGCCTTTTATAAGGCTTATGAGCTCATTTCTTTGTTTAAAAAAGAAGGCTTTAAGGTCAAGGTTTTACTTAGTGATGGTGTGCTTAAATTTGCAAGCGTTATGAGCTTTGAGGCTTTGGCTGATGAGGTTTTACACGGCTTAAATGAAAGCTGGGAAAATGATAAAAATCATATTGCTTTTAGTAAGGATTGTGATCTTATCCTTTTTGCTCCAGCAAGTATAAACTCTATCAACAAACTTGCCTTAGGTATAGCCGATACACTTTTTATCCAAACTTTAATTGCCGCAAAAGCTCCTCTTATCATCGCTCCTGCTGCAAATACGGCTATGTATTTGCATTTTAGCACCCAAAATTCTTTAAAGCTTTTAGAGCAAAACAAAGCCCTTATCATTAAGCCTATTTCAAAAGTTTTAGCCTGCAAAGATGAGGGCGTGGGAGCTTTAGCTGAGGTTCAAAGCATTTTTAATGAAAGCAAAAGAATGCTTTTAAAGCAAGATTTTTGGGCTGATAAGAGCATTATTATCACTGGTGGAGGCACTAAAGAAAAGATTGATGAGGTAAGGTGCATTAGTAATTTTTCAAGCGGAAAAATGGCTAAGGCTTTAGCTGATGCTTTTTATTTTTTAGGGGCTAAGGTTACGCTTTTAAGCTCGGTGTATTTTGATACGCCTTATGAATTAAAGCTTTTTGAAAGCTCTAAAGAACTTGCAACCTTGCTTAAAGCTTATAAAAATGAGGATTATTTGTTTATGGCAGCTGCGGTAAGTGATTTTGTGTGCGAGGGTTTTAAGGGCAAGATAAAGAAAAAAGATCACCCACAAGGACTTGATTTGCATTTAAAAACAAATATCGATGTGCTTAAAACTTGTGAATTTAAGGGTAAAAAAATAGGCTTTAAGATGGAGCTTGATAAGCAAAATGCCCTTCAAAATGCTAAAAATATGCTTCAAGAAAAAAAGCTTGATATGGTATGTTTAAATATACTCAGCAAAGGCAAGGCTGAGTTTGGCTCTACAAAAAGCGAATTTGAGCTTTTTTTCAAGGATAAAAGTGTAAAACTTGATCTTAAAGATAAAGAAGAACTTGCTTTTGAAATCGCTCATTTGTGTAAAGGCTTATAAATGAGTATGATTAATGCAACCTTACCAGTGCAAATGAAGGTGCTTGAAAAAACAGGATATAATAATTATACCTTGCTTTTAAATCATAAAAAAGTCAGCACCAAAAGTCATATTGAGCTTGAGGTAGGGGCTGAGTATTTGGCTGAGCTTTATACAGATAAAGGCGGTGTGATCACTTTTAAAAATCTTGCTCAAAAGCCAGAACTTATATATTATGAAGAGGGACTTAAGCTTATTTTAAGGCTTTTAGAACAAGATTTTGATTTTAAGGCTTTTGTGATTGAAAACTTAATCAATGCTAAAGATAAGGCAAGCTTTGAGCTTTTTAAGGCTATGCTTTTTGCAAGTTATGAAAATATCTATCATATCCCCTTTGTTTTTGAAGATAAGGCTTGTTTGTTTCAGCTTAGAGTAGGAGCAAAAAAAACCGAGCTTTATTTGTATTTTAGCGTATTTGGAAGCTTAAAGCTTATCATTGAAGAAGAGGGTGTAAAGCTTTATACGCCTTTTTTTAAGGTGGCGAATTTTTTAAGCAAGCATTTAGGATTTGCTATTTTTCAGCAAACTAAACTTACAGCTCTTTTTAAAGTAAAAAAACGGCTTGATTTTAAAGGATAAATATGAACACACTCAATCATCTTGCAGTGGTAATGGACGGCAACAGGCGTTGGGCAAGGCAAAATGGCTTTTTAGCAAAACTTGGCTATTCAAGAGGGCTAAAAACCATAGAAAGATTAATGCAAGTTTGCGTTGAAGAAGGTGTAAAAGAGCTTAGTCTTTTTGCTTTTAGTACTGAAAATTGGGCGCGTCCAAAAGATGAGATTGAGTTTATCTTTAAGCTACTTGAAAAGGTGCTTGATGAGAGCCTTGAGCGTTTTGTGCAAAATAATGTGAGATTAAGGGCTATTGGGGATTTAAGCCGCCTTGAGCCTCATTTGCAAGCTAAGATTAAAAAAGCTCAAGAGCTCACTTGTAATTGCACGCTTTTATGTGTCAATTTAGCTATAAGTTATGGCTCAAAAGATGAGATAGTGCGTGCAGTAAAAAGGTGTATTGAAAAGGGCTTGGAGCCAAATGAAGCTCATATCAGCGCAAATTTAGATCTACCTTTAGATGTGGATTTGCTTTTAAGAGTAGGGGATGCTAAGAGGCTTTCAAATTTCTTGCTTTGGCAGTGTGCTTATGCTGAAATTTGCTTTAGCAATACCCTTTTTCCAGGACTTACCAAAAGAGAATTTAAAAAAATCATCAAAGAATTTCAAAAACGCGAAAGAACCTTTGGTAAATGATAATTTTAGTGGGAATTTTAGGACTTTGCATAGGCTCATTTTTGACTGCTCTAATTCAAAGATTTTGCTTTCAAATGCCACTTTTTAAGGCAAGGTCCTTTTGCTTTGTATGTAAAAATGATTTAAAGTTTTATCATTTAATCCCTCTTTTTTCTTTTGTCTTTTTAAGAGGAAAATGCGGCTTTTGTGGGGCTAAACTTCCTTATGAACTTTTGATCATGGAGTGTTTATCTGCTTTATTTTTTGTGCTTGGTTTTGTTTTTAGCTCAAGTTTGAGTGAATTTTTTGTGCTTATTTTGCTTTTAAGTGTGCTTTTGCTGTTATCTTTGATCGATTTTTATCTCTTAAGCGTGCCTGAGTTTTTGCTGTGGCTAGCATTTGTGTGTGCTTTTTTGCTTGGCTTTAAAAGTGAAGAGCTCTTTAATTTAGTCTTTTTGGAGCATTTTGAGCAAGGTTTTTTGCTTTGTGCTTTAGTATTTGCTGGTTTTATGTTTTTACTGAAAAGCTTTGTAAGTTTTATCATCAATTTTAAAAAGCAAAATGAAGTGCTTGAGAGTATGGGCGAGGCTGATGTTTTAATCGTAGCAGCCTTAGCAGGAGTGCTGGGCTTTAAGCTTGGTTTTTTGATGATTTTTCTAGCAGCCTGCCTAGCTTTACCTTTTTTGCTTGTTTTGAAATTTAAAGGTGAAAAAAGCCCCAAAATCGCGATGATTCCTTTTTTTAGCCTAGCTTTTGTTTGTATTTTTTTTATGGAAAGGTATTATGAAACTCGTTTATAAATACAGCTTAAATCATTTCTTAAGCACAAATTTATCACTTTTTTTAGTGCTTTTTCTCATCGTTTCTATGGTATTTTTTATCCAGCTTGCTCGCCTAACAGCAAGTATTGAAATTTCATTTTTAGACTTTTTAAAACTCTATAGCTTTATGATCCCTCGCATACTTATTTTTACCTTGCCGATAAGTTTTTTTATCGCTCTAACTTTAGCTCTTTACCGCTTATCAAGGGAAAATGAAAGCATAGTGTGCTTTGCACTTGGTTTCTCGCCTAAAGAAATAGGCTATTTTTTCTTAAAAATCGCTTGTTTGCTTAGTGCTTTTATGCTTGTAGTTGCTTTAGTGTTTATCCCAGTTGCAGCGGCTTTGCAGAGTAATTTTGTGGATTTTAAAAAAACTCAAGTAAAGCTTAATCTTAAAACCGGTGAATTTGGACAAAAATTCTTAGACTGGCTTGTATTCATAGAAAAAGAAAATCAAAGCTTATATGAAAATATCATTATGTATCACCCAAGCACTAAAACAAATCCTAAAGAACAGCTCATCATCGCTAAAGAAGGCGTGCTTGATCGAGTCGATCAAAGCCTTGCGTTTAAGTTAAGTGATGGCAAGGTCTATAGCTTCGAGCAGAACAATACTTGGTATTTGGGGCATTTTGATACTTTAGTTGTCAATACCTTGCTGAGCGGTTTTGATACGAACAAAGAGCCTTTTTATAGGTATTGGAATGATATAAACTCAAATGAAAAAAAGGCAAAAGAATTTGTTATTTACACTCTCATCGCTCTTTTTCCAGTGGCTAGCACCTTTTTTGCTTTGTGCTTTGGTTTGGTAACCTACCGCTATGAAAAGGGTTTTGTGTATTTTGGGATTTTTGGGGTGATTGCACTTTATTTTGGGGCTTTAAGCGTGTTTTATCAACCACCTTTGCTTGCTGTGATTTTAATCTTTTTGATCTTTTTACTTGCTTCTGTGTTGTATTTTAAATTTAAAATTCTTAGCAGGTATTAAGTGAAGCTTAAACTTATCTTAGCTTATGATGGCTCTAAATTTCAAGGCTCAGCAACCCAGCCTCACAAAAATAGCGTGCAAGATCATTTAAGCTCTGCTTTAGCTCATCTTGGTATTTTTAATCAAGTTTTATTTGCTTCTCGCACTGATAAGGGTGTGCACGCCTTAAGAAATGTCGCAAGCGTAGAATGTGGCGAGCATTTTAGCGATCTTGAGTATCTTAAAAAACAAATCAACAAATTCGCTCGCCAGCATTTAGATATAAAAGCTATCTATAAAGTGCCTCAAAGCTTTCAGCCAAGATTTGATGCTAAAAAAAGAGCGTATCGTTATGTGTTTAACCATGCTTGTTTTAGTCCATTTTTAAGCCCATATTGCACTTTTTATCCAAAGATAGATTTAAAAAAGGCTAATCTTGCTTTGAGCTTATTTCTTGGCAAACATAATTTTGGGTATTTTCAAAAGCAAAGTGATAAAAATACCATTAAAACAATGTTTCAGGCAAAAGCTTACGCATTTAGGCATTATACGATCTTTTATTTTCAAGCTGATGGCTTTTTAAGGGCTCAAATTCGCCTTAGCGTTGCTGCTGTGCTAAGGGTGCTTGAAGGCAAGATAACGCTAAAGCAATTGCAAGATCAAATTGAGGCTAAAAGCATATCAAGCCGAGTTTTAGCCCCGGCAAATGGACTATATTTAAGCTCCATAAGCTATTAAATTAAATAAAACAAATTTAATCATACTTTAAACTTTTAGCGTGTATAATGCCAAAGCTACATTTTCGTAGTAATTTAATATGATTTTTAACAATCATAAATTTCACAAGGAGAATAAATGAAAAGAATCATTTCTTCTGCCATTTTGGCATTGTTTGTAGCGTTTCTAAGCGCTTGCTCAAACTCATCTTCAAAAGAAGATACTAACACAACTTCTGCTAGCACTCAAGCAGCTTCAACTCTTGAGAGTATCAAAAATAACGGCGTAGTGAGAATCGGCGTTTTTGGTGATAAGCCTCCTTTTGGTTTTGTTGATGAAAAAGGGGTAAATCAAGGTTATGATGTTGTCTTTGCAAAACGCATAGCACAAGAGCTTTTAGGCGATGAAAACAAGGTGCAATTTGTGCTTGTTGAAGCAGCCAATCGCGTTGAGTTTTTAAAGTCTGATAAAGTTGATATTATCTTGGCAAATTTTACTCAAACTCCAGAAAGAGCTGAACAAGTTGATTTTACTTTGCCTTATATGAAAGTGGCTTTAGGCGTAGTTGTGCCACAAGATTTGAATGTAACAAGTGTTGATGATCTTAAAGATAAAACTCTTATCTTAAACAAAGGCACTACAGCTGATGCATTTTTTACTACGAATTATCCAGAGATCAAAAGCTTGAAATTTGATCAAAACACCGAGACTTTTGCAGCTTTACTTGATGGACGCGGACAAGCCTTAGCTCATGATAATACGCTTTTATTTGCTTGGGTAAAAGATAAGCCAAATTTCAAAGTTGCTATCCAAGAGCTCGGTAATAAAGATGTTATCGCTGCAGCTGTAAAAAAAGGTAATGATGAGCTTAAAAACTTTATCAATGATCTTATCGTAAAGCTTGCTGATGAGCAGTTTTTCCATAAAGCTTATGATGCAACTTTAAAAGAAGCTTTCACTGATGATATCAATCCAGAAAGCGTTGTTATCGAAGGCGGCAAGCTTTAATCCAAAAGAGGCTCTAAGCCTCTTTTCTTCTAATCCTTAAAAAGGCTTTTCTTGAGAAAAAAAGCGGTTAAAAACACCCTATACGCTTCTTTGGGTGGAATTTTAGAATTTTATGATTATATACTTTTTGTCTTTTTTGCTAAGCTTTTTGCAGAGATATTTTTTCCGCCAAATAATGCTTTTTGGGCTGAGATTGGTATATGGATAAGCTTTGGAGCAGGGTATTTAGCCCGTCCTTTTGGGGCTGTTGTTTTTGCACATTTTGGTGATAAAAAGGGACGAAAAGATGTATTTTACATCACCATGCTTTTAATGATACTACCAAGTTTTGCTCTTGCTTTTTTGCCAAGCTATGAAAGTATAGGACTTACAGCAACTATAATTTTATTTGTGATACGTATTTTGCAAGGTTTGGCTGTAGGTGCTGAGGTAAGTGGAGCTTGGGTTTTTGTGAGCGAGTTTGTAAGTCAAAAGTATAAAAGCCTTGCACTTGGCTTTATCTCAGCAACTTTAACACTAGGCTTGCTTTTGGCTGGACTTGTAAGCTTGCTTGCCAATGAAATTTTCACTCAAGAAGAGCTTAAAGCTTGGGCTTGGCGTTTGCCTTTTATTTTAGGTGGATTTTTTGGGGTTTTAGCTTGCTTTTTGAGAAAAAAACTCAGCGAAACGCCGGTATTTGAAAAACTTAGAAAAGATGAAACCTTGCTTAGCTTTCCACTTTTAGAGGCTTTAAAAACACACAAACTTGCCATGCTTGTGTGTGCTTTGATGAGCGTGGTTTTAACAAGTGGGGTAGCGACTTTAACCATAGTTCCCCAGCATTTTAACGCACTTTTAGGTTTTGATACAAATCAAAGCTTGATTTACTCAAATTTAGCTATAGTTGCTATCATCTTTGGAAGTCTCATACAAGGAGCTTTGGCAAGTTTTTTTGGGAATTTTAAAATTTGTGTGCTTTTTAGCTTGCTTTTTGCTGTTTTTGGCATAGGGCTTGGCTTGTATGATGAACGCTTTTTATTTTACTATCTTTTGGCGTGTTTTATGCAAGGTATTATTTCTTTTGCACCTATTTTTATGACAAGTGTTTTTAAACCTGAACTTCGATTTAGCGGGCTTTCTTTTGCGTATAATATATCTTATGCGCTTTTAGCTTTTGTAACGCCTTTTGTCATTCGAGGAATTTATGAGAAGTATTTGGGGTATTATTTTGTTTTTGTGGCACTTTGTAGCTTGCTTTGCGCGTTTTTGGTGAGGCATTTAAATAATACTTATTTAAGAAGAGTTTAAAAGTAATTTTTGAACTAAATAAAATTATAAGCAAATGAAGTCTTAAAATGGTGGTTAGAGGCAGAATCGAACTGCCGACACGCAGATTTTCAGTCTGCTGCTCTACCGACTGAGCTATCCAACCACGATTTAAAATAGAAGTTGAGATTATAGCTTTTTTTTGCTTAGATAAAGCTAAAATTTAAAAACTTAATTTTTATCCTTAAATTTAAGTTTTTTGTGCTACAATACAAACTTTTTGATACAAAATTTATATTGGAGTTGTTTTGAAGCAAACGCATTTTGATAGAAAAACCGTGAGATTTTTATTTCTTGGTTATATTATCATTGCTTTTTTTGGTGCTTTTTTGCTACGCATTGAAGGTGTAGCCAAAGAAGAACTTGGCTTTATCGATGCCCTTTTTACCTCCGTTTCAGCTATTTCTATGACTGGGCTTATCGTAAAAAATACTGCTGTTGATTTTAATTTGAGCGGACAAATTATCATTTTGTTTTTAATACAAATTGGTGGGCTTGGTTATATGGGACTTGGGGTATTTTTTTATGTATTAATCCGTAAAAAAATTGGCTTTCATGAAAGAAATATGCTTAAAGAATCCTTGCTTTATCCTCATATGGAAGGAGTTGTGGATTTTTTACGAAAAATTTTATTTTTTGTTTTTATAGCAGAATTTGTCGGAGGAATTTTACTTTTTTTACGCTTTGCCCTTGATATGCCTATAAATCAGGCTCTTTGGTTTGGTTTTTTTCACTCAATCTCAGCATTTAATAATGCTGGTTTTTCCATCTTTGAAACAGGTTTAGTAGCGTATAGGAGTGATTTTTGGATTAATTTTATCATCACTAGTCTTGTTATCATTGGTGGTATAGGGTATTTTGTGCTTTTGGAGTTGTATTTGTTTCAAAGGAAACGTCTTGCAAGTTTGAGTGTGCATACTAAGATAGTGCTTATTAGCACGCTCGCACTGATTTTAAGTGCAACTTTGGCTGTATTTTGTTTTGAATATGCAAACATTAAGAGTCTTGGCGCACTTTCTTTTTTTGACAAGCTTTTAAGCTCTTATTTTACAGCAGTCAATTACCGAACTTCTGGTTTTAATACGCTTGATCTAAGCACCTTTAAAGATGCAAGTTTATTTTTTGGTTCTTTGTTTATGATTATCGGTGGGGGACCGGGTGGAACTTCAGGCGGTATAAAGGTAACAACTTTTGCGGTTTTGATTATTTATACTTATTGGGTGATTAAAGATGGACGCGTGCGGGTTTTTCATTATGAAATTCCAGATGAGGTGATTAAAAGAGCTTTTGTTATTGCTGTTGGATCGGCTGCTTATATGGTAATTTGTGTTTTGCTCTTGAGTTTGCTTGAGGGCGAGGTTCGTTTTATTTATCTGCTTTTTGAGACAAGTTCTGCTTTTGCAACCGTTGGAGTATCTGTTGGTGATGGAGGCACGCTTTCTTTAAGTGCGCTTTTTGGTGATGATGCAAAGCTTATTATCATAGTGATGATGATAAGTGGAAGGATTGGCGTTTTTGCCTTTTTAGTGGCAATTTTTACAAAAGATAAGGAAAAATATATCAAATATCCAGAAGGGAAAATTTATCTATGAAAAATGGAAAAACTTATGGGATTATAGGGCTTGGTAAATTTGGTTCAGTGATTGCAAATGAACTGATTAACGGCGGACAAAGCGTGATTGTTGCTGATCGAGATGAAAACAGCCTTAAAGAGTTACAAGACAAGGTAAGTTGCGCGTATATACTTGATTCAACTAATGCTGTTGCTCTTAAGGAGGCTGGCTTTCACAATATCGATATTGTTATCGTGAGTATAGGCGAAAATGTCGAAAAAAGCATACTTACTCTAATGGCGTTAAAAGACATTGGCGTTGAAACCGTGATCACAAAAGCCACTTCTTTGATACACGGACAAATTCTTTCAAAACTCGGCTCTTCAAAGGTGATTTATCCAGAAAAAGAAAGTGCCATAAGGCTTGCTAAGGAGTTTTTGCTACATACTGAATTTGAGGTGATTGATATCTCAGCAAATACTATCCGTGCTGTGAAAATCATCATCAATGATAGTCTAGTGGGACGCAGTTTGCAGCAAATCGCTCAAAATATGCGCTTGATAGGATATAAAAAGAAAGGCTCAAGTGATTGGGAGCTTTTGCCAGAACTTCTTACTACCCTAGTTGATGCTGGAGATAGCGTCATTTTGCTCGGCACAGCAAAAGAATTAGAGGAATTTGAGCATTAAATTTTTTGAAAGCTAAATTCAAGAAAGTGCAAAGGTGCTTTCTTGAATCAAATGCAAAGCGAAGGATATCTTGCATTTTATACTTTTTTCTTTTTAAATTCCTTTTTTAAATTCTTTGCTTTAAAATAAAATTTTACCAATCCACCTTTATACCAAGTTTTACTCGCTTTAATAAATTCAAGTCCAAGTCTATAAGAAAAAAAGTTCTGCACTTTTAAAGCTTCATCATAATCAGCATAAGTTTCAAGCAAGGGTAGTTTAAAACTAGGATTTGAAAAGATTAAATTTTCATAAGCTTTTTTAGACTTTTTATGCTTTGATTTGATACTGAGCAAAGTAAGATAAAATTTAGGATTAAGATAGAAAAATTTTGTTTTAGAGTATGACATAAGAGTGGTTCCTAATTTATAGGCAAGTTGATTTTGTGCTCTTAAAGCTGCTCCTTTTGTTTGTTTTAGATTTATAATCTCATTTTGCAAGGTTTTGTTTTCATTTTCAAGCTTTATCACTTTTTCACTTAAAATTAGATTTTGTTTTTGATTTTCTTGATCTTTAGTATAAAGTTTGTTTGAGAGATTTAAAGCATAATATTCTAGATCTAGCCTTTCAAGCTCAAACTTTAAAGCTAGAAGTTCATTTTTAAAAATTGGAGTGCAAAGAGCCATTTTCCACCAAAGGTTATAGGCGTATTTGAGCTGCTTGTTTGTGTCACAAAATGGGTCGTAAATATTCCACCTCCAAAAATGAGGACAAGAAAAAGCATCTGCCCAAACTTTTCTAGGAGATGAGTAATGATAAATCGTGACATTTGCTTTTGCGTATTCAAATTCAGCTCTTGTATAATTGAGATCCCAATTTTCGCTTTCATCATTTAGTGTCTTTATAGAAAGTACATGAGTAAATATACCAATATGCACCTGATAAGTAAAGTTTAATTTTAAAACTTTATTTGCAAAAATTATATTAAGTACATCTTGATCTGCAAATTTTAGCTTATAATTTCGCATTAAATTTATAGCTTTTTGCCAGAAATCGATTTTTCGTATAGTCTTTAAATTCAAAAGCATAAAAGCCGAGCAAAAATACTCTTTGTGAAAAGATAAATTTGGATATTTATTTATATCCTTAGTTTCTAAAATTCTTTTATGTTGAAAAGCAAAGTCATACACAACTCCAGCGCAGTAACTTGCTAAATCAAGCGTAAAGAGTATGCGCAAGTCTTTAAGTGCCAGCATATCTACATCAAGATATAAACAACGCTCTAGATTATCAGGTAAAATATCAGGAATTTTTAACCTAAGGTATGCCATATAATTATCACCCCACAAAGGAGCATCTTTAAAAATTTCAACATCAAGTTTATGTATTTTTATCTTGCAAGGATAAATTTGGCTAAGCTCATCTTGAAGCTGATTAAGCTTTTGCTGGGTAGGAGCTGTAATGCAGTCAGTAAGTATATGAAAAACATAGCCCTCGCTTTTTTCTTCAGGACTTAAGCAAGAATAGTCTAAAAGTTTATAACTTGAGCTTAAATTTTTATAAGCCCCCCCCCCATAGCTGAATTTAAGGCTTCTTCATCAAAAAAGTCTTTAAAATTCTTGGAAGTATCAGTGTTTTTAACTATACTTGTCATTAAAACAGCACAATACTTGATGTAATTTTCATCAGCATTAAAGACTATGTGAAACATTGTTGTTCCCTTTATATTTGTTTTTTAAATTTGGCTTGATTTTATTTTAAGTCCCATTTAAAATAAAACGCATTATATCAAAAAAATCAAATTTTTATTTTTTATCCAAGAGAGAAAAAATATGCTAAAATATAGCAATTTTCTTTTCAAAGGCTAAAAGATGCATAATAACCCAAAAATGTTTTTAAATAGAGAGCTTTCTTGGCTGAGATTTAACACTCGCGTTTTAGATCAGTGCTCTCGTGATATACCCTTGCTTGAAAAACTCAAATTTATAGCCATTTATTGCACAAATTTAGATGAGTTTTATATGATACGCGTAGCTGGGCTTAAGCAACTTTTTGCCGCTGGAGTAAGTTTAAGTGGGGCTGATGAGATGACGCCTTTAATGCAGCTTAAAGAAATCCGCAAATACCTTCACAAAGAAAAACCCTTGCTTGAAAAGTATTTTATGCAGATTAGAAGCGAGCTTGAAAAAGAAAATTTATTTATCAAGCCTTATGAGGAGCTTGATTGCGAGCTTAAAGAAAAATGTGATGAGTTTTTTTTCTCAAATATCTTTCCAGTGATCGTGCCAATCGCTGTTGATGCGACGCACCCTTTTCCACACCTAAACAACCTTTCTTTTTCTTTAGCTGTAAAGCTTTGTGATGCTTTGCAACCTGAGTTGATTAAATTTGGAATGATCCGCATACCAAGGCTTTTGCCGCGTTTTTATGCGGTAAGCACGAATGTTTATGTGCCTATAGAAAGTATAGTTCATCGCCACGCAGAAGAGATTTTCCCGGGCTATAAACTTTTAGCTTCAGCAGCTTTTAGGGTAACAAGAAATGCTGATATTAGCATAGAAGAAGAAGAAGCAGATGATTTTATGATGATACTTGAAAGAGGGTTGAAACTTCGTAGAAAAGGAGCTTTTGTTCGTCTTCAAATTCAAAAAAATGCTGATGAGCAAATCGTCAATTTCTTAAACACGCATATGAAAATTTTTCATAAAGATGTATATGAATACGAGATACTTTTAAACCTCCCTTCTCTTTGGCAAATCATCGGCAACAAAGCTTTTACACATTTGCTTTTTCCTTCTTATACGCCAAAAGTTTTACCACCATTTAGTGAAAATATGTCTGTGTTTGAGTGCATAGACAAAGAAGATGTTTTGCTTTTTCATCCTTATGAGAGCTTTGATCCGGTGTTTCGGCTCATCAAAGAAGCAAGCACTGATCCTAAGGTGATCTCCATACGCATGACTTTATACAGAGTAGAGAAAAACTCAAATATAGTCCAAGCGCTTATTGACGCGGCAAATGAAGGCAAGCAAGTTACGGTTATGGTGGAGCTTAAGGCGAGATTTGATGAGGAGAATAATTTGCATTGGGCAAAAGCTTTAGAAGATGCTGGAGCTCATGTGATTTATGGTATAGCTGGCTTTAAGGTGCATGCAAAAATTTGTCAAGTGATAAGACAAGAGGGCGAGAAGCTTAAGTTTTATATTCATCTAAGCACAGGTAATTATAATGCCAGCACAGCTCGAATTTACACTGATGTGAGCTATTTTACAAGTAGGGCAGAGATCGCTAAAGATAGCACAACCTTTTTTCACATACTTTCTGGCTTTTCAAAAAATCGTCGCTTAGAAACCTTAGCAATGAGCCCAAATCAAATCAAAGAAAAAGTGCTTGAAATGATAGGCGTTGAGATTGCTAAAGGTAAAGAGGGTGTGATCATCGCAAAGATGAATTCACTTGTGGATAGCGATATCATTAAAGCTTTGTATGAAGCTTCAAAAGCTGGAGTAAAAATCGATCTTATTATCAGGGGTATAAGCTGCCTTAGACCTAAGGAGGAATACAGCCAAAATATTTGTGTAAAAAGTATCATTGGTAAGTATTTAGAGCATGCAAGAATTTTTTATTTTAAGCATTCAAATCCGAGTTATTTTATCTCAAGCGCGGACTTTATGCCAAGAAATTTAGAGCGAAGATTAGAGTTGATGACACCTATATTTGATGAGACTTTAAAGGCTAAGTTAGCCGAGCTTTTAAGGCTTCAGCTTAGTGATAATGAGCTTGCGTATGAGCTTGAAAGTAGCGGAGAATATATCAAAAAGCCACATACTGAAAAAAGTATGAATTCTCAAGAAGTGCTAGAAGCATATATGAGTAGAATTTATAAAAGCATCACAAAACATAGCGATCAAAGTAGGGCAAGTAGGCTTGTATCTAAGCTTTTTAAGGAAAGTTGAGCTTGACGATATAATTTTAAATTATAAAAAATTGACAATAATAAGGCTTTGAATAAAAGCGATAAAATTTCATGATAGCATTTTTGCAAGTTTGGCAAGCTAATATATCGCTTTAAGAAATCAAATCAAAATTAACCTAAATTATTGCCAAGAAAAATGACACGTAATTTATACAATCAAACACATTTTTGTTTGATTTGTTCTTCAAGTTGATTTGAAACAACAAAGCCTGTGTTATAAAGCAAGCAAGAGCCGACATATCTTACTTTTAAGACAAGTTTTTTGTGCTCGGTATTGCTTGGGTCGTGAGCCTTTCTTGCAAGTTCGTGTATCTCATATACTATGTCCTTATTAAGCTTACTTAGATCAAGTTCTAGCACCATATTTTCAAACTCTTTTGGGGCTTGGGTAAATTCTTTTTCTTTGTATTTATTTCTAAAGCCAACTTTAGCTTTTATTTCTCTTTTCTTTGCGTCCTCAAGCTCTAAAACTTCATTAACCATAAAGCTTGACTCGCTTTCATCTTTTCTGTAATTAATGACAAAAGCATAAGCTTTTACTCTTCTTTTTTCATCTTTAAAAATTTCTTCAAGTTCAGCTACATTTTTTTCAAAAACAACCACATCAAAGCTCGAGTAAAAGTCTAAAATTTGCATTTTGGCATATCGTTTGCCGTTTTTACTCATCATCGCCTTAAAATCCTCTATGCGTCCAACGCACAAAATTTGCCCATTGCCCTTAAGATTTTCAAAATCAAGACTTTTATAATACTCAATTTCAGCAATTTGCTCGCTAAATTCATCAAGCGGATGCGCTGAAACATAAATGCCTAAGATATCTTTTTCAAAATCTAGCTTTTCTTTGAGATCGTATTCGCTTATATTTTTTAAATTAATCTTGATATTATCAGCTACTTCATCAATGCCAAATAGCGATGAAGCTGAATTTCTCTTAAGCTCAGCTATCTTTCTTGAGTTTTCGCACAAATGAGGTAAATTTTCGATCAAGCACCTACGCGTAAAGCCATATTCATCAAAAGCACCGACTTTTATAAGACTTTCCATAGTGCGTTTATTAACTTTAGTTGGATCGATTTTACTCATAAACTCATCTATATCTTTAAAGCCTTCTTTTGGACGCGCGCTCATTAAATTTGTAACTGCTGGCGTGCCAACTGATTTGATCGCTCCTAGCCCATACACTATAGCCTCACTGCCATCTTCAAGCTCAATAGCCTTAAACTCGCCTTGAGCTTTGTTAATGCTAGGTGGTAAAAGCTTGATATTCATTCTTTTCATTTCTTCTATGTATTGAGCGACTTTTTCAACCTTATTTTGCTCGCTAGTAAGTAACGCAGCCATAAATTCACTTGGATAATAAGTCTTAAGATAAGCTGTTTGAAAGGCGATAAGCGCATAAGCAGCAGAATGAGACTTGTTAAAGCCATATTCTGCGAATTTTAAGATAAGTTCAAAAAGCTCATCAGCTTTTTGTGCGTCATAGCCTTGTTTTTTTGCCCCTTCTAAATACTCAGCCTTTAAGCCATCAAGTATTTCTTTCTTTTTCTTACCCATAGCACGGCGCACATTATCAGCACCACCTAAGCTAAAGCCACCGATTTTTTGCACGATCTGCATAACTTGCTCTTGATAAACTATAACACCATAAGTATCTTCAAGTATAGGTTTTAAGTCTTCAAAGGCATACACAGCCTTTTTTCTGCCATGTTTTATATCAATATAATCATCAACCATACCACTTTCTAAAGGTCCTGGGCGATACAAAGCCAAAACAGCGATCAAGTCCTCAAAGCAATCGGGTCTTAGCCTTGAATTTAAAGCTTGCATACCGCCTGATTCGATTTGAAAAATACCAAGTGTATTTCCACTTTGTATAGTTTCATAGGTTTTTTTATCATTTAAATCTATCTTTTCCCAGATGATATCTTTGTTAAATCGCTGTTTAATAAGCTTTACAGCATTATCAACAACGGTTAGGGTTTTTAAGCCCAAGAAGTCAAATTTGATTAAATCCACATCTTCTAAAAAGTCCTTTGAATACTGCGTTACAAGGTGCTTTTCATCGTTTTTACTTGGGCGAAATAAAGGTGTTTTTTTCCATAGACTTTCATTTGAGATCACAAGTCCAGCCGCATGCACGCCAGCGTGGCGATTTAGCCCTTCAAGTGCAAGCGCAAACTCCCACCATTCTTTACCTTTAGTGTGGCTATCTAAAAATTCTTTAATCTTTGGCTCTTTGGCATAAGCATCTTCAAGTGTGATCTTAAGCTCTTCAGGCACAAGTTTAGCAAGTTCATCTCCATCTTGTATGCTGATATCAAGCACACGAGCTACATCACGGATTACGCCTTTTGCAAGCATTTTACCAAAAGTGATGACTTGAGCGACTTTATCAAAGCCGTATTTATCGATCACATAATCAATCACTTCATCGCGTCTATCTTGACAAAAATCCACATCGATATCAGGCATTGATACGCGTTCTGGATTTAAAAAACGTTCAAAAAGCAGATTGTAAGGTAAAGGATCAAGATCAGTTATCTTTAAAGCATAAGATACTAAGCTACCAGCTGCAGAACCTCGCCCAGGTCCAACTGGTATATCTTTGCTTTTTGCCACAGCGATAAAGTCATGCACTATAAGCATATAGCCAGAAAATTTCATATTTTTAATCACTTCAACTTCCATAGCTAAACGCTCTTTATACTGCTCGTGCTTATTTTCATCGATAAATTCAAGCCTTTGATCAAGTCCGATTTTACATAAATGCTCAAAAACAACATCATCATTTTTAAAGCTAAACTCAAGCTCTGGTTCTGGTAAGCTTAAGCCGTGTTCTTTAGCATATTCTCTTGTGAATTTAAAATTTGGCGGGGTTGGATTGCCAAGATTGAGCTCAAGATTGCATTTATTGGCAATTTCTTGAGTGTTTGCAATAGCATCAGGTAAGTCTGCAAAAAGCTCGTTCATTTGCTCGCTTGATTTGACATAAAACTCATGCACGCTGTGTCTTAAACGATCTGGATCATTGAGCTTTACACCCATATTTACGCACATCAAAGCCTCATGCGCTGCAGCTCTATCTTTAAAAGTATAATGCGTATCATTTGTCGCGATAACTTTAATGTCAAGCTCTTTAGCCAATCTTAAAATTTGATCATCGATAAAAAGCTGATCGCCTATACCATGACGCATAAGCTCAAGATAAAAATCATCTTTAAAAACCTCTTTATACCACAAAGCCACTTCCTTGGCAGCTTCATAGCCTTTAGCTCCAAATTTTTGATTTTTTTCACTTTGGGTGTTTAGGTGCCAATTTACCTCACCTTGCAAGCAAGCTGAAGAGCAAATCAAGCCCTCACTATGTTCTTTAAGAATTTTTTTGTTAATGCGTGGATAATAATACAAGCCCTTGATATAGCTTTGAGAGCTTAAATACATTAAATTTTGATAGCCTATCTCGTTTTTAGCATATAAACAAAGATGAAAACGTTGTCTGGTGCTCTTGTCGTTTAGCTCCTCGCCATTGTGTATATATGCTTCAAGTCCGATGATAGGCTTTAAGCCCTCTTTTTTCATCGTTTGATAAAAGTCAATCGCTCCAAACATATTGCCATGATCAGTCATTGCTACACTTGTCGCACCTTGAGCTTTAAGCGTTTTTGCAAGCTCTTTAAGTTTGTTTGCTCCATCTAGTAAAGAGTATTCAGTATGTAAGTGCAAGTGGGTAAATTGACTCATCTTTTATCCTTATTTTTTTAGCTTGATTATATAGAATTTGCACTGAAAAAAAAGTAAAAAAGAGCTTGTTTGTAGCTTAAACAAGGTGAAAAGTAAAGATAAAATTTTAAGATTTATTTTCAAATTTAAGTAGTATTATTCCAAAAAAGAAAGCTTTCTAAACAAAACCTTGCAAATTTAATTCACAAGGTTTGCTAAAATCATCTAAAAATGATTAAAATAAATTCAACAAAAGCCCTTCGCTCACACTTTTATAACTTGCTTCACCACACAAATACCTTACAAGCTCAAGTGCAAATTGGGCGGCATAAGCTGGTCCTGCAGCGGTGATGATATTTTTATCTACCACTACAGCCTTTTTTTGATAATTTGCATTTATATCCTTTTCAAAGCCTATATAGCAAGTAAAATCACCCTTTAATACCCCAGCACTTGCCAAAACCACTGGCGAAGCACAAATGGCACTGACAAGTTTATTTGCTTCATACATAGCTTGTATGCCTTTAAGCAAGCGGGTGTCTGCTTTAAGATTAAGCATACCATCAAGCCCACCAGCTAAGGCTATGGCGTCAAATTCTAAAAAATCAAGTTCTTCTAAGTTTGCCTCAGCTTCAATGCTTATATTATGAGCTCCAAGCACGAGTTTTTCATTATTTAAGCTTGCTAAACATACCTTTATACCAGCCCTTCTTAAAATATCTACTATACTTACAAGCTCGATTTCTTCAAAACCTTTTGCTATAGGTACTAAAACGCTTTTCATTCTTCTTTCTTCTCCTTAAGTTTTTTATATCTTTGTTCTCTCTCCTCGTTTCTTTGCATCATTTGGCGGTTAAAACCTATGACTAAGATAGCAATAAATGCGATAAAAAGCAAGAAGATTAAAGCCTTGAAAATTCCCATTTTTACTCCCAGCACTCAGCATTTTTAATGCCAAGTTTTGTTGCGCTAAATTTTGGATCTATACCCATAGCCTTTTGAGCTGAAAAGTCTTGCATAACTTTTTTGACTATACCGCCTAAAAGCAAGATAGAAATGATATTTGTCGTTGCCATAAAAGCCATAGTTAAGTCTGCAAAATTCCAAGCAAGTTCTAAGGTAAGTTGAGCACCGATGAAAATAATAGCCACAGCACAAATTCTAAAAATCATCATTACTGATTTTGAATTAGTAAGAAATTTGATGTTTGCTTGAGCATAATAATAATTGCCTATCAAAGAGGTTATAGCAAAAAGCACTACAGAAAAAGAAACAAAGTGAAGCCCAATGCCTCCATAATAACTCTTCATTGCCTCTTGCACCAAAGGAAGAGCCTTTAAAATAGGCTGACCGCTGGCATCAAAATTTTGAAAATATGCTGTTGAAAACAAAACCAAAAAGCCTGTAGCTGTGCAGATGATAACATCGATTAAAACGGCAAAAGATTGCACTATGCCTTGTTTTGCTGGGTGGCTTGTAACTGCAGCTGCAGCTGCATTTGGTGCTGAACCCATGCCAGCTTCATTTGAAAATAAACCTCTTTTAATACCTATAACAAGAGCTGAACCTGCAAAACCACCAAAAATAGCCTCAAAATCAAAAGCGCTTTCAAAAATCAGCTTTAAAACACTAGGGATAAGCTCATAATTCATCACAATAGCCACAAAAGCAAGAGCGATATAAATCAAAGCCATAATAGGCACGATGATAGAACTTACTTTACCAATAAGACTATGATGAGAAAAGAAAAGCCAAGCCCCAAAAAGTGCTAAAATCGCTCCTATGATAAGAGGAAAATTTGAATCCGCAAAACTCACACCAGTTTCAGCTATATTTTTATAATACACTTCAAAGGCTGAAGTCATAGTATAGCTTTGCAAGGCATTAAAACCAAAAGCATAAGTAAGCACTAAAATGATCGCAAAAGCAATAGCAAGCCATTTTATACCAAGAGCTTTTTGTATATAATAAGCTGGTCCTCCTTTAAAGCCTTTTCCATCTTTACTTTTATATACTTGAGCTAAAGTACTTTCAGCAAAAGCAGAAGCCCCACCAAAAAACGCCATAGCCCACATCCAAAACAAGGCTCCAGCACCTCCTAAGGTAATAGCTGTAGCTATACCTGCTATATTTCCTATACCTACTCTTGAAGCAGTTGAGATCATCAAAGCTGCAAAAGGTGAGATATGATCTTTACTTTTGTGGCTTTTATCTTGTCTTTCTGTGAGGATTTTAAAGACAAAAGGTAGCATTCTAAACTGCACGAAAGAAAGCTTAAAACTATAATAAAATCCACAAACTATAAGACAAAATATCATTATAAGATCAGTTCTTGGAACGATTTGCGAGCCTATAAAATCAGCTAAATTTGGCATTTCTTCTCCTTAAAATTTTATTTTAACACAAGCTTTGTTATAAAGACTTTAAGACAAAGCCCTAAAAACTCTAATGTGTAAAATCAGCAAAATTTTGCCTTAAAGCCTCATAAGCGATAATGCCAGCACTTGTGGCTAAATTTAAGCTTCTACCATAGCTTTTCATGGGTATGGTGATCATATTTTTTGCATTTATTTGCATAAGTTCTTTTGGTAAGCCAAAGCTTTCGCTGCCAAAAAATAAAAAATCACCCCTTTGAAAACAAGCTTCAAAATAAGGCTTTTTGCTCTTTGTTGTCGCAAAGAAAAAACGTTCTTTAAAGTCCTCATTTGCCTTTAAAAAATCCTCTAAACTCTCCCAGATAATAGGCTCAAGCTTCCCCCAATAATCAAGCCCAGCCCTTTTTAAAGCCTTCTCATCAAGGCTAAATACACAAGGTTTGATGATATGCAAATGAAAGCCAGCATTAAAGCACATTCTGCCAATGCTACCGGTATTTTGAGGAATTCTTGGATTAACTAGCACGATATGAAACATAATAAAGCCTTTTTAAAAGCTTATAGTATAGCAAATTTTGCTTATTTTTGTATGAGATTTATGGGACATAAATTTATTAAAACTTTTTTAAAATCTGCTATAATGAGGGTTATTTTTAATTTTTAATAAGCATTAAGGAAAAAATAATGAGTGATATACACAAAATCTTTGCTTTTTTAGAGCAAAATCCTATACAAATTCTTAGCACCAGTGTTGCAAACAAGCCCACTTCTCGCCCTATAGGTAGTGCAAGCTTGATTGAGAATAGAATTTATTTTTGTATGAATAAAGACAAGGCTATGTATGAAGAACTTTTAGCTAATCCTAATGTATGTATTTGTGTGTGTGCGGCGGATTTTTCTTGGATTAGGGTATTTGGCGAAGTAAAATTTGATGAAGATAAGGCTATAAAGGCTGAGTTTATAAAGCGTAAAAAGACACGATTTGAAAGCGTTGATGAGCCAAATTTTAAGGTATTTTATCTTGAAAATGTGAAGGCTGATCTGAGTGTAAAAGGTGTTAAAACGAGGCTTGAGGCTTGATAAACAAGCCTCTTTTTTAGCTTAAAACAGCTAGAATTTTGTTTAGATTATCTTGCTTGATACCTTTCCATACAAGGAAAAAATCAACGATTACCCATACCCACCAAACAATCAAAAGCGCAATCCCTATATAAATCATCGCCGTTGCACAACCAAGTATCCACAAAACAAGCTTTGCTATACCAAGTCCTATGTCGCCTTTATAAAAGCGATCTATGCCAAAACCACCAAACAAAAGCCCAAGCACAAGTCCGATGATTACATTTTTCAAAGGAAGTACCATTAGAGTATTTAGCTTGTCTTCACTTGCTGCTTTGAGCTTATCTTGCACGATAGCAAGGCTAGAGTCTGGAATTTTATCTTTGATTGATAAAAGCACCGCATTTGCGTCCATTTTTTTCTCCTTAAAATAAATTAAAGGCTTAATTTTAGCCTATCAAGCTTTTATGTTTGCTTAAAATTTCAACGCTTGTTTAAATAATATGCTTTGATATTATAATCAATTGGTATGCTAAAGCTAAGCACCTGCTTACCTTTAAGTATCTCAGCTGGCGGTTTTGGTAGGGGATTTGCACTGCTAATAAGTTTTAAGCTTGCTTCATCAAGCAAAGTTTCAGAGCTGCTTTTTTTAAGCACGCAAGAAAGCACTTCCCCTTGTGCGTTTATCTTGATCTCAAGCAAGGCTACACCTTGAATTTCTTTTGTTAAAGCCTCGCTTGGATAGTGTTTGAAGCGATTAAGATGAGCCATTATAAGCCCTTGATAGCTTTTAATTTGTGCTCTTGCTGAACCACGAATAACCGTGCTTGCTTCTTTGCTTGTGCCTTGCACTGGGGCTGAGGAAAAGTCATCTTTCTTAGCCCTATCTAAATCCGAGTTTAAATTTGAGGCTTGACTGCTTTGTTGCTGGCTTTGAACTTGTTTGCTTTCATTGTTTGGCTTTGAATCCTTGCTTTGATTGAGTTTAAGCCTAGCTAAGTCTTCATCTTCAAGATCAAGGCTTTTTTTGTCAGTTTTTTGCTTTTCTTGCTTGGTTTTTTTCTCTGATTTGTCGCTTTTTAGGGATTTTTGCGAAGGATTTGAAAGCTCTTTAAGCTCGCCAAGTGGGACATTTGCTACTATCATCACACTTTGAAAGCTATCACTTAAATCCGCCTCAAAGCCACCAAGTTCTTCTTTTTGACGCGCGGAAAAATCAAAAAGCAAACAGGCTAAAAAAGCCAAATGCACGCTTAAAGCTAGGATTATACCGATGATTAGGGCTTTTTGTTCGCTCATGGTGCGTTCTTGATCTGGGTTGCAAGGGCGATTTTGTGAAAGCCGCCATTTTTAAGCTCATTTATGATTGAAGCTAGCCTTTCATAAGGCACAAGCTTATCGATATAAAGATAAATCAACTCATCTTGTTGCACGCTTTTAGCTTTTAAACTCGGGATAAGCTCGTTTAAAGTGAGCTTTGTATCATTGAGCGAGAGTTCATTTTCGTTGATATAAAGTATAAAAAGCTTGTTTTCATCGCTTTTTGCACTTGATGAGCTTTGTGGAAGCTCTACCTTAACCGAGCTTGTGATCAAAGGTGCAACCACCATAAAAATGATGAGTAAAACAAGCATTATATCGATAAATGGCGTTACATTAATCTCGCTAAGCTCTTGTTCATCGCTGTGTGTTAGCATGTCTTGTTTCCTCTTAAGCTCATCACAAAAAGCATAGTGGCGTTTTCATCAAGTCTTTGAGCAAATTTAATGCTTAAACGCAACAAATAATTATAAAAAAGCACCGCAGGTATAGCAGCAGCTAAGCCAAAAGCTGTAGCAAATAAAGCCTCGGCTATGCCAGGAGCCACTACAGCCAAACTTACGCTATCATTTTTTGAAATACCAATAAAAGCATTCATAATCCCCCAAACCGTGCCAAAAAGTCCTATAAAAGGAGCACTTGAGCCAATAGAAGCTAAAAGAGCTATGCCTAGCTTTGCATTAAAAACAAGTTCTTTAAGCTTGCTTTCAAGGCGAATTTGAATGCGTTTTTCTAGGTGCGCGTCTGCCTCACTTTTTTGTCTTTCATCTTGAATTTCTTGCACTAAAGCAAGGCTTAAAGGGCTAAGATTAGCCACTTGATCTAAATTTGAAAGCTCGCTTAAGCTTTGCTTATCCTTTTTTGTCATCTTAAGCAAGGCATTATAACGCAAGCTTTTTGCGAAAAACACAGCCCAAGAAAGCACAGAAAACAACACTAATATAACAATGACTGATTTTACCACCGCATCAGCGTTTGAATACAGCGAGCTTAAAGAAAACTCAAGCGTTTTATGTGGCTCTTGTTCTCTAGCTTGCATTTGCCCAGCCTGTGTTTTTTCAGTGCTGTTTTGCTCTAAAACTGCTTGATTTAAATTTAAGTCTTGCTCGCTTAAATTTCCCTCAGCATTTAGCCAAGTAAAGCTCAAACTTGCTAGTAAAGAAAGCAAGAAAAAAGATTTTAAGGTATTCATAGTTCTCCTTTAGTATTTATATGAAAAGCCTATAACAAAAGTGCGTCCTCTAGCAGCATTGTTAAAAAGCGTAATGTCATTTCCAGCAACTTGCGCGGAGCTAGAATTATAAGTATAAAGCGCATCCATGTAATTACGATCTTGTAAATTCTGCACTTCACTGCGAATGACGAAGTTTTTCAAAGGTTCAAAACTTGCGTAAAGATCAATGATAGTTGGAATTTTTGGCAACTCTTGTGTGCTAAAAGCCCAAGTATTATCCTCTGGCGCACCCGGAGTAGTGCCATTACTAACATTTGTAAGGATTGGATTAACACGCTCGGTTTTTCCGGTGTATTTGATAAGTGTGCCAAAAACTATGCGTTTATCCCAAAAACGAAGCCCCAAATCAGCTGTTGCGATATCTTTTGGCAGAGTTGAAAACTGGCTTTGTCCGGTGTGTTTGATATTTGCACTACCTCCACCACCTGCGTTGGCTTCATTTTCTGAAATTTGTCTATCTGCGTTTTGGTGTGTGTAAGAAATTTTTGCATAAGCAAAGCCAGCGTCATAGTAAAGCTCACTTTCAATACCGCTAAATTTTGCCTCGCCATTAAAGGACAGAAACAAAAGTGGAGAATCTGCCGTATCGTTAATATTTCCGATGGATTTGTTATAAATATAATCCTTAACATCGGTATAAAAATAAGTCGCCTTAAAACCAAAAACATCATGCTCGCTGATTAATCCATGCTTAAAAGAATTAAAGCCGATTTGATAAGTATCAGAAAATTCTGGTCTAAGTCCTGTGTTTATATCTTGAAAATCATCATAAGTACTTGAGAAAAAGAACTCTTGCACATTTGGTGCTCGGTGTGTGCGTGAGTAAGAGATAAAAGGCGTAAAAAGCGTGTGTAGCTTAAGGCTAGCCATAAGTGAGGTGTTAAATTTCATATCTTTTTGTTTAAAATACCCAGCCTCTTTTGGTTCGCAGTAAGAATTCACCTCACGACACGCCCCTTTATCAGCACTTAACTCATAATACATAGCATTAACATTAGCATTAAGCTCAAAAATTTCATAATTGTAAGTATTATCTAAATAAATCGTAGTGATTTTTTGCTTCCCCTCAGGCGCAAAACCATAACGAAAATAATTAATATATGTCCCATTATCATAATCATAGCACATACTATCATTTGGATCACAAGAGCTTGTATCAAAATCTCTATCATAAGAATTGCTTAAGAAATTTACACCTAAAGTGCTTGTTAAATTCTGCGCTTCATTTAAATCAAAATAAAAAGCATTACTAAGATCAAGCGTTATAGCTGTATTAGTCGCTACGCCTTTCATCTTACCAGCTGCTCCTTGCATAAAAGAAGCTGTTTCGTTGTAGTATTGATCAGCTTTGTGATAAGCTGCTAAAAAACGCAAATCCACAAGTTCTGTCTCAGGATCAAAGCGGTAGTTAAGTTGATAGTTATCATCATTGATTTCACGCCCAGCTAATTCGTTATCATAGCGCCTATAAGAAAGCACGGCTGAACTTGCGTTTTTTTGAAATTCAACTTTTGCTAGTTTATTTATAGGTTTTTGCGTAAGATTGCTTTGATCAAAGGCTGCATTATCAGGGCGCCCATCACCATCTGCATCGTTTCCACCCAAATCGCTTAAAAGTCCGCCACCGCCTATTTTATAACCTTGTGAAAGTTTGCGCCCACTATAAGCATACATAAGACCCAAAAAGCCATCGTCTGTAAAATTATACTTACCTGCTACAGCGCCCATATAGCTTGGACCAAGTTTATTTGAGCCATAGCTGTATTTAGTAAGCACGCCAAATGATCGATTGTCGCTAATAATATCACTTATGCCTATAGTGCGAAAATTTGCAGAACCCATTAGCGCATTAGCCCCGCCAGCACCTGAAAAAGTTCCTCGTTGCATATCAACACCTACTAGTAAATTTTGATCGATTGCCGCGCCAAAGGCTGAAGTGCCGACAATCTTCCCATTTGCGTGATATCGCCCTTGATCTTCACTGCTACCAAAAAATGTTTGTGTAACACCATCAACTTGTGTATTAACGCGCCCAAGTCCGGTAAGTCCACGAATATTTACAGAAATAGTGCCTTGAGACTCATCAACCTGCGTAAAGCCACCCGGAATACTACGCACTATACTATCTAAACTTTGCGTATCGGTATTAATCCCCTCACGACTTGATACAGCACCTGGTGTGATAAAGGGCTTTTCGTCATTTTTGACATTTGTGCCTGAAACTTCTAGAGTGTCAAATTCTAGTATTTCTTCTTGCAATGCCCCCCCCCCTCAGCTGTTCTTCTTGCGCAAGTAGTTGCATACAAGCAAAGCAAGTTGCGAGAGAGAATTTAAATAAATATCTCATTACTTGTCCTTTAGTATTAAATTTAAATTGTTTTGTTTTAAATTTTTTAAAAACCTTAAAAACACTTATATTTCCTTTAGTATTTATACTCAAAACTTACTACAAAAGTGCGTCCGCGTGCGGAGTTGTTAAAAAGGTAAATTTCGTTATAATCTTGATCATAACCCATTCCACCTGTGCTATTGTAAGCATTGAGTGCGTCCATATAGTTTTCATCAAAAGCATTTTGCACTTCAGCTCTCATAGTGAAATTTTTAAGCCATTCTATATTCCAATATAAATCCACTATAGTAGGAATATTTGGTAGTTCTTCAGTCTGCAAAGTCATAATATCAGAATTTGGATCGCTTAAATTGTTTGGATTTCCAGTAACTCTTTTTGCTTTACCAGTGTATTTTGCTATACCGCCAAAGCTGATCCTATCATTTAGCCTAAAACCAAGCTCTATATTTGCATAGTCTTTTGGAAGTTCTGAAATTCTACTATAACCTAAGGAACCAGAATATCCACCTGAGGTATAAGAAACAGGTTGTTTGCTTTCTTGTCTTGAATAGCTTGCTTTAGTATAAGCAAAGCCTAAATCATAGCTTAGTTCCACTTCAAAACCCTTAAATTCACTTTTATCAAGAGCATTTCTAAAAAGCATGATTGTTTCGCCACTCGCAAGAGAAAAATATTCGTTGTAAATATAATCTTTTATAAGTGTTTTGTAATACAAAGCTTTTAAACCAAAGCGATCATCGTTTTTTAAAAGCCCATGTTTGAAGCTATTAAAGCCTATTTGCCAGGTATTAGCTTGCTCTGGTTTTAAGTAGGGATTGACACTATTGCCATAATAATACGGAAAAAACATTTCTTGCACATTAGGAGCTCTATTTGTTCTTGCAAAACTTGCAAAAGGTGTGAAAAGCTCATGAAAAGCAGCTGAAAGCATAATAGAGGCATTTAATCGAAGTCCATTTTTATCAATATCTACAGCTTCATGAGGAAAACAACTTGCATCAGCACTAGCACATTCTGGTTTAAAGCCTTTTAAATTCCAATCATACAAATTTAAATTTAGTCCAAGCTCAAAAATATCATACTTAAGGTTATTATCCATATAATAAGTAAAAATTCTTTGCTCGCCTTTTGGTTGAAAAGCTGTATTGTAAGCATTGTTCTGATCGTTTGCATTGGTTGAAAAATCATTTTTGTATTTGTTAATCAAAACATTTGTTCCAAACCTTGAATTTAATATAAAGCCACCTGTTAGTTCATTGTAAAAATTATTGCTTATATCAAAAGTATAACCTTGATTACGTGTAGTTTTATTGGCTATAGCATCTGGAGAGAAGGAAAAATTAGCATCTGAATTATATCTTTGTTTGCCTGCATTATATGCAGCCAAGAATCGTATATCTATCCAAGAAAGAGGATTGTGCCAAAAGTCAAGTTGATAGTTATCATTATTTATCTTTCTGCCGGCAAGCTCATTTTGATATCTTCTATAATTAAAAATAGCTGAAGTAAAAGAATTTGGAGCGTATTCGAGTTTGAAAAGTTGTGAATTTGGTTTTTGGGTTAAAAGACTTGGATCAAAAGGTGCAGCTGGACTTTGTCCACTTGGAGAATCTGGATCAGGAGCAGTTTGATCGCCTATTTTGCCACCTCCACCTATAGTGTAATTTTGAGTAATTCTTTTTCCGCTATAGCCAAAAAGCACGCCTATGTATCCACCATTTTCAAGCTCGCTTTTGCCAGCCACTGAACCCATATAACTTGGTCCAAGTCCATTACTCCCATAAGAAAAGCGTCCTAAAAACCCAAAGACATTGCCCTCGCGCACAAGATCATTTACGCCTATAGTTTTAAAATTTGCTGAACCCATAAGCCCACCATGTCCGCCACTAAATGAGCCTTTTTCTATATCAACGCTGATAAGAAAATTGCTATCTACTGGAGCTGAAAAAGCAGAAGTTCCTGTTGAAGTGCTAAGATTGCTATGATAGCCTTGATCTGCACTGCCGCCAAAAAAAGTTTGAGTTACCCCATCAATCATAGTATTAACGCGTCCAAAGCCAGCCATACCGCGTAAATTTACCTGAACGCCACCTTGAGCTTGATCGGTGTTTGTGTAGGCTCCGGGCACGCTACGCACTATACTATCTATACTTTGTGTATTTGAGCCTATGCCTTCTCTTGAGCTTACTGCTCCGGATGTTACAAAGGCTTTTTCGTCATTTTTTACACCTGTGCCTGAAACCTCTAGAGTGTCAAATTCAAGAGTTTCCTCTTGCAATGCCCCCCCCCCCTTCTTGTGCAAGTAATTGCATACAAGCAAAACAAGCTATGAAAGAAATTTTAATAGCATTTTTCATTTTTATCCTTTAAAATTAATTAACAGGTAAAAAATAAATGCTCTAAAAGCTCATTCACGCTCATTTCCTTTCTTTTTGATATATGTTTAAAGTATAGTGATAAATCATTGATCTTTAAAAGGCTTTAAAAACCATACAAAATCAGCCGTGCTTGCGTTTATATCGCTTTTATCCACACCAAGCATTACTACAGCAAATTTCTTTTTGCTTTTAAAGTCTTTTATATGCAAAGGCACGCCTATGCTTTTGTCTACATGATAACGTCCAGCTACAAGTAAAGCTGGCTCGTGTGAGTGCACCAACACATCTGCCATGCGTCTGTCTTTATACTGCTGAGCCTCAACGAAACTATCAAGCATAGCACTTTGTGCGCTATCGTTTAGATCGACTTTGTGATTATAAGCGATGATTTTTTTGATATTGTTTTTAACTTCTTTTGTGGTTGAAAGCACGCCATTTAAAGGCATAGCACCTTTGTGAATGGTGCTTATCTCAGCTTTTGAAAGATTTGCTCCACTTAATCTTGCCTCATAAAAGCCAAGTTCAACCACATCTTTATAATCTTCATAATTCCAGCGCTTATCCCAATCAATCGCTGTTTGAAGTTTATCTGCAGAAACTCCTTCAGCCTTTGCCTTATCGATTAAGCTTTGCTTATCTGTGCTAATCATTTCCATAGCGATATTGATCTTTTTATGCTTTAAAAGCTCTTTTGCAAGTCGTTCTTCAGCTAGATGATGAAGCACTTCATCGTGTTTTTCGCCAAGTAAGATGATGTCTTGCTTTAAAAGCTCGTTCATAAAGGCTTCAAAGTTAATTTGTTTTTGAGTAAGACTTTCATAGATGATGAAATTTTCATCTTTAAATTCTGCCCTAGCACTTGCGACTTTAGAAACAGAACATGCCATAAAAACTAAAGCTAAAAAGCTTAATAAAAAAATATTTTTCATAATAACCATTCTCTAAATTAAAATAAAATGACAAATCTTATACTTTTTTAACTTAAAGCTGTATTAATTAAAAACAAAAATCAAAATTTATTTTAATGTAAAATTTAAAAAAACAAAAAGAGAAAGTCTTTAAAAAAGATATATTCTAAGTTTTGTGCTCTAAACAAAGAATATATCTAAAAAGCGAAGAGTGATTACAGATCAAAATACATATTTGAGCATTAAATTTCCACCATAATAATTCAAACCTGAATCATAGTGCTTGTAAATCATTTCAGCATTAAGCCTAGCGTTGTTTATAGCAAAAATTTGCGCCCCAATACTTGCTTGCAAACTGCTATCAAAGCTTTCATTTTTGTATTTTAGGCTTTGATCATTGACTCTAAAAAAGATATTTTTATGTGAATGATAGAGTTTGTCCTCATAGCTTACTTTAGCAAAAACAAAGGCTGAGTTATCAAGCTCAAGACGCGTTTCAGCTCCTATAACTCCGCCTAAAGCATAGTGTGTATAGGCTTTTGATTCTATACCAAGCCCACCTTCTTCTTTAAAGCCACCTTGGTGTATAAGATAATGCTCTAAACCAGCAAAAGGCTTAAATGACAATCGCTCACCAAACCTATAACCTAAAGTAAAGCCTCCATTGAGCTCTTGAGTGTTAAATTTAGACTTTGAGCTTAAAAGAGGGTTGATAAAGCTATCACTTTGAACCGAAAAAAAGCCAGCAATAGCATTTAAATTCAAATCAAGCTCTAAAGCAGGCACAAAATCTATCCTTGAAAAAAATCCAAGTTGGATAAAATCACCTGTCGTTTTAGAGCTTTGTGTGCTTAAATCCTGTGTGCTTGAACCTCTTGCATAAGAAATTTGTCCTTGAACGAGGTAATTTTCATCAAAGCTGCTTAAGCCTAAGTTAAAACCACCCAAATAGCCCTTTGTATCATCAGCTCTTAAAACCCCACCAAAAGCATTTGCATAAAAATCTTTACCGCTGTAATCAAGTCCGCTTACTAAGCTTCCATTATCAAAGCGGATCAAGTCATTTGAAGCTGTAGGTCTTGAAACAAAACCTTGAGCCAAAGGAGCAACCATAGCATCGCTTTTGAACGCTGAAAGAAGTGTTTTTGGACGCGTGATGAGATTATCCTCTACGCTTTTGTTAATCGTTTTCATTGTTTCTTTGACATCAAGATCGCTAGTTAAAAGCTTGTCTGCTCCGCCAAAACGATTAACTAGGGAGCTAAGAAGCTTTTGATCTTGGGTATTAAGCGAGCTTTTGTATTCATCAAGAGCAGTTTGATTTGAGCTTCCGCTTGAGTTGCCACCGCCAGAACCTGAATTTCCACCACCTGAACTACCGCCTCCGCCTGATCCACCACTTGAACTACCATTGCAAGAGCCACTGCCACCGCTTGAGGTTTTTTGGGTAATAGTAACTGAACCATTTTGACAAATCACATTCAAAAAGCTTGAATTTGGATTTAAAAGCTCAATACTTGTAACACCGCTAATGCTACCAGTAACGATTTGATAAGCTGTGTCAAATTGTATATTATCTGTATCGATAAACACCTTGCCTTTATCATTGCTTAAATCACCTTCTAGCTTACCCATAGTGTTATTAAGCACACCAAAGGTTAAATTTGAACCTTCTTTGTTTTCAAAGCCACCCGTAACGCTAAGCGTGCTGCCATAAATTTTTACATTTGATTCTTGGCTAAGATCGTTGCTTGCCTTAGATACGAACTTGCCACTAACACTCATTGTGGTGTTATTTAAGATCAAATTTCCTCCACCATCATAATATGGATCAAAGACTAGAAAGCCACCTGCTACTGATCCACCATCATCAACCTTAGCATTACCGCCATTATAAAAATCTCCATTGATTTCTATTTTGCTACCATTGCTAGTCCAGGTTGAAGAAGAAGTTTGAAAGCCGAAGAGTTTACTACCTATATTATATACATCGCCACCAAATTTAATCGTAGCATTTGTGCTTTCTAAGGTTCTTTGTATCCTTATACCTTTACTTGCCTCAACTTCTAGGGTTGAGTTTGCAAGAAGGATAATCTTTCCATCATGGATAAAAAAATCAGCATTTGAAAATTTTGCCTTTGCATTATTTTGAAGTGAAAGTGTAGATTTATCGCTAAATCTTACCTTTGAAGCTCCGCCATAATCGGTGCCTTGAGGATTAATAGTATTTCCGCTTGAAATGACAGCAAATGTCGAGTTTGCACCTACGCTTACACCTGTTTTTTCAATAGCTAGTGTATGAAAACCACTTAAAGCAAATTGTGAATTTTGATTTAAGGTGATACTACCCATGTAAAAAGTAGTGGTAATATCTTTGGCGCTAAGAGTATAGCTTGCGTTATTTGCTCCATTTAAGGTAAAATTATGTACTCCTCCTACTTCACCAAAAATACTAGCTTGTCCAGTGCCCTGTCTTGAAATGGCACTAT
The DNA here is from genome assembly GCF_005406235.1 of Campylobacter sp. MIT 12-5580. NCBI lineage: Bacteria > Pseudomonadati > Campylobacterota > Epsilonproteobacteria > Campylobacterales > Campylobacteraceae > Campylobacter > Campylobacter sp. MIT 12-5580. The sequence goes on from NZ_NXLK01000006.1 coordinate 94,475, forward strand.
CTTGCTTTTGTTCGCCTGCTTTTAAACTCACAGAGCCTGATAAAGCACTGATGTCAGCTGCGTATAAGGCATTTGCGCAGATAAGAGACAGGGTTAAAATCTTTGTATTCATGTAAGTTCTCTTTTTTGTATTTTAAACTCCATTCTAACACAAAAATGTTACACTTGACTTTGTTTAGGCTTAAAAAACGATAGTTTTGTTTGCATGGATAAAAATTCTATCCTCAAGAACTAAATTTAAAGCCTTTGCAAGCACATCTTTTTCGATATTTGCTCCAGCTTCTTTCATCTCTTGCCAGCTATGTTGATGGCTTACTGGTAAAACAGCTTGAGTGATGATAGGTCCTTCATCAAGGTTGTTATTGACAAAATGAGCGGTTGCACCGATGATCTTTACTCCTCGTTCATAAGCTTGTTTATAAGGATTTGCACCGATAAATGCAGGTAAAAATGAATGATGAATGTTAATGATCTTGCCCTCATAATGAGCCACAAACTCAGCACTTAAAATTCTCATATATTTAGCTAAAACTATATAATCAAATTCGTATTGTTTTAAGCATTCAAGCACCTTTTTTTCATGTTCTTGCCTATTTAAACCCTCGCTTTTTATGCTGTGATAAGGTAGATTAAATTTCTTTACAAGTTCTTGCAAAGTATCATGATTTGAGATTACAGCCTTAATATTAGCAAACAAAGCAGCACTATAATGACGAATGAGCAAATCCCCCAGACAATGAGCTTCTTTTGTGGCTAAAATGATGATATTTTTCTTTCTTTTTTCGCTCAATTTAATGCTTGCATTTTGAGGAAGAGTTTGTTTTAAGGCGTTTAAAAAGGCATTTTCATCAAGCTCGCCTTCTAAGCTTGCCCTAAAAAAGAAACGCCCTTCACCTACAAATTCATCGTTTTTAATGATGTTGATATGGTGCTTGAAAATGATTTCAGAGATTTTGTAAATCAAACCTTTTTCATCATGCGTTGTGATTTTGAGTATATAATTTTTCATTTTTTTCCTTGTTTTGAAGATAGTTTTTGATTTTCTCTTGTCGCAAAAGCTTGATTTTATCACCAAGTTCTTTGCCCTTAAAGCCTTGTTTTTCAAGTTCTTTTGCATTGACTTTGCATTGAAAAGCTTGATGATACACATTGAGTTCTTTTGCCTTTTGTATGCGTGTTTTATCCCAAAGTCCAAGCCACTGACAAAGTGGCATTTGACACGCTATATAAAGCAATTCAAAGTCTTTTACTTCATCTTGAAAAAAGTCTTGCTTTGTTTTTTGCAAAAGTTCTTTTTTCAGCTTTGTTCTCTCAAAAAAAGCCTTTTTATCGATACAAAAAAGATTAAGATATACATATAAAAACAAAGCTTCATCAGCGATAAATTCTCTTGCACTGCGTAGAATTTGTTTTAAAAATGGTAATTTTTCATTGTTGCTTGTATCGTAAAAAAAGAGCTTTTGTTCTAAATTTAAACTCTGCAAAGCCTCAAAACCAAAGACCAAATTACTCGCTTTAAAGAATTTATATAGTTCAGCATTGATTCTTTCAAGGCTTAAGTCGCTTATATCCATACTTTGCATAAGTTCTAGGCTTTTTGGTTCGATATTAAGCTTAAATCTTGCGATAAAATGCACCGCTCTAAGCACTCTTAAACTATCTTCCACAAAGCTTTTGGTATCAACACAACGCAAAATTTTTCGCTCCAAGTCTTCTTTGCCTTGATAAAAGTCCAAAAACTCTTCTGTAAAGATATTAATCATCATCGAATTGATAGTAAAATCCCTGCGTCTAGCAGCCACTTTTTCATCGTTACAAATATGGATTTTAAAGCCCTTATGTCCGTAAGCGATTTTATTTTCCGTGCGTGCTAAGGCAAGATCAAAATTCTTGTATTTATACACAAAAAAACTTTTTCCAACTCCGCTTGCACCAAGCTTTATACAAAGTTCATCAAACAGCTCTAAACTTATATCATAAAATTCTATATCAAAGTCATTAAGCTCAAGTCCTAAGAGCATATCTCTTACACTTCCGCCCACAAGATACGCTCTTTTGGTGTAAGGCTTGAAGTATTCTTTGATAAAATCTAAATTTGCTTTATTTTTTAAGCTTATCTTCGATATTTGCAAGCAAAAACTCTAAGAAATTTATGGTTAAATCAAGCCTTGAACGCAAATCTTTTTCATCGCTACTGCTTAAACCCTCAAAAAGCACCAACACGCGTTCTCTTATATTTTTTAAAAACACTTCTTCATTAAAAGAAAGTCCAGCAAATTCGTCTTGTTTGTCATTGATGAGGACTTGAGGTTCTTTACTTTCCTCACTTTTTTTCTCTATAAGCTCGTTTATTTCTTTTTCATAGGCATTAAAATCAATTACTTCTGGCTCATCAAGTTGAGTTTCTTCAAGCTTGCTTTCTTCTTGCTCTTTGGCTAAAGCGATTTTATTTTCCACCTCTTCGTGTAACTCTTCTTTGCTGACTTCATCTATAGTTTTTTTTGCTAAATCGTGCAAATTCATATCTTTATCAACCACCTTTTAAACTCATTAATCTCTTCTTCGCTTTTCATTCTTAAGAAAAAATCGAGCATTTGTGTATTTAAATCCGGATGCTTTGATCGCAAGCCGCTTAAGCGACGAATCGCATCAATAGCATTTTGGTTATTTGGATCATTTTTAAGTATATTTTTATAAATTTCCAAAGCTTCATTTTTAAGCCCTTGAGCTTCATAAATAGACGCTTCTGTTATGGTGTTTTTAATCATCATCGCTCGCTTTTTTCAAAAAAATGCAGACAAATTATAGCGTAAAAGAAGTTAAGTGTTGTTTAAATTTAAGATAAAATTAAAATTTTATGCTACACTTTTAAATCAAAAATTAAAAAAATATAAGGAAAATTTATGCAAGAAGTTTTAGGATATTTTACACAAATTAGCCAAATTCCACATTGCAGCTTTGATACCATAAAGCTCAAGCAGTTTTTAGAGCAATTTGCAAAAGAAGCTGGTTTTAAGGTAATAAGTGATAAGGCTGGCAATATCCATTGTATCAAAGGTGAGCCAAAAATTTGTCTGCAAGCTCATTATGATATGGTTTGTATGGGCGAGGCTCCAAAGATAGAACTTTTTGAGGAAGAGGGCTTTTTAAAGGCTAAAAACTCAAGTCTTGGAGCGGATAATGGCATAGGTTTAGCCATGATTTTAGCCGCTATGCGCGAGTTTAAAAATTTAGAATGTCTTTTGACAAATGATGAGGAAGTAGGGCTTTTAGGGGCAAATGCTTTTGAGGGTAAGCTTGTAGCAAATAAGCTTTTAAATTTAGATCACGAGATTGATGATGAAGTAGTTATTGGCTGTGCTGGGGGCGTGGATATAGAAGCTATTTTGCCTTTTACTAGGGAAAAAATGAGAGGAAAACTTTATGAACTTGAAGCCGTAGGCTTTAAAGGCGGGCATTCTGGTATGGATATAATCAACAATGTCAAAAGCTCGATCAAAGAACTTGTAGCCTTTATCTTTAAAAATGATGGAGTGATAGTAGAATTTGAGGGTGGTGAGAGGATAAACTCTATACCAAAACACGCTAAAGCCTTAGTTTGTTTTGAAAATGAACCTTTGCAAAGCGAGCATATTAAGTGTAAATTTATAAACGAAGCCGAGTTTTTAGCTTGCGCGCAAAGTCAAAACTTGCTTTATGCTATAAATGCTTTTTCTCAAGGTGTAAGAGCATTTGATAAGCATTTAAACATAGTGCAAACAAGCATTAATCTTTCCTTGCTTAAAATGAAAGAAAACACCATACAAATCGAGCTTTTTGCAAGATCAAATACACTTGAGGGACTAAGAAACTTAGAGTTTGAAACCAAAACCTTTTTTGAAGGTTTTGGCTTTAAAACCAGCTCGTCAAATTTTTATGCTCCTTGGGAAGGGCAGGAGAATGATTTTACCGAAGCTGTGCTTGAGGAGCTTAAGAAGGAATTTAAAACAGCTCAAATTTTAGCTGTGCATGCTGGGCTTGAATGCGGGGTGCTTGAGAAAAAACAAACCTTAAAGTGTGCTTCTATAGGACCAAATATCTTTAATCCTCATTCTGTAGATGAGCGTCTTGATCTTGCTTCTACAGTTAAAATTTACAAAGTTGTGCAAGCTTTGTGCGCTCGTTTTCAGTGAAAGTATTTAAAGAAAGAAAATTTTATTTTCAAAAAAGGGTAAATTTGAAATTTAAAGCTTTAAAAAAGTGTTTTTCCATAACAATGATTTTAAAATTTGCTACAATAAAACTTTAACAACACAAGGATACACAATGAAAGACAAGATTAACACTTCTTTTTTAGGGCACCCAAAACCGCTTTTTTCTCTTTCTATGACTGAGCTTTGGGAGAGATTTTCATTTTATGGAATTCGTCCTTTGCTCGTACTTTTTATGGCTGCTACACTTTTTGAGGGTGGGCTTGGCATAGATAGGAGCGAAGCAGCGGCGATTGTGGGTATATTTGGAGGTTGTTTATACCTTGCAGCCTTACCGGGTGGCTGGCTAGCAGATAATCTTTTTGGGCAAAAAAAGGCTGTATTTTATGGAGCAGTTATCATTGCTCTTGGACATTTGCTTATCGCCTTGTCCTTTTTTTGGCATGCTTCATTTTTCTTAGGGCTTGCTTTTATCGTCGCTGGCACAGGGCTTTTTAAGACTTGTTCTTCTGTGATGGTGGGTATGCTTTATACCAAAGAGGACGCAAGAAGGGATTCTGGTTTTACTATCTTTTATATGGGGATAAATATCGGTGCGTTTGTAGCTCCTTTAATCTGTGGGGCTGTGCAACAAAATTTTGGCTACCATCTTGGTTTTGGTATAGGTGGGCTTGGTATGCTTGTGGCTTTGATTATATTTTATTTTAAAACTATTCCAGACTTTTATGAATTTCAAAACTTGCACCTTATAAATGCCCAATGGGACAAGATCACAGGCACAAATTCACGTCTTGCTAAAGGCTTTATTGTCGCTATAGTATCAATTTTTGCTTTACTTTTTATCTTGTGTGTGAGCGGTTTTTTAACTATCAATTCAGTCAGCCTTTCTAAAAATATGATATTTATCATTTTAGTTTGCACATTAGTGTATTTTGCATATCTTTTCATCTTTTTAAAGCTTGATAGACGCGAAAAGAAAAATCTTATCGTTTTAATCGTGCTTTTTATAGCAGCCGTGTTTTTTTGGGGTGCATTTGAGCAAAAACCAACCTCTTTCAACCTTTTTGCGCAAGATTTTACAGATAGGATTATCTTTGGTTATGAAATTCCAGCTGCTTGGTCTCAAGCCTTAAATCCTCTTTTTATCATTATCTTTGCACCTTTGATGAGCGCGTTTTGGATATTTTTAGCTAAAAAAGGCTTTGAGTTAAGTTCTATTACGAAATTTGCATTAGGTGTTATCGGTGCTGGGCTTGGCTTTGGTGTGATGATTTTTGCAGCTAAGCTTGTTTTAGCAAGTGGGGGACAAAGCGTGTCTATGCTTTGGCTTATTGTGAGTATTTGGTTTTTGACTATGGGTGAGCTTTGTCTTAGTCCAGTAGGGCTTTCTATAATGTCAAAAATCGCTCCTAAAATCATACAAAATCAAGTTATGGGCTTGTGGTTTGTAACTTCAGCACTTGGAAATATAGTCGCTGGACTTATAGGTGGGGGCGTAAGAGCTGATGAGATAGAAAATTTGCCAACATTGTTTTTTCAATGCGCTTTAGCTCTTTTTATCATTGCTTTAGTGCTTTTTATTGTTAAAAAACCAATTTATGCTATGCTTAAAAAGGAAGAAAAATGAGTATTTACGCCTCTCGCATCAAAGCCTTACAAACAAGTATGAAAAAAGAAAAAATTTCAGCTTTTGTGGTGCTTAGTAGTGATATACATTTTAATGAATACCTGCCAGCTTGCGCTAAACAGCGAGCTTTTCTCAGTGGCTTTACAGGCTCGGCTGGCACTTTAGTGGTGCTTGAAAATGAGGCTTTGCTTTTTGCTGATGGGCGCTATCATTTGCAAGCCTTAAAAGAACTTGAGGGAAGTGGCATAAGGCTTGAGAAACTTAGCCCGACAAATTCTTACATAAGTTATCTAAGCAAGCATTTAAAACAATCCTGCGTAGCTGTGGATTCAAAAAGCTTAAGTGTAAGTGCTTGCAAGGAGTTTAAAAAAAGTTTAAAAGCTCAAAAAAACAAGCTTATTTTTAAGGACTTAAGCGAGCCTTTGTTTGTGCCAAAACCTCCTTTACCTAGAAAAGAAATTTATGAGCAAAAAAAGGCTTTTATCAGTGCAAGCAGGAGTGAAAAACTAGCTCAAATAAGAGCCAAAATGAAAGAGTTAAACGCCTCTTATCATCTCATCTCAAGTCTTGATGATATCGCTTATATCACGAATTTAAGAGGTAAAGATATAGAATGCAATCCCGTTTTTTTATCTTTTTTGTGTATAGGTAAAAAAGAAGCTGTTTTATTTGCCTCTTTAAAAAGTATTGATATGAAGCTTAAAGCGAAGCTTTTAAAGGAGGGTTTTGAGCTTAAAGAGTATGAAGAGCTCATAAATACTATCAAAACACTTCCAAAATCCCATATACTCATAGATCCACTTAAAACAAGCGTTTTTATAGCAAGAGCTCTTAAAAAACAAGGCTTAAAGCTCGTTAAAGCACCAAATCCTAGCACTTTGCTTAAAGCTTGCAAAAATGACAAAGAAATTCAAAATATCAAAAACGCTATGATAAGTGATGGAGTTGCACTATGCGAATTTTTTGCGTGGCTAGAAAAGGCTTTAAAGCAAAAACAAGAGCTTAGCGAACTTGATATTAATGATCAAATCACAGCCTTTAGAGCTAAAAATCCTTTATTTATAAGCAATAGCTTCAGTGTCATCGCTGGCTTTAATGAAAATGGGGCTTTGCCTCACTACAGAGCGACTAAGGAAAGTTTTAGCAAGATCAAAGGTAATGGACTTTTGCTTATTGATTCAGGCGCTCAGTATGAAAACGGCACTACAGATATCACAAGAGTAGTGCCAATACATCAAATTTCAAGAGAACAAAAGAAAGACTACACCTTAGTATTAAAGGCGTTGATTGCTATGAGTAGGGCTGTTTTTCCAAAAAATATCGCCTTGCCTTTGCTTGATAGCATAGCAAGATTAAATTTATGGCAAAACCATCTTGATTATATGCACGGCACCGGACATGGAGTAGGGTATTTTTTAAATGTGCATGAAGGACCAGCTGTGCTTTCAGTGTATGCTCCCCTAAACGCACATAATATAGCCTTAAAAGGTGTTTTTCACTCTATAGAACCTGGAATTTACAAAGCAAATAAGCACGGCGTAAGGCTTGAGAACTTAGTCGTGATCAAAGAAGAGCACAAAAACGAATTTGGCGAGTTTATGAGCTATGAAACGCTTACGCTTTGTCCTTTTGAAAAGACTTGCATAGAGCTTAAAATGCTTGATGAAAGTGAAAAAAAATGGCTAAATGACTATCATAAACTTGTATTTAAAAAACTTTCTGTAAAACTCAAAGGCGAAGCTCTAGCTTGGCTGAAAAGAAAAACAAAGGCTTTATAAACTTGCTTACAAAGCCGTATTTTATAGAAAAACTAAAAATTAAATACGGCTTTAATCAATCAAATTTTGCACTTCATCAAGAACAGCAAGGTGAGAAAAAAGCTCACCTATTTCTTCTTCGCTAGTATAAGGAGCTTTTTCAAGCAGATATAAAAATTCCTCATCGTTGTTTTTGTCTATTTGAACATTAAAATAGCTATTTTTATTTTTCATCTTTTAGTCTCTTACTTCCATAGCTTTCCTGCTTCATCTGCATTCATACAAT
>NZ_NXLK01000007.1:0-71741 GCF_005406235.1 Campylobacter sp. MIT 12-5580
TGCAGGTATTACTCAAATCAATGAAAGTGTAGCTCATATAGAAAGTGTAACTCAAGATAATGTGAAGATTGCTAATGATAGTTCTGTGATTTCTGATACGGTTAATAGTATTGCTAAGAATATTCTTGAAGATGCTCGGAAGAAGAAGTTTTGATATTAAAGCATAAGTAATTTTTATACTTTTAAATCAAACCTTAAACTTGAATTTGGGTTTAAGGTTTGGGTGTTTGGGGTGTTGTGTTTATTGTTTTACCTTGCTTTCAAGCATTGTTTTAAAATCTTTAATTGAATTTGTGATATTTGGGCTTATGCGAAGTAGGGTATGCACTTTTTCATAAACATATAAATTGTTATTTTTATAGGCTTTTGTGTGTTTTAAGATAGGATTTTGATCAACTAAAGCTTTTATATCAGTAGCTTGAAGCCCTATGATTAAAAGGTCTGGGTCCTTATCAAGTATATATTCGCCTGAGATCATCGGTCTTTGAATATCACTTTTTGGGGTAAGGTTTTCAATGCCTAAAAGTCTTAAGATATCAGCAATCATAGAATTATCTGAAAATGCCATTAAAGGATTGCTTGAGAAAAGAAAAATGGCATTTTTATGAAGCGGACTTTTGCTGAGTTCTTCAAGCTCTTTTTTGGTTTTAGCAATTAAAGCTTGTCCTTCTTTGACTTTGTTAAGATATTTGGCTAAAGTTTCTATGTTTTTATACATATCATCAAGCCTTGAAGCTTCCATATATAAGGTTTTTACGCCTAAATTCTTTAATCTTGGCTCCAAAGCTAAAGAATACGAGCTTAAGATAACTAGGCTTGGTTCAAGAGCAAGGATTTTTTCAACTGAAGGATTTGAAAAGCTTCCTACGCTTTCAAGTTTGCTTGTTTTTTCGGCTGGATAGATATTGCTGTGTTGAAGGCTTGCTATGCCTTTGATGCTTTCTTCAGCTCCTAGCATATAAATGATTTCTATGCTGGCTGGATCAAGTACAACTAAACGCTCTTCTTTGGCAAGTGCAAAGCTAAGCAAACATGTTAATATACAAAGTATTTTTTTCATCATTTTTCCTTTAAAGGTAAGATATAGGGTTGATTATTTTGAAGCAAAACTTCACAATTTAAATCATAAATTTCTTTTAAAATCTCTTTTGTAAAAAGTTCTTTTGTGCTACCTTTATAACGAAGCTTTCCTTCTTTTAAAAAGATAATTTCATCACAAAACATAGACGCAAGATTTAAATCATGCAAGATAGCCACCACAGTGATCTTTTGCTTTTTAAGCAAATTTTCACACAAGCTTAAAAGCTCGATAGCATAGTTCATATCAAGGGCTGAGGTTGGTTCATCTAAGAGTAAAATTTGAGGCTTTTTCAGCAAGGCTCTAGCTAAAAGCACCCTTTGAAACTCGCCACCGCTTAAAGAAAGTATATTTCTTGTAAGAAATTTTTCAATCCTTACTTGCTCGGCAACTTCTTGCATTTGCTCTAAATCCTGCTGAGTATAGCTTGCAAAAGCACTTTGTAAAGCAGAATAACGTCCCATAAGCAAGACATCTTGAACAAGTAAAGGCATCATGAGTTCTGATTTTTGTGGCACAAAGCCTATGATTTTTGCAAGCTCTTTTATACCATAATCTTGCACTTTTTTATCAAAAAAATAAATACTTCCACTACTTGGCTTTAAAATTCCAAGCATATTTTTCATCAAAGTGCTTTTACCAGAGCCATTTGGTCCTAAAATTCCAAAAAAAGCACCTTCTTCAATCTTAAAACTCAAGCTTTCAAGCAAGGGTTTATGCTCATAGGCAAAAGATAAATTTTCTATATTTATACTCATAAAAACCGCCTTGCTTTAAGAGCAAGCATTAAAAAAATCGGTGCTCCAAATAAAGAAGTGATAATGCCTATAGGGATTTCAACAGGAGCAAGAGCTGTCCTTGCTAAACAATCGCAAAAAAGCAAGAAAAGCCCACCAAGTAAGGTGCAAAGCGGTAAAACAAGGATATTGTTATAATTTTTAAGCATTAAACGCACGATATGAGGCACGATAAGCCCCACAAAGCCTATAAGTCCGCTAAAAGCTACGCCAAAAGCAACCGCTAAAGATGAAACAATGAGTAAATTTCTTTTCACTTTGCTTGCATCAACGCCTAAATTTCTTGCTTCATCATCACCGCTTAAGATAATGTTAAGTTCGTTTTTATGAGCGTAAAAATACAATAAACAAAAACACAAAGGCACAAGCAAAATAGCTATCTTATCCCAGCTTGCAAGCCCTAAATAACCCATAAGCCAAGCCATAACCTTAAAGCTGTTTTCGCCTATATAATACACAAAAAATGAAGTAAAAGCTCCTAAAAATGATGATACAGCTATACCGATGATGAGTAAAGTGGCTATGCTTGAGCGTTTAGACATTTTAAAGATAAGCAAAGCAAATAAACAACAGCACGCAAAACCAAAAAATCCATAATAATAATCAGGCACCTTAAGCATATAGGCTAAAACTGCCCCAAAAGTCGCAGCTGAAGCTATGCCGATGATATAAGGATCAGCGATTGGGTTTGAAAATATAGTCTGAGTTACTGCTCCAGAGCTTGCTAAGAGCATACCGATGAGTATAGCCATGACAAGACGGGGCATTCTGGATTCAAGGACTATTGTTCTTAGTTTTGAATCCTCATCAAAAAGCGCAGCGACAATCTCTGTAAAGCTGGCTTGTGATTCACCAATGTTTAAGGCAATAAGAAAAATGACTATATAAGCAAAGATAATGAAAATAAAGCTTATAAATAAACGCTTAGAAATCATAAAAACCATTCTTAGTTGTGATTTGTTTTATCAATTTAAAACAAAGTATTTATCAAAAATATCTTTCAAATACTTCGTTTTCTATCGAAATTTAAAGCCATATTCTAACCTTATTTTCTTTAAAATTTTCTTAGTATGATATTTAATCGCAATATATTTTTTAAGCAAAGATTTTTAAGCATATATTAAAGCAATACTAGCTATCATTTTTTGATAAATTTAATTTCTAAAAAGGAGAAAACAATGAGCGTTGAAAGCATTATTTCGCACATGAATGATCATCACAAAGAAAATCTTATTGATTTGTGTAAAAAATTTGGTGCTGTTGAAAAGGTAGAAGATATCAGCCTTAAAAGTGTGGATTTAGAAGGGCTTGATATAGTATATAATGGTGGTGAAAAACTTCGCATAGATTTTCCTGTTAAAGCAAAAGATGAAGAGGCTCTTAAAAATGCGATTATCGAGCTTTGCAAGAGTGTAAAATCAAGCGTTGATTATACAGCAGTGAAAAAAGAACTTGATGAGTTTAAGGCTGGTTTTGGCTCGATTTGCCTTGCAACTATCAATGCTAAGGGTGAGGTTGAGTGTTCTTATGCGCCGCTTATTCAAAGTCAAAAGGGCGATTATATCTATATCAGCGAAGTTGCTGAACACACTTCAAATATCAAAAACAATCCTAACAATGTTGAAGTGCTTTTTTTAGAAGATGAGTGTAAGGCAGCTTCTGTAATCTTAAGAAAAAGACTTCGTTATAGAGTAAAAACTGAATTTATCGAAAGAGGCGCGGACTTTGATATCATCTTTGATGAATTTGAAAAAAGAAATGGCAGTGGCGGTGGGATAAAAATTATCCGCGAAATGCTTGATTTTCATCTTGTGAAACTCACTTATCAAGAAGGAAGCTTTGTAAAAGGCTTTGGACAAGCTTATAAGATAGACACAAAAGGCGAGCTTATGCACCTTAGCGGTAAAACAGGTGTAAATCCTCATAGAAAAGCTCCACACGGAAGTAACCCACACACTCATAATCCACACAAATAAAATCAAAAGGCTCATCAAAGAGCCTTTTAAAAGCTTGTATAAACTTAGAGTTTTATTTATTTAAATTGTTTTTCTATTTTCCTATAAATTTCTTTGCTTTTTCCCATAAATTAATACCGAGTTTTTTGGCTTCTTGAGTGTTAAAGTCTTTATAACGCTCGCTTGTGAGTTGTTCTAAATCGCTAATTTCTTTTTTAAAGATATTGATTTTGCTTTGGGCGAGTTTGCCAAAATCGTTAATTTTAGGATTTTTCTTAAGATCATTAAGCATAAGCAAGAGTTGTTCTCTACTTTCGCTTGCAAGTCTTTTGAGTTTTGCAAACAAAGTATCAAGCTCATTTTCAAGTAAATTTTTGATAATGCTTTGCACCGGTTCATCGCTTTTCTTTGCTTCAAGCCTTAAAAGTGTGATAAAATCGTATTCTATATCGATAAGCTCTTTTTCTTTGTTGCTTAAATCCTCTTCAAGTGTGCAGTAATTAAAGCTAGTTTTAAATTTTTCTATACCTAAAGCTATGCCTTCTTGCGTGCCTTTAACCACGCCTATGCAAAGTTCTTTAGCATAGTTTTTAGATTCATTAGCTAACTCAAATGCTGTATTAAGCACGATTTGTGTGCTTTTTAAAATACGTTCTTTTTCAAATTCAAGCTCACAAATAGTTTTATAAACTAAATTTTTAGCAATTTCGCTTGATTCAAGTTCTATATCATCACCCTTTTCTAAAGTTGTTATAAAGGCACTTTCAGCTATTTCTCTTAAAATTCCAAGCATTTCAGCCTCAAATAAAAAAGCATCATTTAAACTTGTGGAAATTTCTTCTTTAAAGTCCGATTTTTCTATGCTTTGTTTAAGTTCATAAAAATTTTGACTGATGGTGTTTTTAATCACATTTTTTTGCTCTTCTATCTTTGCTCTAAGCACGCTCATTTCGTTTATATGCTGATATAGCTTTTCCTCTTCTTTTTTCACTTTAGCACGAATTAAGGCTTTGATTAAAGAGGTTGTATTTTCATTGTTTAAAAGCTCAAGCTTTTTCAGCACCTCTAAAAAATCAAACAAAAGCTCATCTACCTTTACTTTTTCATCGTTTAATTCTTTAAAAGTAAGATTATAACCCAAATCCTCGATAAGTTCATTTGCCTTATCCTTGTGTCCTGAAAGTGTGTTTTCAAATATAATTAAAGCATTTTTCATTTTTTTCCTTTTTATAGCACAAATTTAGCCCTTGCCTTTAAAGCTGCAAAAAGATCAAGCCTGTCTTTTTCACTATCAACAAAAACTCGTAGCAAAAAGCTATGATATGTATCATTTTTACTTGCGTGTGAAAATTTGCAGCTAAACTCTCTTTGCCCTAAAAGCTCTTGACAAATTGCATTTGCATTTACGCCTTTTTCAAAGATGATTTTATACTCCCAAAAAGTAGGATAATCAATCTCTGGCTTTTGATCACATGCGTTTAAATTCACCACTCTTGCCACCTTTTTTATACTCTAAAACAATATTTGAAATTTCCATACTCTTATCTATGGCTTTAAGCATATCATAAATGGTTAAAAGCCCTATACTTACGCCACTTAAGGCTTCCATTTCAACCCCTGTTTTACCTTCGCATTTTACGCTTACAAAAAGCTTAAAAGCACACGCTTTTTCATCTTCTTCTATATCTACTTCAACACCACTGATATTTAAAGGATGGCACATCGGGATAAGTTCGCTTGTCTTTTTTGCTCCCATAATCGCAGCAATGACAGCTGTTTCAAGCACAGCTCCTTTTTTAACAGCCTTTGCTTTTACTGCTTGAAAAGCTTCTTGACTTACTTTGATCACTCCACTTGCTCTAGCTAGCCTCGAGCTTATCTCTTTTTCAGCAACATTAACCATTTTTGGTCTGTTATTTTCATCTAAATGACTCAGCTGCACTCATAACCTTTTTTTTGAGATATTTTTAAAAAGATTATAGACAAATTGAGTAAAAATTTAGCTAAAATGAGCGAAATATTTTTCATAAAAAAGGGGAATTCAATGAGAGAATTTGAAGATGATGAATTTGAAGACTTAGATGATCAAGATATTTTATCGTATGAAGATGAAGATGATTATCTAAGAAGTGAGCATTCAAGAAATTATAATTACGATGAGGACGATTATAATTTTGACGATGAAGATTATGATGATAGTTATGAGATGGAATAAAGCTTAAATAAAGTTTGGCTTAGATATAATTCAAACTTAATTCTTTTTAAGAAAAAAAGAAAGGGCAAATTCCTATGAAAACAAAAACACTCAGCAAAAAAGAAATAAAAACATTAGGGCTTTCCTCGCTAGGAGGCACTTTGGAATTTTATGATTTTATAATTTTTGTCTTTTTTGCTTCTATTATTTCAGAACATTTTTTTCCACAAAGTCTAAGTGATACTTGGAAGATTATCAATACCTATGGTATATTTGCGGCTGGGTATTTAGCGCGTCCTTTGGGTGGCATTGTTATGGCTCATTTTGGCGATAAATTTGGGCGAAAAAATATGTTTATGCTTTCTATCTTGCTTATGGTTATTCCTACTTTTGCACTTGCTCTTGTGCCAACTTTTGAAACTATTGGTTATGCTGCACCTTTGTTTTTGATCTTTGTGCGAATTTGTCAAGGTATAGCTGTGGGTGGAGAATTGCCCGGTGCTTGGGTTTTCATACACGAACATGCTCCTGATAAACAAAAAAATACTTATCTTGGCTTTTTAACCGCTTCTGTAACGGCTGGAATTTTGCTTGGAAGTTTGGTGTATTTGCTTACTTATATGATTTTTGAAAAAGAAGCCATTGAAGAATGGGCTTGGCGTGTGCCTTTTGCTTTGGGTGGGGTTTTTGGTATCATCTCTGTATATTTGCGTCGTTTTTTAGAAGAAACACCTGTGTTTCAGCAGATGAAACAGGATAGTGCTTTAGTGACTTTCCCGCTTAAAGAAGTGTTTAAAAGCTCAAAATTTGGCGTTGTTGTGTCTATGCTTGTAACTTGGGTTTTAACCGGTTGTATTTTGGTTTTTATCTTGCTTATGCCAAATTTCATCAGCAAAATGCCGAGTTTTAATCTCGATGCTTTTGAAAAAACTTATTTTCAAATTTCTGGGCTTGTTTGTATAGTCAGCGGTATCATCTTAAGCGGAGTAATCTCTGATAAAATCAAACCATATAAGGTATGTATAGCCTTTAGTATCGCTTTTGGGGTGTTTAGCTTTTTGTTTTTTAAAGAGTTGTATTCAAGTTCGCCAAGTCAAGTCAGCACGATAGGGCTTTATTGCTTGACTTGTTTTAGTGCCGGGATTATGAACTTTTGCCCTGTGTTTATGAGTGATGTGTTTAAGCCTCACATTCGCTTTAGTGGAATTTCTTTTGCGTATAATATCGCTTATGCTATAGCAGGGGGCTTTACGCCTCAACTTGCCGCCTTTTTCCATGGCGTAGCTCTTAAAGATCCTGAAAGCTTGATGAGTTATGGTTTAAGTGCTTATGTGCTTGTGCTTGCTTTTGTTGCCTTTGGCACTTCGTTTTTAATGCGTAGGGTGTATGAAAAAGCTTAATAATACCCCACGCATAAACTTGAAGTGATTTTGATCTTTTTTTCAAGTGGAGTAGGGCTAAAAAAATGGCATTTTTCTATATAAATATAATGCTTATAATCAAGCCCTAAGAAGTCATAAAAGGCTTTGAGATTGACAAATTTAATCCCGCAAAGCTCTTTGATTTCAAGGAGCTGATAGATCGAAGAGTTATTTTTTGCTACTAAATGAGAGGGCGAAAGCGTAGTGAAAGAACAAAACGCACTTGCTAAGACAAAGCCATTTAAGTCATCACAAGCTTTTAACGCTTTGGTGTGTTTTTTGAGTATGCAAGATTTGTGTAAAAAAATCGTCCTTGTGCCTTGATACCTTGCTATGCTCGCATTTTTCCAGAATTTAAAAGCATTTTTTGAAATACCAGCTATTTTGTGAAATTGTGCATTAAGCACATATTCATCTAAAAAAGCATTTGGGGGCAGTATGAGGCTAGTCATTGCCCTTTTTTAATCAATAGGCTTATTTAAATTAGCTTTAGCAAAATCAGGAAGCTTGGCGATAAAATGTTCCATATTGAAATTTATACCTTGATTTTTAGCTTCTTTAATCAAATTTAAAGCCGCATTTACCCTATAAGGCGAGCCACCATTATAAGGTGCAAAGATGTTATTAGCAATAGCCAAAGCATACGCACTACGTTTGATCTCTCCATCAGCTGAATGAGGCGTATTAGCAAAACATACGCTTTCAATCAACGCTTCATCAAAATCCCAGCGGTGAAACAAAAAGCCCAAAAATGAGATATGATCAACACCTAAAAAATTATCTTCAACCACAACGATATTATGAAAATCGTTTTGTTTTAAGGCATTATAAAATTCTTTTTCTTTGTGGTTTTGGATTAAAAAATTTGCAAACACCATCATACCAAATCGCAAAAGCATAACACAAGGTACGAGCAGATATGAAAGTTTTTTATCTTCTTCTAAAAGCCAGCTTGAAACAAATTTAGCCTCTTCGTTACAATTTTGCAAGAATTTGTTTGTATCAAGCCCATAAGGACTCATATCAACTTTGAAATTCCCTTTGATAGAATCAGCAGTAACAATATTTTTAATATTTGTTACTCCAAGCAAATTCACAACTTGTTGAATAGTTGTAATCTCTCTTGAAAAGCCATAAAATGGCGAATTTGCAAGCTGTAAGAGTTTGGCAGTAACCAAAGGATCACCAGAAATTATCTCAGCTACCCTATCAATTTTCATATTTGAGCCAGCTTCATCTATATAGCGTTGCAAATCTCTAACCGTTTGTGGTAAAGGCGGTAAGTGTTCTACGCTTTCAAGCAAGGCTTGATTCATATCTTGAATTTGATCCATTAAACTTTATCCTTATAAAATATGGTGTGATGATAATTTTAAGCTTTTTTGCTAAATTATAGCTTAAAAAAGAGTGAGAATTTATAAAAAATATCAAGCTTTTTGATACTCTCATTAAAACATATAAAACAACTATGCTTCACACACTTTTTAAGCAAAAAATAAAAATATTTTTTTAAGCTTTTATATCTAAATTTGAGTTTGGTTTTTGCCAAGCCTCGATTTTAAATTTATTTTTATTTAAAGCCTTTTCAAGTAATTCTTCATTTATGCGTTTAATCTGTTCAAAAAGTATTTCTAAAGGATTGATCATACCCTTAGCCATTTCTTCTCTTTGCTTTTTTTCTTCTGCAAGCTGGGCAGTTCGCTTTTGCTCCCACTGGGCATATTTATTTTTAAGCTCAGTAAAATCGCTTGTATTATTTAAAATTTGAAAAGATTCACTATCTGAGATTGGATTAGTTAAATTAATCTGCTCGTGAAAAGCCCAAGCTTCTTTAACGCTTACATTTTTATCAAGACCTTCTATCTTACCCCAAATCGTCGTCTCACCTTCTCTTACCTCGCTGATATGATTAACTATGCCAACTAAAAGTCCGCCTTTGGTGATAGAGCCATCGCTATTGGTGTATTTATCTCCATTTGCGTTTATAAACACCCCTGCACCTTCTTGTCCGCCATTATTATTACCAAAAATATCAGTAGCAGGCCTGTCTTGATTGCTTTTATAAAAAAGCGAGGTGGTGGCTGTGGTGTATTCCCAGTAATATACTGGCTTTCTATTCATATCAGCAAATTTATAATCCTTGGAACTTTCATACACCTTAAGCACTTCAAGGCTTTGGCGATCAAAGTCTATGCCTTGAGGAAAACTAGCAATCTCATCAAGAGTAAAGCTATTTTTAGCATTAAACGCATCTTCACCTATAACTTGAGTTAAGAGTTTATAAGCATTAGCTATAGTTTTGGCTGGATCAACGCTTATAAAATCCCTAAAAGGAGCAGTTGTTTCACTTCTGTTTAAAGACTCCATAGTTGAAGAGTGGATTTTTATATCTTTTGGGATACCTGCTGCTTCATTAAATTCTTCAGTAAAATAACCATCTTTATCTACAGCATAGCCTAAAACTTCTTTAACACCGGTATTTTTAGAGGCTGAAACCTCTACTTTTACATCACTTGAACTTGTTTTATTAAGCGTGAGATTTGCTTTCACACCAGCAAGAGGGTTTGAGTTGTAAGAATGAAGCGAGTTAAGCATTATTATTCCTTTGTGAGTTTCTTCCTTAAAAACTACATCGGCATTTTGCAAAAGAAATGAATATAAAAGTGAAATTTTTACTTTAGCAATGAAGTGTTTTGAAAATTTACATTCAAATTTAAAGTAAAACTGAAGCTTAAATTATAATAAAAAGCAAAGCTTTGTTTAGCCTTGCTTTTTAACCACCTTTACTCGATCTATGGAATTTCCATCCATTTTTTTAACTTCATAATAACAAAACTCGTCCTCCAGCCTATCGCCCACCACAGGCAAACGCCCAAGCAAGTTAAATACATAGCCACCTATAGTAACTTGTTCTAAGTCCTCTGGATAAGTGATGAGTAGGAGTTCTTCAACTATTTCTATCTCGCATCTTCCTTTAAAATCATAAATTCCATCGTTAAGCTTTTTATACATTTCATCATCATGTTCGCTTTGTATATCGCCAAAGATTTCTTCCATGATATCTTCCATAGTGATAATTCCAGCTGTTCCGCCGTATTCATCAACAACTAAGGCTGTGTGATTTCTTTCTTGATTCATACGCGCAAGCACCTTTGAAATGCTGATATTTTCAGGCACAAGAAAGATAGGACGCACAAGCTCATTAAGGCTTTTTTTCTCCCCACAAAGCTCATTTTGCACCAAATCCCTAATGTGTATCATACCCAAAACATTATCTTTAGAGCCATCTATATAAGGAAATCTTGAATGCTTGCTTTCAACAATGATCTTCATATTTTCTTCATATGATTTACTCTTATTTAAACAAATCATATCTTTTCTAGGACTCATAATCTCTTTTGCTACCGTGTCGCTAAAATCGACTGCATTGCGTATGAGTTCGGTTTCAAACTCATCTAAAACCCCACCTTTTTGACTTTCACTGGCAATAATCTTAATCTCTTCTTCGCTGTGTGTAAGCTCGCTTTCACTAGCTGGACGAATTCCAAGCATTTTAAGACATACAGCAGCAAGAAAATCAAAAGTTTTAATAAAGGGCAAAAACACGCACCAAAAGATATGCAAAGGACGAGCCACCCAAAGCACGCTTTTATCAGCCACAGCTATAGCAACACTTTTTGGCACAAGCTCACCCACCACCACATGTAAAAGTGTGATAAAAGTAAAAGCGATTACAAAAGCGATAGTATGAAGCAAGGCACTTGGCAGATGAAAGACAGATAAATAATACTCAAGCAAGCTTGCAACAGCTGGCTCGCCTATCCATCCAAGCGCAAGCGAGCTTAAAGTAATGCCAAGCTGACAAGCACTTAAATAAGTATCAAGTTTTGAAGAAACTTCTAAAGCTTTTTTCGCATTTGGTTTTTTTTCTTTGACAAGTTCTTCTAGCTTTGAGCGGCGAACTTTAACAATGCTAAATTCAGAAAGCACAAAAAAACCATTTAAAAGCACGAGTAAAAATGCAACGAGAATCATAGTAGTAGAATAACCAAAATTTGGCACGAGATTTAAATTCTGACTGGGGTCCAAAAAAGCTCCTTAAAAAAATGATTTGTAAATTATAGCAAATTTAAAACAAATTTTGCTTAAAATCACAAATTTGCACTCAAACTTCAAGTATATTAAGAAAATCATCTTATACTTTTATGATAAATTAACTCAAGAAAGGAATAAAAATGCCAATAGTAACGATTAAACTCTCAAAACCAGAGTTAAGTAAAGAGGACAAAGAAAGCTTGATCGCTGATATAACAACGCTTTTAAGCACAAAATATTCAAAACCAAAAGAAAGAACTGTGGTGATGATAGAAGATATTGAGCCTTGTGATATAGGTTTTGGTGGTGAGAGTGTGGCAAAGATACGCTCAAAGGGCTAAAAATGAGCGAGTTAAAACTAGGCGATAAGGCTCCTGAGTTTAGTCTTGTTAATCAAGACGGCACTGAAATTTCGCTTAAAGATTTTAGTGGAAAAAAGGTAGTTTTGTATTTTTATCCTAAGGATAACACACCCGGTTGCACTACTGAAGCTTGCGAATTTAGTGAGCTTTTAGGAAATTTTGAGGATAAAAATGCTGTAATTATAGGCATAAGCCCTGATAATCCTAAATCCCATGAGAATTTTGTAAGTAAATTTAAACTGAAGCATATTTTGCTTTGCGATGAGGATAAAAGTGCAGCCAAAGCGTATGGGGCTTGGGGTTTAAAGAAAAATTATGGCAAAGAATATGAGGGCATTATACGTTCGACTTTTATTATAGACGAACAAGGTAAAGTCTTAGCTATTTATAAGAATGTGCGCGCAAAAGATCATGCGGCTAAGGTTTTAGCTGATTTAGCAAAGGCTTAAATGCTAGTTCATATCTGTTGTTCTGTGGATAGTCATTATTTTATGAGTGAGCTTCAAAAAGCCTATCCAGATGAAAAACTCATCGGTTTTTTTTATGATCCAAATATCCATCCCTACAGCGAATATGAGTTGCGTTTTTTAGATGTAAAAAGAAGCTGTGATAAGCTAGGTATCAAGCTTTTTAAGGGTGAGTATGATTATGAGGCTTGGCTAAAAGCAGTAAAGGGTTATGAAGATGAGCCTGAAAAGGGTGCAAGGTGTGAAATTTGCTTTGATAAGCGTATGCAAGAAAGCGTGAAATTTGCTGTAAAAATAGGCGAGAAAAAGCTTACAACCACGCTTTTGACAAGCCCAAAAAAAGACTTAGTTCAACTACAAAATGCTTTACAAAAACAATGTTCGCCCTTTGGTATAGAGTTTTTAGCCCCTGATTTTCGCAAAAATGGTGGCACACAAAGGCAGTTTGAGCTTGCTAAAAATGAAATGCTGTATCATCAAAATTATTGTGGTTGTTTATATGGGCTAAGCAAACAAAAGGAAAATAAGCCTTTTATCGATGAGCTTATGAGTCCTATCACAAAGCAGGTTTTACCAGCAAGCATAGAAGCAAGGATAAAGCTTTATAAAAAGGTGCAAAGCCTTGAAAAAAAAGGTGTGAAATTTAAACTTGAGCGAGAGAAATTTTTAAATTACCGCTTGTTAAAAGCTGGTATAAGACTTGATAAAAAGCCTTTACAAGCTCATTTTTTGTTTTATTCGCATTTTAAAAATGCTTATACAAGATTTTTACAAAATGAGGCTTTAAGCGGAACTTTTTCAAGTCCTAAAGATGAGCTTCATTTTTGGGATTTTAGCTTTTTTAATGCTCTTTGTAAGTATAAGTTTAAAAGTTTTGAAGACTTTTTAAAACATCCCTTAAGTATAGAAGCTGAGGTTAAAATTCGTACAAAAATACTAGGAAATTATAATCTTAGCCCCATTATCATCACAGAGCATTTGCCACAAGGTAGGATAGAATTGAGTGCAAAAAGCGAGATTTATTTTGATGTGCGAGAAAAAATTGTTTTGCTATGAGCTTGCATAAATTTAGTATTTTCTGTATTTTAAAAAGATTTGGTGCTTTTGCTAAGGGTATTTAAGACAAGAATTTTAGCTATTTTATAGTGATGATCCAGTCCATCTTTGCCCTTTAAACCGATAAAGTATTTATCACCTAAAGCAGAATACACTTTGACATGACCAAGTTCGATAAAGCCTTCTTCTTCCTTGCAGTATTGGAGTTTTTCACACTCAAAGCTTCCTTTGAGTCTAGGATCAACAAAAATCTTTAAGACTTCGAAATTTCCATATCCTGAAATCCTTGCAACCGTATTTTTAGCAAAGCATATCATAACAAGCAAACTTAACAAAGCTATAAAAATACCAAATTTAAACGCATTGATCTTTTCATACAATAAAGCTTGGATAAAAGAGCAAACAAAAGCTATGCCTAAAGCCAAAGCAAAAAATAAGGCTCCACTTAAGCCAAATACAAGCAAAAGCGGCATAAAAACAGTTTGTCCAAGACTTGGAACAAAAGAAAGCTGAAGTAAAAAATACGCATAGAAAAATAAAGCCCCTATAAGATGAGTGCTTAGTAAAAGAGCGCTCATAAAGCTCATAGGCTTTCTTTTAGCAAAATGTTTTATGCTTTTATAGTGTGTTTTGAGCTCTTCTGTATAGGCTAAAGCTCTTTTTTTATAGATATTCATACAAGCTCTACCCAAAAAGCTTCAAGGAGTTTAAAGGCTGCATTTTGCAAATCCTCATCAAAACTTGCTGTAGCATTTTTGTGTAAGACTAGCTTAGTATTTAATCCAGCATTAAAAGCTAAGATGATATTGTGAAAGACGCAAATATGTGAGACAAGTCCGCCAAATTCGATTTGTTCGTATTGCTCTTCTTTTAGAAATTGGGCAAGTTCTAAGGAGCCAAAAGTATGCTTTTCAAAGATTTTTTTTGCTCTTTGTTTAAAAGGCTCACAAAAACTTGGCACATCATGTCCTTGAGTGCCTTTTAAGCAGTGTTTTATAGGTAAATTTATACCTTCTTTTGTGTTAAGATAATTTTCATCGTGCGTATCAAGCGTGATGAGTATATCTCCATCAAAATTTTCAAGCAAACGCTTGATCTCATCTTTTAGCTTAGCTGCTTTTTCAAAGCCTAAAGCCCCGTCGATAAAGTCATTTTGATAATCCACTAAAACAAAGGCTTTTTTCATTTTTACTCCTTAGCCTGCCAAAAGCTTTGATAATGCACATTTTCAAAGGCTTTTTTAAGACTTACAAAAAGCTTAGGATTTTCTTGTTCAAGTTTTGCTAAAAGGGCTTTTGCTTCTTCTCTAGCGTGAGGGTATTTGACATTTTTTTCGCTAAGTTTTAAGCCCGGACAAAACTCATTACCTATGACTTGCAAATCATTTGCTGTGGCATTATCACGAAGTTGTCTTTCACGCACAAAAATCAAAGGACGGATCACACTAATACCTCTTTGAGCCTTGTAAATAGGACTAAGCGTCCTTAAAGCCCCATTATACATAAAGCTCATAAAAAAACTTTCAGCCGCATCATCAAGATGATGAGCAAGAGCAAGCTTATTAAAGCCTCTTTCTAAAGCATAAGTGTAAAGTGCGCCCCTACGCATACGTGAAAAATAACTACAAAAGCTTGAGTTTTTGCGTATGCTCTCGCCTGAAATTTCATAAATATTGCTTTCAATAATGCTGTGCTTGATGTCATGTTCTAAACAATGAGCGTGTAAATGTGAATAATCCTCACCCATACCATAGCTCAAAGTCGCTGTTTCAAACTCAAACTTAAAAGGAGCATGTTTTTGCATACGAGCTAAAAGATGAGCTAGAGCCAAAGAGTCCTTGCCTCCACTAAGTCCAAGTAAAACCTTATCGCCTTCCTCGATGAGCTTAAATTTAGCATTAGCTTGTCCGACTTGGCGAATGAGTCTTTTGCTAAGATTGATCATAATTTATCGCAGATTTTAAGCACGAACTCAGCTGAAGTTTGAGCTGATTTAACCACAAATTCATCAAAATCAAACTCAGCCTTTTCCCCAGCCTCATCACTCATCGCCCTTAAGATAAAGCAAGGTACTTTTAAAGCTTCACACACTAAAGCAACACTTGCTCCTTCCATCTCGCAAGCATCAGCATTGAAAATCTCTCTGATCTTGTTTTTTTTCACTTCATCGCAGATAAACTCATCCCCAGTGGCGATAATGCCCTCATGAAGCTTTATGCCAAGCTCTTTTGCTACTTCTTTGGCTAAGGCATTTAGTTTTGCATCGGTTTTTACAAAGACTTCATTACCCGGCACAAAGCCTAAAGGATGTCCAAAAGCTGTAATGTCAAGATCGTATTGACAAAGCTTGTTTGCAACGAGTAAATCGCCTATTTTAAGCTCAGGATTAAAAGCTCCTGCAACGCCTGTAAAAAGTAAGGTTTCAGCCTTAAATTTTTCTATCATCACACTTGCTGAAAGAGTGGAATTAACCTTGCCTATCTTTGAATACGCTAAAATGAGCTCATGGTTTTTGTATTGTGCAAGATAGTAGCTATTGTTTGCATAATCAATCTTTTCATAATTTTGAAGTTTTTCTAAAAGCGGACTAATCTCTTCTGGCATAGCCCCTAAAATAGCAATTTTCATTGTCCTATCACCTTTATGATTTCATCAAGTTCGTTTAAATTTGTAAAAGAATATGTCTCTTTACTTGTATTTTTTTTGTTTAAGCCTTTTAAAATAGCACTTGAAAACTCTATAAAAAAGTCCGTATTTGCCTCGACATTTTTTATACTTTGTTTATACAGCACCGGCTTTATAAGCTGCTCGCTCAGTAAAGTTAAAGCCTCATCTTTGCTTGTATAAGGCTTGGCATTTGCATTTGAAATTACTGGTTTAAAGCTTGATGAAAGGCTATTTTCAAGCAAGGCTTTAAATTTCACACTAGCTTCTTTTAAAAGCGGACAATGACTTGCCACGCTCATATTTAAAAGCATAGCCCTTTTTGCCCCAGCTTTTTTAAACTCAGCCTCATAAGCTTGTAAATGCGCTTTCATACCAGCTACGACGATTTGTCCGTCGCAATTGTAATTTGCTGCATAAATTTGCTTGTTTTTTGCCAAGGCATCTTGACAAAGCTCTTCGACTTTTTCATCACTCAGCCCTAAAACTACAAGCATACCAGCTTCTATCTTATCGCAATCTTCTTGCATAAATAAAGCTCTATTTCTTACCAAAGAAAGCGCGTCAAGAAAATTAATGCCGCCTTGAACGCTAAGGGCTGAAATTTCACCCAAAGAATGCCCCAAAGCACATTCACACTCTAAATCAAGTCTTTCTTTAAAAGCAAGATAAGCCATTAAAGAGCTTAAAACTATAGCTGGCTGGGTAAATTCGCTTTTATTTAAATCCTCATTTGGCTCAAAAAGCAAGTGTTTAAAATCAAGCTTACAATGATCGCTTGCATTTTGCAAAAGCTCTTTAGCTTGAGCGCAATTTTCATAAAAATCCTTAGCCATGCCAAGAGTTTGTGAGCCTTGTCCTGCAAAGATAAAAACAGCTTTCATCAAACTACCTCAGTGGCAACCGCAACCACCGCCATGTCCGCCGCAGCATCCTCCGCCACCATGATGATGATCATGATCATGTCCCCCACAACCACAACTTCCACTTCCTGCTATAATACCAGTTAAAATTTCATCTTCGCTAGCTTCACGTGCATCAAGTATATTAAGACTAAAAAGCAAATCCCTGCCTGCATAAGCGTGATTATAATCAATCACAACCTCATCATCTTTAATATCTTTTACTATAACCCGCACGGTGCCACCATCTTCGCTTTCGCCAAAAAGTTCCATACCTACTTTTAAATCAATACCAGCAAATTGCTCTTTTGGTAAGGTTTGCACTGCACTTTGATCATACTCGCCTAAAGCCTTATCTTTTTTAATGATAACATCAGCCTCACTAGGACAATCAAGCTTAGCAATTTCTTCTTCTAAGCCCTCTAAAATTTGCCCCTTTCCAAGTATAAAAGAAACAGGAGCTGAGTGTAAGTTTGACTCTAAAAGTTCTCCTGTGTTGGCGTCTTTAAGTTCATAAAACATTGAAACTACGCTATTTTTAGCTATTGACATTTTTTCTCCTTTTGATTTTATTTTCTATTTGGTGCGGCTTTAGCTTCTTTGCTTTGTGGATAGTCCTTTTTCAAAGCTTGATAAAAGCCATTTGCTGCTTTTGTATCGCCCACTTTATCAAGGCTAATGGCTGTATGATAAAGCAAGGTTGGCATATACTTTGCTTTTGAATATAACTGAGCACTTTTTTTATAATAATTTATCGCGTTTGCATAACGTTTTTTCTTGTATTCTATCTCGCCTATATGAAAATTTGATAAGGCCGGCTTGTAATTTTTTTCGATTAAATACTCAAATTTTACTTTTGAGTTTTCATAATTGTTTTTATTGTTAAATTCTTTTAAAGCAAGCTCTAAAAGCTCGTCTAATTCTTTTTTCTTCCAAGATTCATCATCTTGTTTTTTTTGTGTAGTTGGTATTACTTGTTTGCTTTTATTTTCATCTGTTGATGAAGTTATTTGCGGTGTTTGACTTAAATTTTGATCTTGTGTGTTTTGGTTGATATAAGTATCCATAAGCTGACTGAGTTCGCTTAGAACTTGTTTGATTTGCTTGTTATTTGCTTCTTGAATTTTTCGGCTTTCTTCAGCATAAACTCGAAGTTTTTGGAGTTCTTTGCTGAGATTTTGTTCAAGTTGAGTGATTTTGGTATTTGTTTTGCTGTATTGCGAGTTAATACCTTCTAGAGTGCTTTGGATGCCTTCTATTTGTTCATTGACTGAATTTATCCTTGCGTTGTTTTGCAGATAATTGTTATTGAGTGTATCAAGCTTGTCTTTTAGAATTTTTTCGTTTTGTGTAAGTCCATAGCCAGAATTATTATTAATGTTTCCTGCGTCAAAAGCTGAAGTTTCAGCTAAGGCAGCACTAAAAAGAGCTGCCAAAGTTAGTAGTATTTTTTTCATTGTAGTTTAAAGATTAGAGTCCAACTTTAATCTCTGCACGACGATTTAGTGCGTCACATTCTGCTGTTCTTTCAGTACAAACTGGGTTAGTTTCGCCATAGCTTTTTACTGCAATTTGTTTTGAATCAAGACCTAAAGTAACTAAAGCTCTTTTTACAGCATTTGCTCTTCTTAAACCAAGCGCTTGGTTGTATTCATCAGTTCCCCACTCATCGCAGTTTCCTTCAACTGTAATTTGAGCACCACCTGCTTGACCTTTAAGTAAATCAGCACCTGCATTTACAACAGCTTGCATATCTGATCTGATGTTGTATTTGTCAAAATCAAAATAGATTTTTCCAAGTCCGCTCGCAAGAGAACCAACACCACCAAAAGTATCGTTACCACCAGAAGCAGCACCGCTAGTACCTTGTGTGCTACCTGTTTGGGTAACTGAAGGTGATTTTTTAGTTGCTTGGCAACCACTAAGAATCATTGCAAAAACTGCAACTGAGATTAAGAGAATTTTCTTCATCTTTTACCTTTCATAAAGTTTTGTTAAGTGCGTTAATTATAACTAAAAAATATTAAATTTGAATAAAATTTACCAATCAATCGATTGAATTTTCCCAACCTTGAGTGGAAAATGAAAGGATTTATTGGCATTTACGCGGATTATCCCTAAAGCTGTTTGATTACCAAGATATTTGATAAACACTATACTTCCACCATCGCTTGAAAAACGAGGGAATAAATTCTTGCCATTTGCTGTAAGTTGGCGGATATAATCACTTTCTGTACTCATTAAATAGATATTAAACACGCCTCTTTGTTCCATCTCACGACTTGAATACACGATATAGTTTTTGTAGGTTGAAACAGCTGTATTGTTACGCCCGTGAAAAACAACTTGCTCGGCATTCGATCCGCCTATTTTTTGCATAAAAAGGTTTGGATAACCCAAACGATCGCTTACAAAAATTACTTTTTGATCATTTTCGATGAAATTTCCATTTACATCAACGCCTGAATAATTTGTGATTTTAATCAAACTCTTTTTTTTAAGATCGTAAAGATATACATCGGGCTGATCTTGTGGTGCCATAGTAACAAGGATTTTATTTTCATCTTCACTCACATCGCTTGCGACGATCATACCTCCGCTTGAAAGTATCCTTGTGGCTTTGTTTGTGTTAAGATCATAACGATAAAGTGTAGGGATATTATGATCATAAGCAGTGTAGTAAAATGCAGTTTGAGCTTTGTTTGCCCATTTTGGAAAGAGGTTTAATCCGCCTGCTACAACGACTTTTTGATAAGTAAGTGTATAATCAGCCATGATAATTTGGCTTCTTTTTGAGCTTGAAGTTTTAGCAATCAAAATTTTATGATCCATCCATTCAACCGGAGCTAAGCCTAAGGTATTAACCGAGTCTTTAATGCTTGTGTGAGCCAGGAAAGGATAGAGCTCAAGACTTGGCACTGAGTAGCTTTTGTTACTTTTTTCTGTGCCATCAGCTTTAATCTTTACTCTTAAATTTAAAGTATTGCCACCTTCTTTGTTTAGTTCGTATTCAAGCAGATAATTGCCTTGTTCATTACCTCTTTCAAGCACTTCAAAATTTGAGCTGATTTTTAAATCATTTAAGATGAGATTATAAAAATTTCTTTTTAAGCTTGTGTCACTAAGTGTTGAGTTATCTTTGATGATGATTTTTGGTAAAACAGTGCCTTTATTGACGATAGAAATAGAGGCTTCATCAGCTGCAAAAAGAGCTGATAAGATCAAAAAGAAAAGTCCAAAGATTTTTTTCATTTTTTCTCCTTAATGTTGCTGCATACTGATTTCATCGCTTATAGAAGCTGTATCTTCGTATCTTTTTGAATTTGGTGGATACGCGATAAACTTACCTTTTAAATCTTCTAAAAAAAGTTCAACTTTTGCGTCAAATTCAGCATTGCCACTTTTTGAAACTGAAGTATATCCAAAAATTCCGTTACTATCTATAAAAAAATGCACGATTACGCTAAAATTTCCGCTCCTTGGATAAAGCAACCAATTTTCTTGCATTCTTCTTGCAATCTTACCCAAAAACTCATCATATACTCCTGTCATCTGCTTTTGTGAGCTTTGTCCTATCTTATCGCTTTGATTGATGAGTGAGTCATTGAGTTGCTTTACGATATTTGAAGCGCTTGTGCTTGTGGTGGTTGTCTTGCTTTGGGATTTGCTAGATGATTGCACCTTAGAGCTTTGCTCTTCTTGATAATCTTTGACATTGCCAAACAAAGAGCTAATATCACTTGCTTTTTGGGTGTCTTCTTTTGTCTCAACGGCTTTATTTGTCGTTTCTTTAAGTTGTTCTTCTTCTATTTTGGCTTGTTTCTCGGGATTTGATTGTGTGTTTTGTGCGGGTGTAGCTTGGTATTCGCCAAGTTCTACATCAACAAAGCTATTTGCTATATCAGTGTATTTTACACTTTGTTTGGCTTCTTCACTGAGTTTAAAAGCGATAAAAAAAACAAGAGCCATATAAACGATTAAAGCGAGCAAAAAAGCGTTAAATGATCCTACACCATAATCTTTCAAAAGCTACTCCGTTTGTAAAGAAACCTTGTTAAAGCCTAAGTTTTTTACCACCCTTAAAACAAAAATCACATCATCATATTTAAGTTCTTTGTCAGCTCGTATAAAAACAGGCTCATCAAGTTTAAATTGTGGTTTGAGTATGGCTAGGTTATCTGCAAAACTTACAAAGTTAAATTTTTTTTCATTGATAAAAATTTCTCTTTTGCCATTTACAGCAATGATAAGACTTTTAAGCGTTGCTGTTGAATTTGTCTTTTGCGAGCCTTTTGGGAGATTGATGTTTTCTTCATAAGTAATACTTGGTGCAGTGACCATTAAAATGGCAAGTAAAACAAGCATAATATCAACCAAAGGTGTGATATTGAGTTCTGGTTTTTCATCAAGAAATGACAAAGTTATGCCTTTGCAAGAATTTTTATTTCGCTATCAATGACGCTCATAAGTTCAAATGCTTTTCTTTTTATGCTTAAGTGAAAGCTATAAGCTGGTATAGCCACGAGTATCCCACAACCTGTAGCAACGAGTGCTTCGCTTATTTTTGGAGCGATGATACTTAAAGAGTTTTGAGTGCCAAGTCCACCAAAGGTTTCAAGTATAGATACAACCGTTCCAAAAAGCCCTATAAAAGGAGAAGTTGAAGCGATGATAGAAAGCCAAGTTAGTCCTACACTTGCTCTTTTTTCAGCTAAATTTTTATAAATTTCAAGGCGATTTTTTTCATTTTCCGGGCATTTTCTGAGTATAGATTCGGTTTGAGAAATATCTTTGTTTCCCATAAGTAAGTATTCTAAACTTCCTTTTTCTTTATTGATCCAAACGCCTAAAAAAGTCGATCGAGCAAATAAAATAGCAAAGCTTAAAATAAAATAAAAAGAAAGCCAAATTAATACTATGTAAGTGATAAGGCTTGATTCATTAAAAAAATGTATGATGGACGCCGTATTGATCACTTACTTTACCCCTGCTTTGCTGTCTATGTTTGCAAAAGTAGAAGCTAGAGCCACGCTATCAGAACTTGCTGATCGAAGAAGTTCTTTAGCCGCATTTAAATTTTGTGCGATTTCGCTGTTTTCATCTGCATTAATGGCTACTGCACCTTTGGCTAAAACAGTGGTTTTAAACTCATTCACTTCTGCATAACCTGAATCAACAGCGATTAATTCATGCTTAGAATCAGCTTTTTCTATATCAATCACCCCAGCTTTTAAAGATGAAATGAGAGAAGCATGCCCTTTAAGCACGCCAAACTCACCCTCGCTTCCGGGCAAAACTACACAACGCACTTCACCCTCATAAATCATACCCATAGGTGTTACCACCTCTAAATGCATTAAATCACTCATGCTTAGCCTTTAGCTTTTTCAGCCTTTTCAATGGCTTCATTGATGTTACCTACCATGTAAAATGCATTTTCTGGCAGGTGATCGTATTTACCTTCTAAAATTCCTTTAAAGCCAGCTATAGTATCTTCAAGGCTGATATATTTACCAGGGCTACCTGTGAACACTTCAGCCACAAAGAAAGGTTGAGAAAGGAATTTTTCTATCTTTCTTGCTCTTTCAACCACAAGTTTATCTTCTTCGCTAAGCTCGTCCATACCTAAGATAGCGATGATATCTTGCAAGTCCTTATACTTTTGAAGCACAGATTGCACTCCACGAGCGACTTTATAATGTTCTTCGCCGATGATATGTGGATCAAGCACACGAGAAGTTGAATCAAGCGGATCAACAGCTGGATAAATTCCTTTTTCAGCTATAGCTCTATTAAGAACGGTTGTAGCATCAAGGTGAGCAAAAACGGTTGCTGGGGCTGGGTCAGTTAAGTCATCAGCTGGCACATAAACAGCTTGAACTGAAGTGATAGAGCCCTTTTTGGTTGAAGTAATTCTTTCTTGGAATTTACCCATTTCACTTGCTAAGGTTGGTTGATAACCCACAGCTGAAGGGATACGTCCAAGAAGCGCTGACATTTCAGAGCCTGATTGAGAAAATCTAAAGATATTATCGATAAACATAAGCACATCAAGTCCCATTTCATCTCTAAAATACTCCGCCATAGTAAGCCCTGTTAAAGCGATACGATTTCTAGCTCCTGGTGGTTCATTCATTTGTCCGTAGCAAAGGGCAACCTTATCTAAAACATTACTTTCTTTCATTTCATTATAAAGGTCATTTCCCTCACGAGTTCGCTCACCCACGCCTGCAAATACTGAATATCCGCTGTGCTTAAACGCAACATTATGGATAAGCTCCATGATAATAACGGTCTTTCCAACACCAGCACCACCAAAAAGTCCGACTTTTCCACCCTTAGCATAAGGAGCGAGCAAATCCACAACCTTAATGCCTGTTTCAAAAATTTCACTTTTTGTGCTTTGTTCTTCAAAAGGAGGTGGGTCTCTATGTATGCTCCAATGCTTATCAAAGCTTAATTCTTCGCCCTCATCTATAAGATCACCAGTTACATTGAAAATTCTGCCTAAAACTTTTTCACCAACTGGCACGCTAATAGGTGCTCCTGTAGCTTCTACTTCAAGTCCTCTTACAAGTCCTTCTGTCATATCCATAGCGATAGTTCTTACCCTTTCATCGCCAAGATGAGCAGCGACTTCTAAGACGAGTTTGTGTTTTTTGCCACCTAAGTCATAATTTACAATCAAAGCTTCATTAAGCTGTGGCAGATAATCACTAAAATCAACATCAACCACCGGTCCTAAAATTTGTGAAATCAATCCTTGCTTACTCATTCATTTCTCCTTATTTCATTGATTCAACACCACTGATAATTTCTATAAGTTCAGTAGTGATACTTTCTTGTCTTGCTTTATTATAGGCTAAATTTAAGTTTTTAACCATTTCTTTGGCATTTTTACTCGCATTATCCATAGCCTGCATTCTTGCACTATGCTCGGCTGCTAAAGAGTCAATTAAGGCAAAATACATATTGTATTCAAAATAGGTTTTCATCAACTCTTGCATTAATTCATCACCTTCTGGCTCAAGCTCTAGAGCTGAGTTTGAAATTTGACTTTCATCTTGCACTTTTAAAGGCTCAACCGGAAGCAAATGAAGCTCTTTAAGCTCTTGAGAGATCATATTTTTATAGCCATTATGTATGATGATGACTTGATCAGTTTCTTTGTTTAAGAAGTCATTTACTACTTCATTAATCACCTCACAAGCCCTTTCATAGCTTGGATTTGAGCTTAAATGTTCATAAGTTTTTAAAAGCTCGATACCTTGAAAGCGAAAAAATTCAACGCCTGTTTTTCCAACGGCTCGCAAACGAACTTCTATACCTTTACTGCGGTATTCTTTCATCAGCTCATTAACACTTTTAATGGTTCTTGAGTTAAAGCCACCACAAAGCCCTTTATCTGCTGTGATAAAGATAATATCTAGCTTTTTCACAGCCCTTTCTTGAAAGAATACAAAGCGTTCATCATCTTTTGAAATTTTGCTGATATTTAAAGAAATTTCAGCTAAAACTTCATCGATTTTTTGTGCATAAAACTTACTGCGTCTAGCCGCTTCTTCTGCTCTTTTAAGCTTAGCTGAAGAAACAAGCTTCATCGCTTTAGTTGTTTTTTGCGTGTTATTGACGCTTTTTATCTTTCTTTTTATCTCTTTAAGACTAGCCATAAAATGCCTTTATATATGACTTGATTTATATTCATTAAGCGCTGTGCTAATCTTTTCTTCAAGTTCTTTATCCAAAGCTTTTTTAGAGCGAATTTGCTCAAAAATTTCTGGATATTTTGCTTCGATGAAAGAATAAAGCCCAGCTTCAAATTCATTGATTTTATTTACCGGGATAGAATCAAGTATGCCTCTTGTTCCAGCAAAAATAAGCACTACTTGTTTTTCAACAGCCAAAGGAGAATACGGAGCTTGCTTAAGAATTTCAACCATTCTTTGCCCTCTTTCAAGCTGTTTGCGGCTTGATTCATCCAAATCACTTGCAAACTGAGCAAAAGCTTGAAGCTCTCTGTATTGAGCTAGATCAAGTCTTAAGGTTCCTGCAACTTGCTTGATAGCCTTAATCTGAGCTGCCCCACCCACACGAGAAACTGATAAGCCTACATTTATCGCCGGACGTACACCTGAATTAAAGAGGTCTGTTTCAAGGAAAATTTGTCCATCAGTGATTGAAATAACATTGGTAGGAATATAAGCTGAAACATCTCCAGCTTGAGTTTCAATGATAGGTAAAGCTGTTAAACTGCCAGCACCAAGTGCGTCACTAAGCTTTGAAGCCCTTTCAAGCAATCTTGAATGTAGGTAAAAAACATCGCCTGGATACGCCTCACGACCTGGAGGACGGCGTAAAATCAAAGACATTTCACGATAAGCCACAGCGTGTTTTGAAAGATCATCATAAATGATTAAAGCATGACGAGCATTATCTCTAAAATACTCACCCATAGTCACACCAGCATAAGGAGCGATGTATTGTAAAGCCGCAGAATCAGAAGCACCAGCACTTACAACTATAGTATAATCCATTGCCCCATGTTCTTCAAGCCTTTTGACTACTTGAGCAACATTGCTTTGTTTTTGTCCTATAGCAACATAAATACAAATAACATCTTGTCCTTTTTGATTGATAATAGTATCAATTGCAACGGTTGTTTTTCCAGTTTGTCTATCGCCGATGATAAGCTCTCTTTGTCCTCTACCGATTGGCACAAGAGCATCTATGGCTTTAAGTCCAGTTTGTAAAGGCTCATGAACGCTTTTTCTTGCCATGATACCTTTGGCTTTTTCTTCGATAAAGCGAAACTCACTTGCCCCAATCGCACCTTTTGCGTCTATTGGCTCACCTAAAGCATTAACCACGCGTCCTATCATCGCATCACCAACTGGCACGCTCAAGAGCTTTTTGAGGCGTTTAACTGAAGAGCCTTCTTTTAAGCCCTCGCCCTTACCAAGTATAACCACACCAACACTTGCTTCTTCAAGGTTAAGTGCCATACCTTTTTCGCCATTTTCAAATTCAACCATTTCGCTTGCCATGACATTTTTAAGTCCATATACTTTTGCCACACCATCGGCTATTGAAATGATCTTACCTGTTTCTTCAATCTCAAGATTTAAATCAAAATTCTCAATCTTTTCTTTGATGATAGAGCTAATTTCATCAGCTTTAAGTTTCATACACATTCTCCTTTATAGTGTTTTGAGTATATAATCACTCATTTTTGTTTGCAAACTCTGTATAGAAAAAGAAATTTCATATCCTAATTCTTCAAGACTTATTTTTATCCCTTGAGTTTTAGTGATTTGATTTTCTAGTTTTATACTTACCTTAAATTTTTCGCTTAATTTTTTTTCCAAATCGTTAATTTTGTTTTGTTCTAAAGCTTGTTCAGAATACACTATGCCCGTATAAATTTGAGCTTTTAAAGCTTCTTGCTTTCGTAGTTCTTCAACTATTTTTGGGATAAGTGTAAGTCTTGAATTTTGCGTTAAAAGGCGGATAAAATTTTCAAAACTTGGTTTCACGCTTTGAAAAAAAGACATTATAATTTCTAGCTTTTGACCTTTTTTGTATTCGCTTGATTCTAAAATCATTTTAAATTTAGGTAGAGCAAAAGCTGGACTAAGCTGTGATAAAAGCTCGTAAAATTCCTTAGAATCTTTTCGTTCTAATATGGCTTTGGCGTATTTTTTTGCAATTAGATTTTCCATTGTTAAGACACCTTTTTAAGCATGATATCTAAAATTTCATCTTGCTTTAGTTTGCATTCGCTAAACATTTGATTTAAAGTTTTAGCAATAACTTCTTTTTGCATTCTTCTTTGCTCATACACTTTTTGTTCTTCAAAATGCTTTTCAAGCAAAGCTATATCATTTTTTGTATCATTTTTTAGTTTGATTGCTAAAAGTTCAGCTTCTTTTTTAGCTGTGTTAATAGCCACAATAGCTTCTTTTTTTGCATCTTCAAGTTTTTTGATCGTTTCAAGCTTTTTGTTTTTACTTTCTAGAACTTTGTTTTGAATTTCTTCTAGTCTTGTTGCGATTTTAGAGATTCTATTGTTATAAAATTCTTTTGCTGGGCGAGCGAGAAAATAAAATAAAATAGCCGCAAAGATCAAAAAGTTAATTGTTCGAGGAATTATATCATATTCCCCACTTCCGCTTGGTGCAGCAAAAAGGGCAAGGGGTAAAAAAGCCAATGCAAAACCTATCTTTTTCATCATTTTTCCTTAGTGTTTATATATTTTTTAAATTATTCTTCAAAGCTTCTTGCCATGCTGGAAGACTAATTTTTAATTCTTGTTCGAAATTTGCTCTATCTTGAGCAAGCTGAGCGTAAAAAATTTGCATTTTTTGTTCAAGTTCTTGCTTTTTATTTTCAAGTTCTTTTTCAGCTTCTTGCTTTGCTTCATTGAGTGCTTTTTGTTTTATAGCATTAATTTCTTCTCGTGTGCTTTGTTTGATTTTATCAAATTCATCGTTGAAATTTGACATTTCTTCTGAGTTTTGCTTGACTTTTTTTTCATCGCTTTCTATAGACTTGTTTCTTTGATCAATAAATTCAAGCAAAGGCTTATAAAGCAGGCTGTTGAGTATTATAATCATAGCCAAAAAAATGATAAAAGTAGCGAGCATTATGGATAAACGAACATCATCAAACATCTTTTGCCTTTTTAAAAATTTTGAGTTAATTTCAATATTGTATCTAAAAAATATTAAATCTTATGTAAATTTATTGTAATAATTTGTTTAATTGTTTAATTTTTTCAAGATCGCTTAAATAAAGTGTGATTTGTTCGTGCTTTGCTTTGTGTGAGATATTTAGCTTTTTAAGTTTGATTTTGAATTTTTCAAGTTCTTGGTTAAGCTCTTGATCTATTTCGTGATTTGTTTCATTTTTTTTCATTTTTTGTGCTATTTTTTCAGCATCTCTTACGCTTAACTTTTGTCCTAAAATTGTATCAATAAGCAGTTTTTCATCTTTGTTGTCAAGTCCAACCATGATTTTGGCATGTCCTTGAGAAATTTTGCCTTCAGCGATAAGCTTTTGAGTATCTTTACTAAGCTGAAGCAATCTCAAAGTGTTTGTGATCTGTGAGCGTGATTTATGCACCTTATTTGAAAGCTCTTCTTGGGTGATCTTATAATGTTCGATTAAGTCTTTGTAAGAATTCGCGAGTTCTATAGGATTTAAATCTTCTCTTTGTATGTTTTCGATTAAGGCAAGTTCTCTTAATTTTTCTTCTTCTACTTCAGCAACCAAAGCCTTAATTGTAGGCATTTTTAGTCTTTGACATGCCCTAAAACGGCGCTCTCCAGCGATTAAAACATAGTTTTCGTTTTCTTTTTTAAAAACGATGATGGGTTGAAGCAGCCCATAAGTTTGTATGGATTTAGCTAAATCATCTAAGGCATCTTCATCAAAATGCTTTCTTGGCTGGTAAGGATTTGCACTGATAAGTTCAAGGCTGATTTCTTCAACTCTGCTACGATCAAGTCCGAGTTCTTTGCTATAAGCTTCATCAACATCACCTAAAATACTGCTTAAACCTCTACCTAAAGCACTTCTTTTTGCCATTTTTTATCCTAATATAGAATACGCTAAGTTTTGATACGCAAGCGAGCCGGGTGATTTGATATCATAAAGTATGATAGGTTTGCCAAAACTTGGGCTTTCAGCTAATTTAACATTGCGTGGAATGATGATAAAATCATTCTCATCACCATTAATCGTAAAAAGCTGCTCTTTGAAATTTTGTTTTAAGTCCTCAACTGTATCCTTAGAAAGGTTGTTTTGAGAGCTATACATAGTCGGTAAAAAGCCTCTGATTTTAAGCTTTGGATTGATACTTTTTTTGATGATTTTAATGGTATTAAGCACCATAGCTACGCCCTCAAGAGCATAAAATTCACATTGTATAGGTATGATCACGCTATCACTTGCTGCAAAAGCATTCACGGTGATGCTTCCAAGTGCTGGGGGAGAGTCAATGATGATAAAATCATACGCATCAATGACTTCTTTAAGTTGATTTTTAAGCACGATTTTACGTTCTATGCTTTCATCTTTGGCAAGCTCTTGTTCTATGCCTACAAGTCCTATATTTGAAGGAGCTAGATCAAGTTTTGGAAGTTCAGTTTTTAAGATAATATCACTGATTTTTTTGCGTCCTGTAAAAACATGATAAATATTGTATTCGTAATTATTTCTATTAAATCCAAGTCCTGTTGTAGCATTTGCTTGAGGATCAACATCAACTAAAAGCACCTTTTTTTCGGCTACTGCTAAACTTGCTGCTAAATTTATCGCTGTTGTGGTTTTGCCTACGCCACCTTTTTGATTGGCTATGGTAATGATCTCACTCATCTTAAACTATATATCCTTTTATTGTCAAGTAAAATGCTTCCGTCTTCATAAAGCAAAGCCTCTTTTAAAGGGAGTTTTTTGCCTTCATGATGAACGCTAAATGGTTTTGATTTTTCAAATTCTATCACATACTTGCTAAAAATTTGCTTCCATAAAATTTTTTTTTGAATTTCTTTGATAAAAAGTTCTACAAAGTCCTTTAAATCAATATCTATATCCAAAAGTCCAGCCCCAGCTGGAGCAGTTTTGATGTTTATACCCACACCAACAACGATGAAGTCTTTTATCCTTGCACTCATCATACCGCCGATTTTTTTATCAGCTATATAAAGATCATTGGGCCACTTCAGCCAAATTTTTGAGCCTTGCTCACTTAAAAGCTCTTTTAAAATAAAGCTAAAATAAATACTTACTGAAGATAAAGGCAAATCCTGAGGTAAATCCTCTAAACTCAAGCAAAAATTTAAGTGCAAATTGCCTTTTGTGCTATGCCATTCATTTTCCCTGCTGCCTATGCCTCCGGTTTGCTCTAAAGCATAAAGGGCTAAGTTTTTATTGATTGTAGCATTTCGCACCGCTTCGCACATATAAAGATGTGTTGAAGCTATACTTTCAATACAAATAATCTCCACTTTTCAACCTTTTTCCATTAAGATAAGTTCTTGCATCAAGCACTTTTTTACCAGCTTCTTGAAGTTTTTTTATCCTTAAAACTCCATTTTTACATGCTAATAAAAAAGCATCTTTTTCTAGACTTAAAATTTGAGCGCTTTGGTGCTTTTCATCTTCGCTAACAAGCTCTATTTCAACGAGCTTTAAGCCATTGTTTAAAAAAATTTGAGGCCAGTTATAAAAGGCAAGATATTGTTGATAAATATCCCTTGCTGTTTGCTCTTTTATATCAATAAGCCCATCTTCTTTTTTGATTTTCGTGCAAAAGCTAGCCTTGCTTTCATCTTGAATTTGTGGGTGAAGGCTTTGAAATTCATTTAAGGTTTTTACACAAAGCTTTGCGGCAAGTTCGCCTAGCTCTTCAAAGACAAGCAAGGCATTTTTATCTTTAATATCACATTCAAAGCTTTGTAAAATAGCACCTGTATCAAGTCCTTCGTCCATAAGCATAGTGCAAACCCCGCTTTTTTCATCGCCGTTTAAAATTGCACTTTGTATAGGACTTGCCCCGCGGTATTTTGGTAAAAGCGAGGCGTGTAGATTGATACAAGGTGCAAGCTCTAAAATGCTTTTTGGCAAGATTTTTCCATATGCAGCCACAACGATAAAATCAATATCTAAGCTTCTTAACACCTCTTGAAAAATCTTATCTTTAAGACTTTTTGGGGTTAAAACCTTTAAATTATGCTTTAAAGCAAGTGTTTTTACCGCACTTTGAGTAAGAATTTGCTTTCTGCCTACAGCCTTATCTTGCTGAGTAATGACAGCTAATATATTAAAGCTAGTTTGAATAAGTTCTTCTAAAATCCTTGCTGCATACTCTGGAGTTCCCATAAATACTATGTCTTTACTCATTTTTTTCCTTTATAATCCACACCCCAAATTCGCATCGCTTCAATGATAGGTTCAAGCGATAAACCAAGTTCAGTAAGCTTGTATTCAACCTTTGGTGGAATTTGAGCATAAATTTTTCTTGTGATGAGTTTATCTTTTTCTAAGTCTCTAAGTTGCAAGGTTAAGGTTCTGTGCGTAACACTTGGCATTAGGCGTTTGAGTTCATTAAAACGTTTTTTTCCTCCAAAAAGATAAAAAAGTATCACGGCTTTATATTTTCCACTGATTAAGCTTAAAGTTGTCTCAATAGGGCAGGTTAAAGTATCGCATAATAATTCTGTGTTTTTCATCATTTTCTTTGACATTTTTAGCCTTTTTTTAAAAGAGTTTATTTTAGCATAAGTTCCTTAAAATAAGCCTTTAATAAGATATAAATTTTATACCTAAATAAAATTTATATCCTTGTGTATCTTTTTTGTGCG
The DNA here is from genome assembly GCF_005406235.1 of Campylobacter sp. MIT 12-5580. Lineage (NCBI taxonomy): Bacteria > Pseudomonadati > Campylobacterota > Epsilonproteobacteria > Campylobacterales > Campylobacteraceae > Campylobacter > Campylobacter sp. MIT 12-5580. Next base: position 31,354 of record NZ_NXLK01000007.1, read on the forward strand.
TTCTTGTTTTTTATATCTTGGCTTGCTATAATTAAAAACTTAAAATATTTAGTTTCACAAAGGAGAAATAATGCGTTTTTTAGACAATGAAAAAATCATTGAGTTTTCAAATTTTCGCCACGCATGCAATAGCAACGGCTTTGATGGCACAAAAAAACTCAGTGAAAAAGATTTAAACACTCTTTTAGAGGTGGCTCGTTTAAGTCCGAGTTCTTTTGGTTTTGAGCCTTGGAAATTTCTTGTGATTAAAGATAAGGCTTTAAGAGAAAAGCTTGAACCTATAGTTTGGGGTGGGGTTGATGCCTTAAAAAATGCAAGTGATTTTATCATTATCTTAGCACGAAAAAATATCGATATGAAGCCAGATGGCGAGCATGTTAGACATATGATGCAAGATGTGCAAAAATTACCTGATGAAATTCAAAAGATTAAAAGCGAATTTTACACGAATTTCCAAAAAAATAATTTTCGTATCTTTGGTAATGAAAAGGCGGTGTTTGATTGGGCATGCAAACAATGTTATATCGCACTTGGTAATGTAATGAGTGCAGCAGCTTTGCTTGGGCTTGATAGCCTTGCCATAGAGGGCTTTGATCAAGAAGGCGTTGAAAAGCTTTTAGCTGATGAAAAGCTCATTGATAGCACACATTTTGGGGTAGCTGTTTGCCTTGCTTTAGGTTATAGGGCAAATCCTCCAAAACGAGCAAAAACAAGACAAGATTTTGAGGCTGTCGTGCAGTTTATTTAAGTAAGACTTGAAATTCAAAGAAGTTTTTTCGGCTTCTTTGAATTTTGCTTTAAAAAGTTTAAATTTATGATATGAATCCACTTGCAAGAACCCTGTCTTTATCGTAAAAAACAGCCATTTGTCCGCTTGCAAGCCCATATACTTCTTCTTTGAGTTCTATTTTTGCACTGCCATCATCTGCTATTTTTACCACACAAGGCGTGGCTTTACTTCGGTAGCGGATTTTTACTTCACAATCAAGCTCTTTTGCGTCTAAGAAAAGATTGATTTTATCAAGCTCAAATTCCTTGACTTTAAGCTCTTCTTTCTTGCCGACTACGATTTGATTTTTATCTGCGTTGATTTTTAAGACAAAGTGTGGCTCATGCGCGCCCTTTACTTCAAAACCACGTCTTTTGCCTATAGTATAGTGCATATAGCCTTCATGCTTGCCTACGACTTTACCGCTGCTATCAAGTACTTCGCCGGGAATTTTGGTATCCATGAATTGCTCTAAAACTTGCACATAAGTATCCTCAACAAAGCAAATTTCAGCACTTTCTTTTTGTGTCGCAAAGCTTTGAAGCTCTTTTATGCTTGCTGCATAAGCTTTAACTTGTTCTTTTCTTTGCTCTCCTAAAGGAAAGATAAGATAAGGCAGGGCGTCTTTATCAGCTGAAGCAAGAAAATAACTTTGATCTTTGCTCTCATCAACAGCTACTTTTATAAAACCATCTTCAATACGCGCATAATGTCCTGTAGCAAGTTTTTCACAGCCTAAGCTTTTTGCAAATTCTAAAAGCTTACCAAGCTTGATAAAGCGGTTACACCACGCACAAGGATTAGGTGTTTTACCTTCTTTATAGGTATTAACAAAGGGCATATATACAGCCTTTTTAAAGTCTTCTTGCAAGTCTAAAATGTGGTGTTTTATACCTAAAAATTTTGCTACTCTTTCGACTTTGGCGATATTTTCTTCATGATAACCGGGCTTGCCATGCAACTTCATATAACAGCCCTCAACCTCATGCCCTTGTTTAAGAAGTGTGTAAGCGGTTATGGTGCTATCAACTCCTCCGCTCATGGCGACTAAAATTTTCATCATTTTCCTTTAATTTTTTGATAATCAAATCCAAGTCGTCAAGTATCTCATACTGAAAAATATCATCATTTGAAATCATTTCGTTTTTAAGCAAAGAATGCCTGACAAACTCATCAAAACCCTGCCAAAATTCTTTCCCAACAACAAAAATAGGAACTTCTTTAAAACCAAGTTGCTTTAAGGTTAGCACTTCAAGAAGCTCATCAAGTGTTCCATAGCCGCCGGGGAAGATCACAAAAGCAATGCTCTTTTCAATAAGAGCCATTTTGCGAATGGCTAAGCTTTTAAAAGTCATATTATATCCTAAAAAGTCGTTTAACTTTTGCTCAAATGGTAAAAAAATATTAAAACCTATGGATTTTTCGCCTTCTAAGCCAAGTTTGTTTTTAGCATAAAATGCCCCTTCATTGGCACCCATCATTATGCCACCACCTCCTCCGGTAATGACACTAAAACCTTCTTCAACACATTTAAAAGCTAAATTTTTAGCCTGCTCGTAGTAAAAACTGCCTTTTTTCAGACGCGCTGAACCAAAGAAAGTTATGGGCTTGTGAAGTTTTATGATAGAGTTGAATTGCTCTAAATCATCATTGATATAATCTGTCATTTTTTACCTCTTGCGTTAAAAAATAAGCGTTGATTGTAGCTAAAAATTTATAAAAAATCATTAAAGGGCTTTTTGAATTTTAAAATAAAAATTTATAAGTAAGAAAACAAATCTTTAAGTTTTAATCATTTAATATTTATTTATAAGTTATTTTTTAAGTTTAATTGTCTATAATCTACATTTTAAATTTTTCACAATAAAGGCGATAAATAATGCTTTGGGCGATATTTAGGGCAAATTCAAGAGTTCTAAAAGCTATTTTTGAGTTTTACAAACAAGGTTTTGCAAACCTTACTCTTGGAAAAATTTTGTGGAAAATCATTTTTGTCAAGCTTTTTGTTATCTTTTTTGTCTTTGAAATGTTTGTCTTTGATGATAATTTCAAAGCTTTGTATAAAAGCGATGAGGAAAAAACACATTTTGTGCTTAAAAATTTACTGCAAGAGGAGTAGTGATGGCTGAATTATCAAGTGTGGATTGGAGTAGGGCTCAGTTTGCTCTTACTGCTTTATATCATTTCATCTTTGTGCCTTTGACTTTGGGGCTAAGCTTTATTTTAGCGATTATGGAGACTATTTATGTTAAAACGAGTGATGAAAAATGGAAAAAAATCACTCAATTTTGGATGGCTTTATTTGCCATAAATTTTGCTATAGGCGTGGCTACTGGCATTATTATGGAGTTTGAGTTTGGCACGAACTGGGCAAATTATAGCTGGTTTGTGGGCGATATTTTTGGTGCGCCTTTGGCAGTTGAGGGCATAATGGCCTTTTTCTTAGAGGCGACTTTTTTTGCGGTGATGTTTTTTGGCTGGAACAAGGTTTCAAAGGGCTTTCACTTGCTTTCTACTTGGTGCGTGGCTATAGGTTCAAATTTATCAGCCTTTTGGATACTTGTGGCAAATGGCTGGATGCAATACCCTGTAGGCATGGCTTTTAATCCAGATACAGCAAGAAATGAAATGCAAAATTTCTTTGAAGTGGCTTTAAGTCCAGTTGCTATAGCTAAGTTTTTACACACTATAGGCAGTGGTTTTGTCATCGCTGCTTTGTTTGTTATGGGTGTTTCTGCGTGGTTTTTGCTTAAAAAACGTTTTATAAGCGAGGCTAAAAAAAGCCTTGTAGTAGGGGCTAGCTTTGGTTTTGTGTGTTCTATATTTTTATTTTTTAGCGGCGATGAGAGTGCGTATAGGGTGACTCAAACTCAGCCTATGAAGCTTGCGGCTATGGAAGGTATTTATAAGGGCGAGCACAGAGCTGGGCTTGTGCCTTTTGGGATTTTAAATCCAAACAAAACATTGGGCGATAATGAAAATGTCTTTTTGTTTGGCTTAGAAATCCCTTATGCACTTTCCATCTTAGGAAATCGTGATCCAAATTCTTTTGTGCCGGGTATTGAAGACTTAGTTTATGGCAATAGTGAAAAAGGCGTGGTGCCTATGCAAGAGCGAATTGATAATGGCAAGCTTGCTTTAAATGCTCTTAAAAATTATCAGCTTGCTAAAGAAAATAACGATACTAAGGCTATGAGTGAGCATAGAAGTATTTTAGAAAAGAATTTTAAAGACTTTGGCTATGGCTATTTTGATGATGCTAAAGAACTTGTGCCTCCTGTGACACTTACCTTTTATAGTTTTCACTTAATGGTAGCTTTAGGAAGCTTATTTTTCTTGCTTTTTATCGTAGTGCTTTATCTTTCAATGGCAAATAATATAGAAAAATTCCGCAAGATTTTATGGGTTTGCGTGTTTTTTGTTCCGCTTGGCTTTGTTGCAGCTGAGGCTGGCTGGATAGTCGCTGAAGTAGGACGTCAGCCTTGGGCTATACAAGATCTCATGCCAGTTGGCGTTGCGGCTACAAATTTGGGTGCTGTAAATGTGCAAATTTCATTTTGGCTTTTTGCTGTGCTTTTCACAGCCTTGCTTGTGGCTGAACTTAAAATCATGCTTACTTATATCAAAAAGGGGTTTTAAATGTTTTTTGGCTTAGAACTTAGCGGACTTCAGATGTATTGGTGGCTTATAGTAAGCTTGCTTGGTGGGCTTTTGGTGTTTATGTTTTTTGTGCAAGGTGGGCAAACTTTGATTGATAGCTTGTCAAAAAGTGAACTTGAAAAAACTATGCTTGTGAATTCTTTGGGGCGTAAATGGGAGCTTGGTTTTACTACCTTAGTCATGTTTGGTGGGGCTTGTTTTGCAGCTTTTCCGCTTTTTTATAGCACGAGTTTTGGTGGGGCGTATTGGGCTTGGCTGGCGATTTTGTTTTGCTTTATTTTACAAGCTGTAAGTTACGAATACCGCAAAAAAGCAGGCAATGTCTATGGCTCAAAAACTTATGAAATTTTCCTTAAAATTAATGGCTTTTTAGGCGTTTTTCTCATAGGTATAGCCCTTTCTAGTTTTTATAGTGGTTCGCATTTTAGCTTAAATGAACACAATTTCGTGCAGTGGCAAAGCCCTTTTAGAGGACTTGAATTGCTTTTAAATCCTTATAATTATCTCTTAGCTTTAGCTTTGGTATTTTTAAGTAGAGTTTTAGGGGCAAGTTATTTTATGAATAATATCTTAGATGAAGAGTTAAAACTTAGAGCAAGTAAGGCTGTGCTTGTGAATGCTCTGCCTTTTTTGCTTTTTTTTGTGGCTTTTTTGGGCTGGATTTTTACTAAAGATGCTTTTTTTATGGCTGAAAATAATGAGATTGTGATGAAGCCTTTTGGGTATTTTTTAAGCTTTATCTCATGCTATGGGCTTTTTGTGCTGTTATTTTTAGTAGGACTTGTTTTTGTCGTGCTTGGGCTTTGGCTTAATATCTTTATCAAAGCAAGATGTGGGGTGTGGAATTTAGGTATAGGCGTGGTTTTAGTTGTTTTTGCACTTTTAGCTAGTCTTGGAATGCAAAATGCCTTTTATCCATCCTTAAGCGAGCTTCAAAGCTCGCTAAACATTAAAAATGCAAGCTCAAGTTATTATACACTTAGCGTTATGGCTTATGTGTCTTTGCTTGTGCCTTTTGTTTTAGCTTATATCTTTTATGTGTGGCGCGCTATGGATAGGGTGAAAATCACAAAAGAAGAGATCGCAAACGATCATCATACGTATTGAAAGGAAAAATTATGGAAGGCTTATTTTTACTAGCTTGGCCCCTTGTGATATATCTAAGTTATAAATTCATAAGGCTTAATTTAAATCAACTAGATAAAATGGAAAAGCTTGAAGAGCTTGAAAACAAAAAAGAGGCTTGAAAATATCTATTTTCAAGCTTTGACTTAGGGTTTGATTTGATATTTGATTGATTTATGCAATTTAAGCTTTACTTGTGTAGAGCTTAAATTTTTGTTTATATTTTTTTGATCTTATCTTACACTCCTTCAAAAAATTCTTGTATATCAACTTCTAAAATTCTGGCGATTTTAAGCAAATGTTCTATATTAAAATGCTGATTTTTATGATAAATCTCAGCACAAGAAACAACGCTAACTGATTTATGCCCCATTGCAAGACTGAGTTCAAGCTGAGTTAAACCCTTAGCAATTCTCGCTTTTTTAACATTTGCTCCTATGATTTTATGGGCTGAGGCTATGTAATCATCTTTTAAATTTGTGATTTTATTGCTTTTTAAATCTTGCATATTCTAACTTGTTATTATAAGTTTTTTTTAATTTTATTTTGATATGATTTCAATTTCAACTTGTTATAACAAGTTAAATTTTTAAAAGGATTTATAGATGGTTAAAAAAATTCAGTTTTTTGTTTTTGTTTATGCAGCTATAGGGTTGTGTTTGTCTTATTATTGGTATTCTTATGAGCCTATGTTTCTAGCAAGCACCGGTGATTTTCGAGATTTTAATGATGTGATGACAAAGGTGGCATTATTGTGGCCTATGTATTTGTTTGAGTATATTGGTTCATAAATATGTTTAAAAAGAACATTATAGTTTCAAGTGCAATTTTATTTTTTATTGCTTGTGGTGAAAAAGATGCACTAAAAACAGATATGATTAAGTATTGCGAAATTCAATTTGTGTTGAAGCCTTTTTGTAAATGTTTAGTTGATGAAAAAATGGCAAGAATGAGTATAGATGAGCTCAATAAAGCTAGAAAAAGCAAAAACATAAGCTATGAAGCAAAAAGACTTTTTGATAAGTATGGCATGCGTGATGAAGAATTATACAAATGCACTAAAAACATTAAAGGTTTTTCATGATGGTTTATAAAGCAAGAAAAATTATTTTGCCTATGATTATTGGGCTTATACTTACTGCTTGTAGCGATCCTAAGGCAGATTTTGTTAAGGAATTTACAGAAGGATGTAAATTTGGCGTCAATGCTGGAGAAAACGCAGAGGCAGTTTGCAGTTGTTCAGCCGAATTTTTAGCTTCTCTTTTTGAGGAAAAAGACTTTGAGCTTATGCAGAAATATCAAAAAAGAATGCATATACCGCAATCAGAAGAAGAGCTTGCTGAAAAGTCTTATATTATGCAAAAAATGGATTATATAATATACACCAAAAATCCTCCACCAGGGCTTAAAAAGAAACTTGAACAATTTTTAAAAAAGTGTGTTGCTGAAAAAAATAAAATATCATAAAAAGTAAAATTGGAGAAAGCTATGAAAAATTTAAGCGAATATTTTGATCCATTTATTAAAATGGACAAAATCTATATAAAGCCTAATATTCCTCAAAAAAAGCTTATAAACGCTATTAATTCTTATGCAAATGGAGTGAATCCTGATGAGATTGAAATTTTGATTGACGATAATGTTTTTGGAAGTGCTAAAAATGGTGCTGTTATAAGCAATGCTGAATTATATGTTAAAGCTAGCTTTGAAGAAGCTACAAAAGCCAAACTTTCTCAAATTCAATTTTTTGAAATAAAATCAAGCTGGGCTGGAAATGATCTTTATATCAATAATAAAAAAGTAGCTGAATTTGTTCAAGCCTCAAAAAAAGACTTAATTGAAACTTTTAGAATAATAAATTTATATCTTAAAGATTATCATAAGTCTGAACAATTGGATCAAAATTTAAGTTTTGCAGATAAAAAATTTCAGCAAAACACTACACAACAAACCCATAGCTTTCAAAAAGCAAATTCTTTGTTTAAAACCTATCATGATGATAGGGCAATAACAAATGCTTTATTGCAAACAGATCATTTATTTATAAAAGGTTTGGATTTATTTATAAATCCTAGCACTCAATCTGAAAAGCTTAGAATGAACACAAGGACTTTTATAGAAAAATCTTTTGTTCATATTTATAAAAATTACTTAGAAAAGCAAAATAAAATCGAATTAATGAATGATGGGGCAACTCTTGAAATTGTGCAGTATATATGCGTGATTTTGCGTTTGGAGCTTTTAAGAAAAAATTGCAATGTAGAAAATGTTGATGTGGTAATATTAGAGGCGCTGAAAGAAGTTTATAAAGATGAGGAGTTTGCAAATTTTAGTTTGTGTATTATACAAAATTATATGGAGTGCGAAGAATATCAATTTAATAACGATCTAAAAGAAATGTTTATAACATTTATTTTTCGTATGTTCTTCACAAATTTATTTCAAGATGTGGCTTATACATTAGAAGAAGTCTATGAGAGAGAGGAATTTATTCAATTTTATACTGCTCGTTATGGTGAAAATTTTGATATAAAGATTTTGTTAGCAGAGATAAGAGCTTATATACCTGACTTTACCTTTGATACAAAGATTAGAACAGATTTAAAATATCTTTGTGATGAAATAGCTGATATTTTATTATATTCTAATGCTCGCAATTTCTAAGTAAAAATTTTCAAAGGTAGCAAAAACCACCTTTGAATTTTTTAATTTCAGTGCAAGGCTTCATTGAGCTTTACAGCTTTTTTGTTTAAAGCGACTATAATCTGTCCTGTTTGAGAGTTCATTCTAAAATGAAGCCCGTTAAGATTGGCTAGCTCTAAGCCTTTGTAAAGTTCTTTATCAAAGCTAAAATTTGGGTTGAGTTTGGCAAGCTCATCTTTATCTTTTAGGGCGATTTTTGTGCCTTCAAGCACGGCTATGCCAGCATCGACTATACAATTATCCCCCAAAGGTATGCCTGTAACTGAGTTTGCTCCAAGCAAGCACGCTTTTCCTACGCTGATAGCATTGCCACTTGTGCCACTTAGCACGCCTAAGATAGAGGCTCCACCGCCCACATCAGAGCCTTCGCCCACAACTACGCTTGAGCTAATGCGTCCTTCAACCATGCACGCTCCTGTAGTGCCAGCGTTAAAATTCACATAAGCAGCTCCGGGCATTATAGTCGTGCCAGCTGCTAAACTTGCTCCCATTCTAACCTTGGCTGTATCAAGCACTCTAGTGTTATCCTCTGGGATAATATGAGCTAAAAATCTTGGGAATTTATCCACAAAATCGATCTTTGGATAAGTTTTGCTAAATTTCAACTCAAGTTCGTTTTTGCGCAAATACTCAAGCTCTATAGGCTTATCATCGCTCCACGCTACATTAGCTAAAAGTCCAAAAGCTCCGTTTAAATTTAAGCTTCTTAAAGGAGCTTTTTTGCTAGAAAGCAAATAAAGCTTTAAATACACGCTTTCAACACTGCGAGGCTCTTTATCCTCAAACAAGCACACAAAAGCAAATTCATTGGCTTTGAAATGCTTTTTTGCAGCTTTAAGCACATCGATATTTAAATGCCCTTCCTCGTCCTTAAAAGGCTCAAAGCAAGCTAGAGCAAAGTCAATATCCTTTTCCTCAAGCACGCCTACAAATTCACTTGAGTTAAAGTCTATTTCTTGTCCTTTTTGCATAAAGCTTTCAAGCAAAATCGCAGCTGAACCGTAATTTTGCTCAAAATTTATATGTGCAAAGCGAGCTTGCAAGGTTTTTTCAGTATTAAGCTGTCCCTTATCAAGCACGGCTACACCAAAGGCTATAGGCTTTTTATAGCCTTTTTTTTGTTCGATTTGTTTGATGAATTGCAAGAAATCATCTTTTGTTTTTATATCCATGTTTTTTCCTTTTTTTGAAGTTATTGCGAGCAAGCAGGTGCTGCATTTGGCACGGGTTGCACGGCAGCATTATCTGCTAAGCCTTCTTTTTGCACCTTTTCTAAAAAGTCCCAAAGCTTATGAGCTGCCTCATCGTAACGTTTTGCACTTAAACTATCGCTTTGATAAAAGCTTACTGGTTTGCCCTCGTCTCCGCCTTGTCTTACGCTCATTTCAAGTGGAATTTGAGCTAAAATTTCACAATTATGCTCTTTAGCAAGTGCTTGTGTGCCTCCTTTGCCAAAAATTTCATAAATTTTGCCATTATCAGGGCATAAAAAGCCACTCATATTTTCGATGATACCAGCTATAGGAATATGAAGCTTTTCAAACATATCTAAGGTTCTTTTACTATCATCAATAGAAACAAGCTGAGGCGTAGAAACACAAATCCCAGCACTAACAGGCACGCTTTGAGCGAGGCTGATTTGCGCATCGCCAGTTCCGGGTGGCATATCAAATAAAAGCACATCAAGCTCGCCCCAAAGCACATCGGTTAAAAGTTGCTCCACTGCCTTCATAATCATCGCTCCACGCCAGATAAGTCCTTGTTCTTTAGCAACAAGCACTCCCATACTCATCATTTCTATCCCATAAGCAAGTATAGGTTTTATTTTATTACCCACAAGTTCTACTTTTGCGTTATCTTGCCCCATCATTCTAGGGATATTTGGACCATAAATATCAAGATCAAGCAAGCCTACTTTTTTACCCATTTTAGCTAGATTGATGGCTAAATTTAAAGTCGTGGTTGATTTGCCAACTCCACCTTTTCCGCTTGAAATCATCACGAAATTTTGAATTTGCGGGGCTATGTTTTTGCCACTTTGGGTGTTTGACTTTTCTTTAGGTGGTGCTGGGTGCTTGATCTCAAGTTTAAGCTCTTTTAAGTTTAAGTCTTTTAAGGCTGCCTTGATATTTGTGTCAAGTTCTTTGATAAAGTCTTCATTAGCTGAAAAAATTTCTACTATAAGGTTTAAAATGCCATCTTCATAGTCGATTTTTTTTACACAATTAAACGCTAAAATATCCTTAGAAAAACCCGGATATTTCACGCTTTTAAGTTTTTCTTTGATTTTTTCTATCATTTTTTTCTCCTCATTTTGCATTTGAAATTTTACTCAAAAAAAATAAAATTTAGCTTTGTAATAGTGTATAATATAGTAACATTAAATTTTTATTCAAGGACAAAGTGTGTTAGAACTTTCTTTGATAATGCTTGCTGCTGGGGATTCTACGAGGTTTAATCTCCCTACAAAAAAGCAATTTTTACGCATAAAAAGTGATCCTTTGTGGCTGTATGCTACAAAAAAACTCAGCTCTTTTTATACTTTTAAACATATAATTGTTACTTCTGGTAATATTTCTTATATGAAAAAGTTTGCTCCTCATTATGACTTTGTTCAAGGTGGAGCAACAAGAGCGCAGTCTTTAAAAAATGCACTTGAAAAAGTGCAAACACCTTGGGTTATGGTTAGTGATGTCGCAAGGGTTGATATACCACAAAGTCTTTTTTTAAGGCTTATTGAAAATGCTTTACACGCTGATTGTATCACACCTGCTTTAAAGGTGGCTGATACAGCTTTGTATGCAAATGATGAGGCTTTGCAAAGAGAAAAGATTAAGCTCATACAAACTCCGCAACTCTCACGCACAAGTTTGCTTCAAAAGGCTTTAAATTTAAACGCAGATTTTAGTGATGATAGCACAGCTATGAGTGCTGTGGGTGCTAAGGTTTGGTTTGTTGAGGGTGATGAGAGGGCAAAAAAACTTACTTTTAAAGAGGATTTAGCTAGCTTTAACCTCCCTGCGCCTAGTGCTGAAGTTTTCAGTGGAAATGGCTTTGATGTGCATGAATTTGGCGAAAATAGGGCTTTGATCTTAGGCGGGATAAAAGTGCATGAGAGTATGGGCTTAAAAGCACATTCAGATGGCGATGCTATCGCTCATGCTTTAACGGACGCTTTGCTTGGTGGGGCAAGTTTAGGCGATATAGGAGAACATTTTCCAGATACAGATGAGGCGTATAAAAATGCTGATTCTATGCAGCTTTTAAGCAAGGTTTATACCCTTGTTAAACAATACGGCTTTGAGCTTGTAAATGCTGATATTAGCGTCATCGCTCAAGCCCCAAAACTAGGTAAATTTAAAGAACTTATAGCAAAAAATATCGCCTCTTGCTTGGGCGTGAGCGAGTTTAGAGTAAATGTCAAAGCCACTACCACAGAAGGGCTTGGCTTTGTAGGGCGAAAAGAAGGAATCGCCGTTTTAGCAAGTGTGAATTTAAAATATTTTGATTGGACGCAACTATGAAAGTTTTGATTGTTGAAAATGAGCTTTATCTAGCTCAAAGTATCTCAAATAAGTTAAGTGATATAGGTTATATTTGTGATATCATCACTCAAATAAAACAAGTAGATACAAATACACATTATGATGTGATCTTACTCTCCACAAATATAGATGAATTTGAAAAAATAATTACGCATTTTAAACAAAGTGTGATTGTGTTGCTGATCTCTTATATCAGCGTAGATACGGTTATAAGTCCTTTGAAAGCTGGGGCGAGTGATTATATACAAAAGCCCTTTATGATAGAAGAGCTGATTCGAAAGATTAAACATCATCAAGAATACAAAGCCTTGCAACTTTTAAACAAGTCCTTTTTAACTTATATCCAAACGCACTTAAAGAAAGCGAAAATCAAAAGTTTTGATTATAAAAAGCTTCAACTGCCTTTGATTTTAAAAACTTTTAAGCAAGTTAATGCTGATGCTTTTGTGTTTCACTACCTTAAAACGCACCAGCTTAAATTTTCTTGTATTGATTTAAGTGAAGTAAGTGGTGTGGATAAAATTCTTAAACATGCCAATGATAAAAATTTGCTCTTTTTGGTGAATTTTCAAAGCCTCAAAGCTGATGAAAAAGAAAAATTACTCGCTGAATGTAAAAATAAAAAAGTGATTATCTACACCAATTCTGAACTTGATCTTGATACAAGTATTCATACTATAGATCTTAATGATGGGGAAAAAAGCTTAGCAAATAATGAGATTTTAACCATAGACGAATATGTAAAATTTATCATCACTCAGTATCAAAATACCTTTCCGGATACTGATTTGTCAAAGAGATTAGGTATTTCAAGAAAATCCCTTTGGGAAAAAAGGAAAAAATATGGGCTTGCAAAGAAAAAGTAAAAACCTTGTGCTGACAAAAAGCGAATATGAAATTTTTTGTCTTATTAAAGCTGGAATGCTCGGCTCTTGCACGCATTTAATGAATGAAAACGAAAGAGATGAGCTTATCAAAACAGGTGGCGTAAAGGGTGAAAAATTTCCTTATGCACTGACTTTTTCTTCAGCTAAAAACGATCAAATACTTCAGCAAGTTCAAATAGGGCAAGTGCTTGATTTGTATTGTGAAAAAAAGCTCGTAGGACAGATTAAGGTTGAAAGCAAATTTAAAAATGATAAAAGCTTAAATAATATTTTCTCATCAAATACTTGCTCACTTGAGGATTTGGGTGAAATTTGCATAGGTGGAGAATTTGAGCTTTTTGAATCAAAAATAGAACAATCAAAACAAGAATTTCTTCATATTAAAAAAACCTTAAATGCTAGAAGTATTACTGCCATAGTCTCAAGTTTTGATCCTCTACACAGAGGACATGAACGCATTTTTCGCTGGACTATAGACAAAGCAGATTTGGTTGTGGTGTTTTTGATCGAATCTTACGAAGAAAATGGGCTTGATTTTGAACTTAAACATAAATTTGTGCAAAGCTTTATCCAGCAATATATACCAAAAGAACGCGTTTTTGTTTTCCCTTTAAAGGATATTGCGATCTTTCACGCACACTTAAATCCCAAGCTTGAAGGTATCATCGCAAAAAGTTTAAATTGCACCAAAATCGTCGTGGGGCAAAATCATACCGGGCTTGGAATGTTTTTTGATAATAATATCCCAAGAACTATGCTTGATGAATTTGCAAAAGATTATGGTATCGAAGTTGTTGTGTTGCCTGAATTTGTGTTTTGCGAAAAATGCAAAGTCGCAGTAAGCATAAAATCCTGCCCGCACGGCTCTCATCATCATATTAAATTCAATACCACCTCGCTTAAAACTTTGCTTAGGCTTGGCATTATCCCACCGCCTGTTTTTATGAGACGTGAAATTTCTTTTATTATTCTAGCTCATCTTTTTCCAAATCGCTTTAAGCATATGCAAAAGCTGTATAATGATCTTTTTGCGACACAAGGCATTATTGAAGAGCGAAAAGACGAGGAGTTTTACGCTCAACTTTTAAAACTCTATCAAATCACTTATATGGTGTAATGTATGCAAAAATGTTTTTTAACTTTTTTTTATGTAGGTTTAATCAATTTTGCACCCGGCACTTTTGGGACTTTGGCTGCTTTGGTGCCTGTTTTTTTGATTTTAAGATACTTAAGCGTTGAGACTTTGTTTTTGCTTTCTTGGCTCATTTTTTTTGTTTCTATAAATATCATTAATGATTATGAAAAAAAAACCAATACTCACGATTCAAAGCATATAGTCATCGATGAGGTAGCTGGGGTATTTTTAGCAGCTTCTCTTGCTGCTTGGGCTGAAAATTCACTTTTTAGCCTTTGCTTAGCCTTTGTGTTGTTTCGCTTTTTTGATATCACTAAGCCTTCTGTGATAGGCAAGCTTGATAAAAATGTCAAAGGCGGGCTTGGCGTGATGAGTGATGATATGCTTGCTGGGCTTTTTGCTGGGCTTTTAAGTGCCGTGATTTATGGCTTTGGTTTGAAATTTGAGCTTTTAAGCTGGGATATAGCTTTAAATGAAATTTTTTAGATAAAAAGCATTTTTCTTTTGTTTTTTAATGAAAAATTCAATTTAAATAATGTAAAATAAAAGTTTTAATTTTTAGAAAGGACAAAAATAAATGGCAAATCACAAATCAGCCGAAAAAAGAGCAAGACAAACCATCAAAAGAACAGAAAGAAATAGATACTACCGAACAAGGCTTAAAAATATTACAAGAGCCGTAAGAGAAGCAGCTGAACAAAACGATAAAAATGCAGCTAATGAAGCTTTGAAAATAGCCAATAAAAGTATTCATTCTATGGTAAGTAGAGGCTTTTTGAAAAAACAAACTGCTTCACGCCGTGTAAGCAGACTTACCCTTTTAGTGAATAAAATCGCTTAAGTTTTTATGCTCGCAAGCAAACTTCAACCCTTTCTTAAACGCTATGAAGAGCTTCAAAGCCTTCTTAGCGATGCAAGTGTGATGAATGATATCACTAAGGTAACAACTCTTTCAAAAGAGCAAAAGGGTATTCAAGCTCTTGTTTTCAAAGCCAAAGAATACCTTGATACACTTAAAAATATAGATGAAAACAAAAATTTACTAAGTGACAATGAGCTTGGCGAACTTGCCAAAGAAGAACTTAAAAGCTTAGAACCTCTAAAAATCAAGCTTGAAGAAGAGCTTAAAATCTTACTTTTACCAAAAGATAAAAATGATGAAAAAAATATCTTTTTAGAAATCAGAGCTGGCACAGGTGGAGATGAAGCGGCTTTGTTTGTGGGGGATTTGATTAAAGCGTATGCAAGATATGCTGAGCTAAGAGGCTATAAAATGGAAATTGTTAGCTCAAGCGAAGGAAGCGTTGGAGGCTTTAAAGAAATTATCGTCTTAATCAAAGGCGAAGGAGCTTTTTCTCGCCTTAAATACGAAGGTGGCACGCATAGAGTGCAAAGAGTGCCACAAACTGAGTCTCAAGGTAGAGTGCATACCTCAGCCATAACCGTAGCTGTTATGCCAGAACTTGATGAAATAGAGATTGAAATCAACGAAAAAGACTTAAAAATCGATGTTATGCGAAGTAGTGGGCATGGAGGACAAAGCGTAAATACTACAGATAGCGCGGTGCGTATCACGCATTTGCCAACAGGTTTGGTTGTGGTAAATCAAGACGGCAAATCCCAGCACAAAAACAAAGAAGCCGCGATGAAAGTCCTAAGAGCGAGGCTTTATGAGCTTCACGAGCAAGAAAGACTTGCAAAAGAAAGCCAAGACAGAAAATCTCAAGTTGGTAGCGGAGATAGAAGCGAACGCATACGAACTTATAATTTTCCGCAAAATAGAATCAGCGATCATCGTATCAATCTTACTCTTTATAGGCTTGATCAAATTATGGAAAATGGGACATTTGATGAGATCATAGAGCCTTTAATCACGCATTTTCAAGCTCTTGCTTTAGAAGAAAACGGACTTTAATCACAAAAAAGCATAAAAACTTAAATTTATTGAGCTTTTTTTCAACTATTGACTAAATAAATGTTATGATTAAAGCCAAGGAGTTTAAAATGAAAGTATTTTTAAGTGTAGTAAGTTTTATTTTCTTTTTTATAGCTTGCTCAGGCGAGAAAAACGCAGAACAAAGCGCCTTTACAAATCCTTTTACTCTTGAAAAAAATCAAGGAATTTTTTATTTTATGCAAGGTAAATTAGGCGAAAGGGAGCAAAAACTCTATTTGAGTATAGAGCAAAAAACTGAGGGAAATTTAAGCGTAAATGCTTCTTTGCTTGGCGAAAAGGAATTGTATTTTTCAGGCTTTTTAAATGATGATAATACAAGTTTTGTGTTGCACGCTCAAAACGCACAAGAAAAAGACATCATCGAGGGACAAATCAGCTTTGATACGCTTTTTATCCCTACAATAGAGGCGAATATAACCCGAGCAAAACAGCAAACCCCAGCTCATTTTATACTCGCTCAAAATAAAGTCAATGTTTTGGATTTTGTTGAGAATGTAGCTCAAGAAAAAAAGAGTGTTGATGGGGCAAGTTTTACGAGCACTTTAAGCGATGAGGGCTTTTTAATTCCTTCAAATTCAAAACTCAGCCTTGAAGCAAGTGCAAGAATCAATCAAAAAATAGGCTTAAGCGCTCAAAGTATCAAAGAACTTCAAACAAAACTTATGAAAGTCCAGCAAGAAAAATTTGCCAAGGAAGAAAAATTTTCTTTTTATACCGAGCATATTAATTCGCTAAGTCCTTATTATATAGATGATGAAATTTTGGTATTTAGCTCTTTAGAATATGTGTATTTAGGCGGTGCCCATGGTATGCCTTATTTGAGTTCTTTAATCTTTTCTTTGCAAGATGGGAGCGAAATTTCAGGAAAAAGTAAGGATTTGTTTGAGAATGTTAATGATGAAGCTCTTTTAAATCTTGTGCTTGAGGCTTTAAGCGTATATAATGAAACAAGCTCTTTTAAAGACACACAAGGTGCAAAACGTTTTATAGAGTGGGACGATACAAACAAAAATGGTTTTGTAGCCTTACCAGAAAACTTTTTCATTACCGAAAAAGGCGTTGAGTTTGTGTACCAGCCTTATGAGATCGCTTCTTTCGCAGAAGGACACATCAGCATTTATATAGCTTTTGACAAACTTGCTCCTTTTGTGAAAAAAAGCTCGCCTTTGGCATATCTTTTTAAACAAAAAAGTTAAATTTTAAGCTTATTTGAAAACAAATTCGCCTTTATCAAATAAGCTTTTATCTTGCTTCAAGCTGGTTCGAGCTTAGCAAAAGGCTACTTAAAAGCTCTTTGCTAAAACTTAAAGCTTGAGCATTGAGCTTGTTTAAAAGCTTATCTAGTGCATCAGGTTCCTTCCAGCTTGGATTTTGCACTCCTGCTAGCTCTTCTACTCTTTTTTTGGCTTTTTCAAGATTGCCTAGCTCATCGATTAAACCTAATTCTGCAGCTTTGGCTGATAAAAACACCCTTGCATTTGCCCATTTGTCTTTTTCTTCAAGCTTTAAATTTCGCTCTTTGGCTACAAATTCGGTAAAAAGGTCATAGCTTTGGGCGATAAGTTCTTGCAAATACACCTTTTCTTGCTCGTTCCAAGCCCTTGTAAAAGTGCCTGCTTCTTTGTATTCGCCAGCCTTTATCACTTGAGGTTTTATGCCAAGTTTGTTTGCAAGCTCGCTTAAATCAGCGCCTTGCATGATAACGCCTATAGAGCCTATAAAAGAAGCAGGATTTGCGATGATCTCATCTGCACCAACGCCAGCTAGATAGCTTCCACTTGCCATAGTCCCACTTGCATACACCACTACAGGCTTTTTGGCTTGCAAGTCTTTTACTGCTAGAGCCAGTTCCATACTTGGAGCAAAAAGCCCACCCGGACTATCAATGATAAAAAGCACACCTTTGATACTCTCATCATCTTTGAGCTTATTAAGTGCCTCAAGAGTGGCATTTACATTAAAAATCTCGCCATTTAGCTCGACTTTAGCAAGATTGCTTAATGAGCTTTTTGAATCAGAGCTTGGCATAAGGATAAGCGCAATGATAAATAAAAACACAAAGGTTTTAAAATAGGTATTTATATATCTTATACACGCACCAAATGCCCTAAAAATAGACTTTAAAAACTGCATTCTTTTCCTTTAATAAAAATTTTTTCAACCTTTTTTGCATTTAAGATAAACTGCAAAGGAAGCTGTTTTAAATCACATTCTTCCACCTTAAACACGCTTATATCAGCTATCTTGCCTGCTTTAAGCTCGCCAAGCTCTAAATTTAAGGCTTTAGCTGGTTTTGAAGTCGCCATTAAAAGCAATTCTTTAGCCAAATCTTGAGGCTTAAAGTCTTGATGTATGAGTAAATTTGCCCTCATTTCATCAAGCATAGACAAAGAATTATTTGAGCTCAGCCCATCAGTGCCAAGATGCACGCTCATACCAGCTTTTAAAGCTTTTTTAAGAGGAAATCTTGCCTTGCTTAGCAAGCGATTTGAAACAGCACAATGCGTAATAAAATGCGAGTTTTTATCAAAATGATTAAAGTCTTTCACATACACACAATGCGTAAAAAGCGTTCTTACGCCCTTAAACAGCTCTAAAAAACTTTGAGGGCTAAATTTAGGCTTTGGATTTGGCTCAAAAAAACGCAACCATTTTTCAAAGCCCTTGCCTTTGTGATGAAGCCATTTAAACTCATGATCGCTTTCTAAAAAATGCGTGCTTACAAGCAAGTCGTGCTTTTTGGCTATTTCAAGAGCAAAAAGGGCTAAGTCTTTGTTTAAGGAGTAGGGCGAATGTAAAGAAATAGCTGGTATAAAATTCTCACTTTTATACTTTAAACTTGAGTAAAATCGTTTCAAAAAATCTTGCTTTTTGACTTCATTTGCATTTTCATTGACACCTAAAATTTCATTGAAAAACACCACGCGCATAGGGCTTTTTACGCAAGCTACAAGATCGCTTGCAAAGCTTGAAATTTCGCCAATCGTTGCTGTGCCACTTTTAAGCATAGAACGCATGGTATTTAAGATGAGTTTTTCTTTAGCTTTTTGGCTTAAATTTGAGCGAGCATTAATCACGCTTTTAAGCCATACCAAAAAGTCTCCATAATGCAAAGTATAAGAATTTGCGCTAAATTCTAAATGTGTGTGTGGGTTGATAAAAGCAGGCAGGATAAGTGAATTTGGCGGGATTTGAATGAGCTTTGCTTGAGGGTATTTTAAGGCTAATTTTTCAAATTCGCCCAGCTCAACGATATTTTCATCAAAGCATAAAGTCTTATTTTCAAGTATAGTAAAATCTTCATCACAAACAAATATATATCTTGCTTTTATTAAAAACATTATTTAACCTTAATTTAAAAGTTAAATTCTAGCAAAAATTTGGTTTTCTTTTGCTATAATATAGACTAAAATTTTACAAATGATGAGGTAAATTTATGAAAATCATGGTGATTCAAGGTCCAAATCTTAATATGCTAGGGCTTCGTGAAACAGCGATTTATGGCGCGATGAAAATGGAAGAAATTCACGAGCAAATGAAAATCGCTGCTTCGCAAAATGGTGTAGAGATAGACTTTTTTCAAAGCAATTTTGAAGGCGAGATTGTTGATAAAATTCAAGAATGCCTAGGCACATTTGATGGTATAGTTTTAAATGCAGGCGCTTATACTCACACTTCAGTGGCTATTCGTGATGCGATTTCAGCGGTGGCTTTGCCTGTGATTGAGGTGCATATTTCAAATATTTATCGCAGAGAGGAATTTCGTCACAAAAGCTTAATTGCTCCTGTTTGTGCTGGCTCTATAGTGGGTTTTGGTGCTTTTGGTTATCATTTGGCTTTAATGGGCGTTTTGCAAATTTGCGATCAGCTTGAAAAGCTTAAAGCTGCAAATAATAACTAAAAAATGCTTAAGCTAAAGGGCGCAAAAAGTCTGCAAACAAGCACTTTTTTCCCTTTTAACTCAAAAGAAAGATCAGGATATGGGAGGTATTTTGCTCTTGTTGGTTTAGGGGCAAATATAAGCGATGAAAAAAAGCGTTTTGATCGTCTTTTTCGCCTTTTGATGAATGATAAAAGGATACGAGTTCTTCAAAGCTCATCGTTGCTGATTAATAAAGCTTTTGGTTTTGAGGCACAAAAGGATTTTACAAATGCTGTGATGCTGGTGCAAACGCCACTTCACGCAAAGGCTTTGTTAAAAATTTTGTTGTATTATGAGTTTAAATTTAAACGAAAAAGAACTTTTAAAAACGCTCCTCGCACGCTTGATTTGGATTTGTTATATTTTAGCCAAAAAGTAGGAGCTAATGAGCGTTGCGTAGTGCCTCATAAAGGCGTGAAAGAAAGATTAAGCGTAATCTTGCCCTTGGGCGAATTAAACGAAAGGAGAGTTTGTGGGACAACTCATTCATACTTTTACCGTTGAAGATACTGATGAGATCATACCTAAGGTAAAACAAGACTTTGGCGATGAAGCGATGATCGTAACACATAAGCAAATCAAAGCCAAAACTTTAACTCAAAAGCCTTTGTATGAAGTTGTCGTAGCTGTTGATGAAAAAGACTATGAAGAACACCTTAAAAAACTTGGTAAAACGCCAGTTAAAAAAAGCCCAAGCGGAGCAAGCTCAAGCACCAAGTCTGCTGAAGTTAAACAAGAAAAGAATTTCAAACAACCAAAACTCGATGATGATGTGATTTTAGACTTTTCAAATAAAGCAGAATTGATGAAAAATAAAGCTTATACCGCTGCTTATAATGCTCCACAAAATAATAAAAACAAGCTTGAAAGCTTTAAAGAAAGACTTTCTGAGGTTAGCTCTGAAATTTCAAAAGTTGCAAATGTAGATGAGATACTAAAGCCAAGTTTTGATGCAAATTATGATAAAAAAATTCAAAGTTTTGAAAAGCAGATTAATAAACTCAGCGAAAAAGTAAGTCTCATCATCGATATGATGTGGGAAGATAAAGCTCAACTGCATAATAATATCATCATTCCACCTGAGTTTGCAAGCATTTATAAGCAAGCCAAAGAAAGTGGTATGAAAGAAGAGCATGTAGAAGCGATTATGAAAGCAACGGTTGAAAATATGCCAGCTTCGATGAAAACAAATCCAGAAGCCGTTTCAAGGTATTTTTACTCTTTGCTTAGAAATATGCTTCCGGTGCGTGCTGAAAAGGAGATTAAAAAGCAAAAGATTATGATGCTTGTAGGACCAACTGGGGTTGGTAAAACGACGACTTTAGCAAAACTTGCTTTTCGTTATGCGTATGGAGATAAACGTTATAAAACAGGCATTATCACGCTTGATACTTATAGGATAGGCGCTGTAGAGCAGCTTTTTCAATATGCAAAGATGATGAAGCTGCCTATCATTGATAGCATAGAGCCAAAAGATTTAGATGAAGCGATTAAGAGCTTAAATTATTGCGAAGTGATTTTGGTAGATACCATAGGCAATTCACAATACGATCAAAGTAAGCTTGCTAAAACAAAAGAGTTTTTATCACATTCTAATGCTGATATAGATGTAAATTTAGTTATCTCAGCTAATACCAAGCTTGAGGATTTAATGGAAGTGTATAAAAACTTCTCAGAGTCTTTAAATGTCGATACGCTCATCATTACTAAATTTGATGAAACAAAAGTCTTTGGAAATATCTTTTCACTCATTTATGATACCAATATCCCAATGAGCTTTTTTTCAATAGGACAAGAAGTGCCCGATGATTTAGAGCCTGCAAGTGGGGAGTTTTTGGTAAAATGTGTTTTAGAAGGTTTTAAAAGGAAAAGCGATGAATAATCAAGCTGATAAATTAAAAAATTTGATGAATGAAAACAAATCCCAAAAGCACAAAGGCACGCATTTTATAGCCATAACAAGTGGCAAGGGTGGAGTTGGAAAAAGCACAATCAGTGCAAATTTGGCTAATGTTTTGAGTAAAAATGGCTATAAAGTAGGACTTTTTGATGCTGATATAGGTTTGGCGAATTTAGATGTGATTTTAAATGTTAGAGTAAGTAAAAATCTTCTTCATGTATTAAGAGGTGAATGCTCGCTTGAGGATATACTCATAGAAGTCAAACCAAATTTATGGCTTATACCGGGTGAAAGTGGCGATGAAATTTTAAAATACAATGATAAAAATATCTATGAAAGATTTTTAAATCAAGCTAGCATTTTAGATAGCCTTGACTTTCTTATCATCGATACGGGTGCTGGTATAGGTGGGACTATACAGCACTTTTTAGAAATGGCTGATGAAGTTATAGTCGTAACCGTACCTGATCCAGCTGCTATCACAGATGCATACGCGACGATAAAAGCCACTTCAAAAACCAAAGAAAATTTACTCATGCTTTTTAATTCTGTCAAAAATGAAAATGAGGCTTTAAGGGTGTTTGAAAATATCAAAAAAGTAGCGGATTTAAATATCAAAAACCCTCTTAATTTAGAATTTATAGGCTCTTTAAATGCAAGTAAAGATGTGAGTAATAGTATTAAAAAAAGAACGCTTTTTACTGATGAAAATTCACTAGCTAGTGATGAGTTTAAAGCCCTAGCTTCTAAGCTTTTGTATAGGTTGGAACAAAAAGTGCTTGATAACACGCAAAATAGAAGTTTTTCAAATTTCTTTAAGAGGATAATTGAAAGATTTTGAGCTAAGATTGAAGGAAGACAATTATGAGACCAATGCCTGAGAATTTCGTAGCCTTTTTTACCGTTTGTGGATTTTTTATAGGACTTGCTTTTAGTGTAGTGAGTATTGAAGGGGCTTTTGAGATTGTTATCTTTACTTGTTTGATTACTTTTGCTTTTTATGTGCTTGTGCATATTTCTATTATGAATTTTATCGATGTTACAAAAATAGGCGGCAGGGTTTTTAACAAAGCTCAATACGAAGAGACAAGCAATACTATCATCAACGATCTTGCCATTCGTGAAAAGAAAATGGAACACTTGCTTGAAAAGCTTAATGAAGAACGTGTAGAGCTTAAGAAAAACGAAGCCAAAGAAAGACGCAAGAATGCTAAAAAACGCCCAGCCTAATCCTTATGCTGCTTTGCTGAAAAAAGAGCAAGATGAGCTTGTCGTAGCGTATATGCCAGCTCTTCGTGCTATGGCGTTTCGTCTTAAAGAACGTTTGCCAAGCAGTATTGATGTGAATGATCTTATTAGCATAGGCGTTGAAGAGATGATTAAGCTTTCGCGTCGCTATGACAAAGATCAAAACGACAGCTTTTGGGGCTATGTTAAAAAACGCGTGAATGGGGCTATGCTTGATTATCTAAGAAGTCTTGATGTGATGAGTCGTAATAACCGCAAGATTATTAAGGAAATGGACGCATTAATCGATGAGTATTATCAAGAACACGAAGAAGAGCCAGATGATACATATCTTGCAAAAAAACTTGATCTTGATTTAGAAAGGATAAAAGACGCAAGAGCAGCCCATGCGATCAGTTATGTTTTGCCTCTTGATGAGCAGATAAATTGTTATAGTGAAGATGATACTCTTGAAAAGATAGAAAAAGATGTTTTACTTGAAAAGATTAGCGAAATTTTAGAAGGCTTAAAGGAAAGAGAGCAGCTTATCATTCAGCTTTATTACTATGAAGAGTTAAATTTAAAAGAGATTAGCGAGGTTTTACAAATCAGCGAAAGTAGAATTTCTCAAATTCATAAAAAACTTCTAAAAAAGCTTAGAGAAAGGCTAGGAAATGGCTGAGATATTATCCCAAGAAGAAATTGATGCCCTGCTTGAAGTCGTTGATGATAGCGATTCGAGCATAGGCACTCATAGTGGGAGCGAAAAAGATGAGCGAAATATTGTCGTTTATGATTTTAAACGCCCAAACAGAGTCTCAAAAGAACAGCTTCGTTCCATAAAAGGCATACACGATAAGCTTGCAAGAAATCTTGCTTCTCAAATTTCATCGATGATGAGAAGTATAGTTGAGATCAAGCTTCACTCAGTCGATCAGATGACTTATGGTGAGTTTTTAATGTCCTTGCCAAGTCCAACAAGCTTTAATGTTTTTTCTATAAAGCCACTTGATGGAAACTGCGTTTTAGAGATCAATCCAAGCATAGCTTTTCCTATGATAGATAGGCTTTTGGGCGGACAAGGCGATAGTTATGAAACCCAAAGAGAACTTACTGATATAGAGCTTAATTTGCTTGATAGCATTTTGCGTATCATTATGCAAAGGCTTAAAGAAAGCTGGGCAACGGTAACTGAAATTTATCCAAGCGTTGAAGCTAAAGAAAGTAGCCCAAATGTCGTGCAAATCGTAGCACAAAATGAAATCGTTATCATGGTGGTTATGGAGATCATCATTGGAAATTCAAGCGGTATGGTAAATATTTGCTATCCGGTAGTGCATTTAGAAAGTATCTTAAGTCGTTTGGCAAATAGAGATATAATGATGGGTGAAACTTCAGCTAAAAAGTCAAGAAACAAAGAGCTAAAAACGCTCATAGGACGCGCTGAGGTAGTGTATGAGGCGATTTTGGGTAAAACCTTAATCAGCGTTGATGAGTTTTTAGAGCTTAAACAAGGCGATATTTTAAGGCTTGATAGAGAAGCTGATGATAAGGCTATCGTGTCTATCGATAAAAAAGATGTATTCTTAGCACAAATTGGCTTACACCGCTTTAGAAAAAGTATCAAGATCATCGAACTTATCCGCACCGATAAAGACGAGATTAAAGAACTTCTTGAAAAATATGAAGATGAAAGAAGGGCAAAAGCTAGCGTTTATGATGAGAGTGAAGCTACAGAAGAAGAAGAGGAAATACTATGATCAACGATTTTTTAAAATTTTTTACAAACGAAGCAACAAGCACGATCGAGGGGCTTACAGGCAAATCAGCCCAATTTAGCGAGTATCAAGAATTTGATGTTAATGCTCAAGATTCTATGAATCCACCTTTAGTGCGAACGATTTTTAATGTTAGCACGGGCGGGAAATTCGGCATTTTAGCAAGTGCTGTTTTAATGAGCGCTATTGGCGAATGGATGATGGGCGAGGAAGAAATTTCTAAAAACGATCAGCTTAATTCTGATGAAATGGACGCTGCTAAAGAAGCCATACTTAACATCATCTCAGCTTTTTCAACCACACTTGGCGCACAAAAAGAGCTCACTAAAATGGACTTTGAGCTTGAAAATTGTGATTTTGTAGCGGATAATTTGGATTTAAAAGACTTTTATAAGTTGTATTTTTTCGATGTTAAAATCGCTGATTTGGACGAAAAAATCGCCTTGATTATGGATGAAAAGCTTTACGCAAGCCTTGATAGAAAAGCCATCATAGAAAGTGTGAGTGAGGGTGCTAACCAAGAAGCGCAAAGCAAACTTGCAAGCGTAGCAGAAGAGCTTAAAAATATCAATCTCATAATGGATGTGCGTTTGCCAATCCGCGTTCGCATAGGCAACAAAAAAATGCTTTTAAAAGATGTTTTAACTATGGATATAGGCTCAGTTGTTGAGCTTAACCAGCTTGCTAATGATCCTTTAGAAATTCTCATCGGCGATAAAAGAGTGGCGTATGGAGAAGTTGTCATCGTGGATGGGAATTTTGGCGTGCAAATCACTGAAATAGGCACAAAAAAAGAAAGACTTGAGCAGCTAAGATAAGAAATTTCTTATCGTATTAAAGTTTGTATAGTATGAGAGGTATTGTATTTTAGGCTTGCGTTTATTATAAGGTGAAGAAAATTTGTATAAATTGTTTCATTTTATCCTTGTTTTAGCAAGTTCTTTGTATTGAATTTTTGAAAGAAAATATTTTAAATTTCACAAATTCATTGTATAATCAAACTTCATTTTATCTTAAAAGGTGGATATGGATACGCAAAAAATCAGCGTTTGTATCTTAGTAAAAAATGCTCAAGATACAATTTTAGAATGCTTAAATTCGCTCAGTGAGTTTGGTGAGATTATTTTACTTGACAATGAAAGTAATGATGATACCCTAAACATCGCTAAAAACTTTAATCAAACTTATCAAAAATTACACATTTACAGCAGTAAATTTATAGGCTTTGGCAAGCTTAAAAATTTAGCCCTAAGCTATGCAAAAAACGAGTGGATTTTAAGTATTGACTCTGATGAAGTGCTTGAAAAAGAGGCTTTAGAAGAGTTAAAAGCTCTTGAGCTTGCTTCAAATTCCATCATCGCTTTACCACGCAAAAATCTTTATAGAGGCGAGTGGATCAAGGCTTGTGGCTGGTATCCAGATTTTGTTTGGCGTGTGTTTAACAAAAACTTTACTCACTTTAATGATAATTTTGTGCATGAAAGCGTGCTAATACCCACAAATTCACAAAAGATCAAATTCAAAAATGGCTTTAAGCATTACGCTTTTAAAGATATGCAAGGCATAATCCATAAAATGAACACCTACACCAGCTATTCAGCCCAAGAAAAATTCAAAAATGGTAAGAAAACAAGCTTTTTCGCGGCATTTTGTCGTTTTCATTTGGTATTTTTTAAAGACTATTTTTTACGATCTGGTTTCAAATACGGCTACAAAGGTTTTATAGTCGCCTTGCTTAATGCTTTAGGAGCATTTTTTCGTTATGCTAAACTCTATGAACTTCAAAAGGATAAATAATAAAAGAAAATTTGCTATCTTTGTTATAAAGAGTCCTTTGCTCACCATTTCATAGCTTGTTTTGGATTTTTTCACAAAAATATATATTGTTTTAGTTTTTGTTTGAAAACCCATAGCTTATTTTAGGCAAATTGCTTTTTACGCCCAAGATTTTATATTTTTGTTTATTCATCTTTTAGGCTAATTTGTTATAATCTTTGTTTTTAAAGCTAAATTTAAGGATAAATGATGAAACTTTTTGGAACTGATGGCGTGCGTGGTAAGGCTGGTGAGTTTTTGGATAGCTTTTTAGCTATGCGACTTGCAATGGCTGCTGGGATTTATTTTAAGGATCAGGCTATAACAAATAATATCCTAGTTGGTAAAGACACACGCCGAAGTGGCTATATGATCGAAAATGCCATAGTTTCAGGGCTTACTTCTATAGGCTATAATGTTATTCAAATAGGACCTATGCCAACACCTGCCATTGCTTTTTTAACTGAGGATATGCGTTGTGATGCGGGTATTATGATCTCAGCCTCTCATAATCCTTATTATGATAATGGCATTAAATTCTTTGATACGCATGGTAATAAGCTTAGTGAAGAGGCTGAAAGACAGATTGAAAAGATTTATTTTGATGATAAGCTTATACAAAATGCTAAAAATCAAGACGCTTACATAGGACAAAGCAAGAGGATTGATGATGTTATAGGACGTTATATAGTCAGCATAAAAAATTCTTTTCCAAAGAATTTAACGCTTAAAAACTTAAGAGTAGTTTTAGATGTGGCAAATGGTGCAGCTTATAAAGTCGCTCCTACTATCTTTAAAGAGCTTGGTGCTGAAGTTATAGTGCTTAATGATAAGCCAAATGGGCTTAATATCAACGAAAACTGCGGTGCGCTTCACCCTGCAAATTTAGCTTTAGAGGTAAAAAAGTTGCGTGCTGATGTGGGTTTTGCTTTTGATGGGGACGCTGATAGGCTTGTGGTGGTTGATGAAAAGGGCGAGGTGGCAAATGGCGATAGTTTGCTTGGAGTTTTAGCGCTTTTTTTGAAAGAGCAAGGCAAGCTAAACTCAGCTGTAGTTGCTACTATAATGAGTAATGGGGCTTTAAAAGAGTTTTTAAACAAGCATAAAATTGACTTTGCAACTTGTGGGGTTGGCGATAAGTTTGTGCTTGAAAAACTTAAGGAGCTTGGAGGTAATTTTGGAGGCGAGCAAAGTGGGCATATAGTCTTTACTGATTATGCAAAAACAGGAGATGGGCTTATCGCGGCACTTCAATTTAGTGCTTTAATGCTCTCAAAAGATAAAAAAGCAAGTGCGATTTTAAATCAAATCAAGCCTTACCCGCAAAAACTTGTCAATCTTAAAATCAGCGAGAAAAAAGACTTAAGCAAGCTTAAAGGCTTAAAAGAGCTTGAAAAAAGCTTGCAGGATAAGGGTTTAAATAGTTTATTTAGATACTCAGGCACAGAAAATCTTATCCGTTTGCTTATAGAAGGCAAAAATGCCAGTGTGCTTGAAAAAGAGATGAAAAATGTAGTGGAGTTTTTTAAGAAAGCCTTGAATGCCTAAGAAAATTTGGCTTTTCATACTCATCTTTATCGCTGTTTTTGCACTTGATCAGCTGAGTAAATTTTTAGCTATTGAGTATCTAGGCATCAATAAAATGCCAAATTTTAACACTGCTTTTAAAAGCGAGTATATGGATTTGGTTTTAGTGTATAATGATGGCGTGGCTTTTTCAATGCTAAGCTTTTTAAAGGGCTACTTAAAATACCTACACCTTTTTTTACTCCTTGTTTTAAGTGGATATTTGCTTTGGCAAAAAAGCTTTTTAAAAGAACATTTTATAGCCTTTGCGATGATTTTAGCGGCTGGAAGTTCAAATTTACTTGATCGCTTTGTGCATGTGGGTGTGGTAGATATGTTTTTTTGGCACAAATGGTTTGAATTTGCTGTGTTTAATGTCGCTGATGTGATGATTAATATTGGCGTAGCTTTGATTATCATTAAAGAATTATTTTTTAAAGTTAAAAAAGCACAGGCTTAATTTTTCTTATATTGGTATTTTTAAAAGTTTAAATTCCACTTAAAATTTAGCTTTTAACCTTCTTTGTGCTGAATTCATTCTTTTTTTGATATAATGAGGGTTTAAATTTTGATTTTAAGGAAAAATAATGCTTGAATTTATCTCACAACATTATCTTTGGGTGAAGGCTTTGCATTATGCTGGCTTTATCTCGTGGATGGCGGCTTTATTTTATCTACCTCGTTTGTTTGTATATCATAGCGAGCATAAGGATAATACCGGTTTTGTCAGCGTAGTAAAAGTGCAAGAACGCAAGCTTTTCAAAGGCATAGCTATGCCAGCGATGATTGTTACTTTACTTACAGCTTTTTTAATGCTTGCCGCAAATCCCATTTTGATGAAACAGCCACATATCCACGCTAAACTTACTTTAGCTTTGCTTTTGCTTGTATATCATTTTGATAATTGGCGTTTTTTAAGACAGCTTCAAAATGATCGCTGTCAAAGAAGTGGGCGTTTTTTTCGTGCATACAATGAAATCCCAACGCTTTTTATGCTTGCTATACTAGTGGTGATGATAGTAAGAGTGTTTTAAATTTAAAAAAGGATAACAAATGAACAAAGAACAAATCATCGCTGATTTAAACGAGCTTTTTAAGCAAAGGAAGGAATTTTACGCCTTTTTTGATGCAAAAATTCCAAAAAAAGAAGGTTTAAATATTTTTGATTTTGAAAAATTAGATGATGCAAATTTAAGGGATTTTCACAAGCTTTTTCATCGTTATGATTATGCTATTCGCAAGCTTTTACCACGAATTTATAAGGCTTATGATATAGATATGGATAAGGATTTAAGTAAAGATTTTTAGCTCGCTTTAAGGTAATTTGAATTACAATTCAAAGCATTTTTTTGTGAAAAATGCAAAAATACGAATTTAAACGACTAAGGATACAACCTTGAAAAAAATCACAAGCTGTATTTTTCTTGCGAGTGCTTTTTTGTATGCAAATGAAAATTTCAGTGCCAATCTCTCAATAGGCACAGGTATAAGGTCTATTGAAAGTAGGATATCAACTTGGGCAGATCAAAGTTTTTTAGCTTCATATAGTGACAAACACAAAGATACAAGAGCAGCATTTTTTGTCAATGCTGAGCTTGCGTATAAAAATTTCTTAAGCGATGATAAAGTTTATCTCAAAAGCTTTAGTGGTAGGGACTTAAGCGGAATTTCTTTGGGCTATGAGCTGAGTTATCTTAATGATTATAAAACAAGTTTTGAGTTTTTAAGCTCTTTGCGTGAAAAAGCGTATGCAAATCCTTACTTGCTTTCTTATAGAGATGAGATTAATGTTCAAAGGCTTGGTTTTAAGCTTTCTCAAAATTATAAATTTAACGAACAATCAAATGCCTCGCTAAGTTATATATTTGCAAACAATGATTTTAAAAATGACGCAATAGCCTTAAAAAGCTTAAAACGAACGGGTAAGTTTCATCAATTTGAGTTTGCTTATAATTACAGCCTTTTAAGTGTAAATTTGCATTATGATTATAATGATGCTGAGGGTAGGGCTACGGCGTTTCAAAGATATGGCTTTAATTTGCAAGCTAAAATTCCTTTATCTCAAAGCTATATTTTTACTCCAAGCTTTGGTTATTCTTATCTTAAGGCTTTAAAACACAATGTGATTTTTAATGAGACGCAAAAAGCACACAATATAAAAGCAAATTTTAATCTTGTAAAATTAGGAATTTTAAGCTATAAAAAAGCTTATGCTTTTGCAAATTATGGCTTTGAATTAAGAGAAAATAATATCAACTTTTATGATGAGCAATTTCAGTTTTTACTTCTTGGCTTAGGGTATAGATTTTAGAGAGTAAATTTACTCTCTAAAAGACATATCAAGTTTTGTAGCACTATCTTCAAGGTTGCGTTCGTAATTATCTGTGGCATTAAAACCTCCGCCAAAGGCTTTTATCACATCAACAACCGAGCTTAAAAGCGTATAAACGGAGTTTTCATAGCTTAATTTGGCATTAAGATAATTGCTCCTAGCACTTAAAAGATCGTTAAGCGAAATGCTGCCATTATCATAGCGAATTTGAGAAAGCTCAAAGATTTTTTCTTGAGAAGTGAGTAAATCAGCATAATTTTTCTCATTCATAAAAGCACTTTGTCTTTCAACAAGAGCTGTTCTTACCTCTCCAAAAGCCGTTTTTAAGGTGCTTTCATAGTTTAAAAAAGCTTCATCTTTGGAAAGCTTGGCTAAATTTACATTTGCATTAATCTCACCCCAATGGAAAATCGGCATCAAAGCACTTGCCCCACCATTCCAAGTTACACTAGGATTTTCGACAAGATTATTAAGCTGTGTGCTTTGAAATCCTAAAAGTCCGGTTAAAGAAATGTTTGGCAAAAATGCTGTTCTTGCAACGCCTACAAGATAGTTTCTTTGCTCAAGTCTGGCTAAAGCTGCTTGAATATCTGGTCTTTGCAGCAAAATTTCGCTACTTATGCCTTGAGGAAGCTCAACTTTGAAATTTTCGATTTTATTTTGCGTTGAAGTTGCGTATAAAATATCATCAAGATTTGCTGAAACAAGTATCATTAAAGCTTTGTCATTATTATCTTTGTTTGCTTTGGCACTGACAAGTTGAGCCCTTGCACTTTCAAGCTGGGCTTTAAAGCTTAAAAGCTCATATTCACCGATAGCTCCGACTTTAAATTGCTCATTTCTTAGCTCATAACTTGTTGTATAATCTTGCACGCCTTCTTCTAAAATCTGCACCTGATTTGTCAAATTTATAGCGTTAAAATAAAGCTTAACAACATTTGAAACAAGGCTAAGTCTTGCTGTTTCAAAATCATATGCTGAAGCTTCATAAGCTTTACTTGCGGCAAAATACCCATCTCTGTATTTGCCCCACAAATCAAGTTCATAGCTTAAATTTAAGCCCATATTAAAGTTATTTCCAGTCTGTCTTGCACCAAAAGAATTCGCATTTTTACCTGTGCTTGAACGCGTTACACCAGCACTTGCGTCAAGTTTTGGAAACAAATCGCTTCTATCAATACCTAAAGTTTGCGCCGCTTGTTCAAAGCGAAGAAAAGAAATTCTTAAATCCGTGTTATTTGCAAGGGCTTTTTCGACAAGTTCATTAAGTTTAACATCGTTAAAAAGTCTCCACCATTGCTTATCAAAACGCACTTGATTGTTTGCGTTTTGGCTACATTTTAACCCTTGATCTTCCATACATTCAAGCATATTTGCACTTGCATTAAAACGAGCTTGAGGAGCTTCATAAAAAGGCTTTAAAGAACAACCCGCCAGCACAAGGCAAGTTGCAAGAGATATAAAATTACGCATGAGTTTTTCCTCTCTTTCTATCAAGCCAAACATTAAAGCTTTCAAGCAAGTAAAAGAACAAAGGCACAAATAAAAGTGCTAGTGTTGAAGCAGCGATCATTCCGCCTAAAAGTCCTGTGCCTAGTGAATGTCTGCTCGCACTTCCAGCTCCTGAAGCAAGAGCCAAAGGCAAAATTCCCAAACAAAATGCAAGAGAAGTCATACAAATTGGGCGAAATCTCAGTTTTGCTGCCTCAACCGCAGAGTCAAATATACTTTTACCTTGTTTAAGGTGTGTTTCCATAGCAAATTCAACGATTAAGATCGCATTTTTTGCTGAAAGCCCTATGAGGAGCAAAAGTCCGGTTTGAAAATATATGTCATTGCTTACAGCCGGATTTACAAAGCCTCTAAGCCACACAAAAAGCAAGGAGCCAAATACAGCAAATGGCACAGCCGTAACAACAGCTAGAGGCATAAGCCATCTTTCATACTGAGCAGCAAGGATTAAGAACACAAATATAAGCCCAAAACTCATAGAAATAAGTCCAGAATTTGAACTGCTTACTTCTTGATATGCCGAACCACTCCAAGCTATGGTATAATCATCACCCAAAGTTTGAGCTGCTACCTCGCTGATAGCTTGTATAGCTTGTCCTGAGGTAAAGCCGGGTGCTGGATCGCCTTGCACTTGTGCGGCTGGGAAGAGGTTAAAACGTTTAACATCATCAGGTCCTATACTTCTTTGAAGTGTAAGCACAGAGTCTAAAGATACCATTGCTCCGGTTGAAGAACGCACAAAGATATTTTTAAGTGCTTCTTGAGTATTTCTAAAATCCCCTAAAGCCCTAACATTGACTTGAAAAGTTTTACCAAGCATAGAAAAATCATTGACATAATAGCTTCCAACCGTTGCTGCAAGTGTGCCAAAAACATCACTCATAGTAAGATTGTAGAATTTAAGCTTATCTCTATCAATCTCGGCTTTAAACTGCGGAAAGTTTGTATCAAGTGTAGTTCGCACATTTTGCAAATCCGGTCTTTTGCGAGCCTCTGCAACAAGCATATTTACATCTTTTTGAATTTCTTCATAGCTTTTTCCGCTTCTATTTTGCACATACATATCAAAGCCACCTGTTAAGCTTAGTCCTTGAATAGGTGGTGGATTGACAAAGAAAGTTTGTCCAACTGGATTCATAAAATATTTTTGATTATAATAGCCTGAAAGCTGTGCTGAGGTAATATCTCTTTCACTCCAATCCTTCATAATCACAAAGGACACGCCAGCATTTTCTTTCAAAGAGCTTGTGAAAAGATCAAAACCGATCATAGACATATTGCTTTGAATATCAGAGTTTGCATTAAAATCTTTACTTAAATCATCAATATAATCAACCGTTCTATGTAAGGCTGAAGCAGGTGGTAAATTTGTAATGGCGATCATAATGCCTTGATCTTCAGCAGGCACTAGTGATTTTGGCACGATACTATATAGTCCAAGAGTAAGCAAAATCATTCCCACAAAAAGTGCCACAAAAAGCCATGCTTTTTTGAGTATAAATGCCACACAAGCAGTAAAAATTCGTGTCGAATAGTCAAAAAAGTCATTGAATTTTTGCACTATCTTGAAAGGCTCGCCCATATTGCGTTTTAAAAATAAAGCACACATTGAAGGTGTAAGCGTTAAAGCTACAAAGCCAGAAATTGCTACTGAGATGGCTAGAGTAAGGGCAAATTGTCTTTGAATTTGTCCGGTAAAACCGCCCATAAAAGAAACTGGGATAAACACCGCACAAAGCACCAAAACGATAGAAATAACCGGAGAAGTAATCTCTTTCATAGATTCAATGGCAGCATCTTTTATACTGATATCTTTATCTTCATGTATGATTCTGTCTATATTTTCAACCACGATAATAGCATCATCAACCACTATACCAATAGCCAAGATCAGAGCAAAAAGTGTGAGTAAATTTATAGAAAAGCCCAACACATAAAGCCCAGCAAAGGTTCCAAGCAAAGAAACTGGAATGGCAACCATAGGGATAAAGGTTGATCTGAAATTCTTAAGGAATAAATACATGATCAAAATAACCAAAATAAAAGCTTCGACAAAGGTTTTGCTCACCTCATAGATAGAAGCATTCACAAAGGTTGTTGTATCATAAGGAACGCTGTATTGTAAGCCTTGAGGAAAACTTTTAGAAAGCTCTTCCATTTTAGCTGCGACGAGTTTGGCTGTTTCTACAGCATTTGCTCCAGATTGTAGGTTAATCATAATAGGCACAGCATCATTGCCATTTAAACGCCCTTGAGAAGAGTATTGCTGAGAGCCTATC
This sequence comes from Campylobacter sp. MIT 12-5580, assembly GCF_005406235.1. Lineage (NCBI taxonomy): Bacteria > Pseudomonadati > Campylobacterota > Epsilonproteobacteria > Campylobacterales > Campylobacteraceae > Campylobacter > Campylobacter sp. MIT 12-5580. The sequence goes on from NZ_NXLK01000007.1 coordinate 65,466, forward strand.
TCAACATCAGCGACATCTTTAATACGGATAAAAGAGCCGTCTTCATTTGCTCTTAAGGTGATATTTTCAAATTCAGCTGGTGTTTTAAGCCTTCCTTGCATAGTGATAGAATACACAAAAGGCGATTTTTCAGCAACCGGCTCTTCGCCTATCTTGCCAGTAGCGTATTGTTCGTTTTGATCGTTTATCGCCGCGATAACTTCCGTGGCTGTTATGCCAAATTTATTCAACAAATCCGGTTTGAGCCAAATACGCATTGAATAGTTTTTATTCCCAATAGCCGTAGCATCGCCCACACCTTTAACTCTTTTTATATCATCTAAGACATTTACGATGATATAATTATAAATTTCAGTTGCATCCATCGAGCCATCGTTTGAGTTTATCGTAATAACTTCAAGCATAGATGATGAAGCTTTTCTTACGGTTACACCCAAACGACGTACGCTTTCAGGAAGCTTTGCAGTAGCAGCTGAAATTCTGTTATTTACATCAATGGTTGCTTGATCAGGATCAGTGCCGATCTCAAAATACGCTGTAAGTCTCATCATACCAGCTGATGATGAGGTTGATTCTACATAAATCATATTTTCAACCCCATTAATCGCATCTTCTATAGGTGTAGCGATAACTTCGGCTATAGTTTTAGCATCTGCTCCTGTATAGGTTGCACTTACGCTAACGGTTGGCGGAGTAAGGCTTGGGTATTGCTCTATAGGCAAAAAATACATACTCACAGCCCCAGCTAATGAGATGATGATTGCTACAACTGAAGCAAATACAGGTCGTTCGATAAAGAATTTAGAAAACATTATCTACTCCCAGCCTCTTGCACGCTTGAGCCTACTGAAATTTTCTTGAAATTATCCAAGATGATTTTATCGCCGTCTTTTAAACCACTCGAAGCGATAACAAATTGATTATCTTGATAGGCTATTTTAATCGGTGTTTTTTTCACTTTTCCATTTTCTATAGTATAAACAAAAGCCTCTCTTTGATCTTGCATAACGGCAATTTGTGGAATTTTATACGCCTTTTTTTGCAAAAAGCCATTCATAGAAATGGTTGTGATGGTGCCGGGTATAAGTTTGCTTTCGTTATTATCAAAGATCGCTTTTGCTTTGACATTTGCACTGCTATTTTCAATCACCGAAGAGATAAAATACACCTTGCCTTTGAAATTTTGTCCTAATATAGTGATATTTGCTTCTGGATTTGCAAATTCAAGAGTGTTATTACTTAAGCTTTGATCAAGCTTCATTTTATCTTTATCCGAGATATAAAAATCAGCATAGATTGGATTTAAATTTGTAAGTCTTACAAGTTCGCTTGCAGTGGCATTAACATATTCGCCAACATTAACTAAAGCATCACCCACTACGCCATCAAACGGAGCTGAAACGCTAGAATAATTTAGATCAATTTGAGCACTTTTATAACTTGCTGCTGCAGCTTCTAAATTTGCTGTTGCGCTTCTAAAAGTGGCTAAAGAAGTATCGTATTCTTTTTTAGAAATAGCTTGTTTAGCGATTAAGGCTTCATTTCTTTCATGTTCTTGTTGGGCGTTGTAAAAATTTGCTCTAGCAACGAGCCATTCGCCTTTAGCGATTTCATTGGCAGCTTGATATTTGTCTTGTTCGATGATAAAAAGTACTTGATCTTTTTTAACTCTATCACCAGCCTTAAACAGCTTTTGAGTGATCGCACCGCTTACCTTTGGCTTTAACACCACATCTTCTTCGCTTACAAGCTTGGCTGGATAAGAATAACTTGTGCTAATATCCTCGCCTAAAGCTAGCATAGTTTGCACCGGCATAGGAGGCATACTTTGTTGCTGTGGCTTTTCTCCGCTACAACCTAGCCAAATCAAAGCCAAACCTAAAGCTAGAAATACTCGTATTGTTGTAATCTTCATGTATTTTCCTTTATAAAATCAGTTTTTGTCGATATTATTTTTGTGTAATTTTTATTACAAAATAGCAAATTAAAATTATAAACAAATTTTGGTAAATGAGGTTAAATATTACACGAGTTTTTTTAAGAAAAAATCCACACAAAATTCAATATGTTTTTGTTGTTCTTGCTCGCTCATAGTGGTGTTGCCAAATACACAACTTTCAAATGGTGCTTTAATTAAGGTGCAAAAAAGTGTGCCAAGTTGCTCAGCATTTTCTTTAAGATAAGGATTTTTCTCTCTTTTAAAACGTTTGATGACTATGGTATCAGCAAAAAAGTCTTGATTGACTTTAAACCACTCTTTCATCATACCTTGAAGATTATAAATTTGAGAATGGATAATCCTTGCTAATGCTATAGTCGTATAATCATTAAATTTTTTTAAAAAAATTTGTGAAAAATGAAGTAAAAAATCTCTTAAATCCGTAGCAGTGTCATTTTCTAAATTTTTAAAAAAATCAAAATGCCTTTTAATCTCATCGCTTAAAACTTCCAAAAGCAAGCCTTCTTTGCTCTCAAAATAAGTATAAATGCTCGAAAAAGAACCCCCACTTTTTTTGATAATCTCATTTAAACTTGTATCTTCATAACCTTTTTCTAAAAAGCATTCTAAAGCTACAGCTTTGATTTTATTTTGCCTTGCTATCGCTTTTTGGGTCAGTTTTTTAGCCATTGCTATCCTTTGAAATTTTTATGATAAAAAATTTAAACGCCTTAAGTATAATATAAATTACTACAAATAAAGATAAAAAAACTTAAAAATTATAAAATTTATGAATGATTTGTAAATAAAAGAATTTATAATTTTTATTATGTAAATTGAGTTATAATAAGCACATTTTGCAAAAAGTTGGTTGATGAAGATGAAAGAAAAAAAAGATAAGCTGATCGTAAAAACAAAGACTTGGATAGAAAATGCTGATAATGAGCTTTTGTTTGGTAAGGGTAAAAGCGAACTTTTAGAGTTTATAGAGCAAAGCGGAAGCATACTTAAAGCCTCAAAACTTATGGGGATCAATTACAAAAAGGCATGGACACACCTTCAAGCCTTGCAAAAAAATACAGAAGAAGAACTTGTCATCACCAAACAAGGACGTAGCAAAGAATCAGGCACAAAGCTTACTCCAAGGGCGTTAGAGCTTATGAAAAATTATCAAATTCTTTGTAAAGATATAGAAGAGTTTGCAAACAAACGTTTTGAAGAGCTTTTTAAAAGCAATAAATAATCTTATTTTCTGCATCATTTTACTTTAAAGTTGGAAGAAATTCATTTTTTTGTTATAATATAAGTGTGAATTTCACAAGTATTGACTAGGAGGATATATGCGTTTTAACATCAAAACTAAAATGGCGATTTTAGGAATGGGTATTTTCATCATCGTTGCAGTAATTTTCGCACAATTTTATTATAATAATTCTAAAGCCGGCGCTTTTCTAACAGAGCAAACTTATGAAGTGTTTAAACACCAAACCGAAGAAAAGGTAAAGCTTCTTGATCTTTCTATGGCTCAAGCTATAGGAGATTTGCTTAAAAATGTTTCAAGCGAAGAAGAAAAGATACAAATCATCGCTGATGCGATTGAAAATTTTCGTTATGAAGATGATAAAAGCGGGTATTATTTCGTATATCAACGCACCAAAGTTGCAGCTCATCCGGTGCGTAAAGACTTGCTTGGTAAGGATTTAACAGGAGCAAAAGACGCTAATGGCATAGCTTATGTTGATGAGTTATATAAGGCAGCAAAAGCAGGAGGTGGCTTTGTGAAGTTTTATTTTACTAAGCCTTTGCCAGATGGCACAAATGTGATTGCTGAAAAAACAAGCTATTCAGTGATGATACCAAATACTGATGAAATTTGGATTTCAACGGGAATTTATACAGATACCTTGCAAGATGAGGCAAATAAAGAAACAGCTCATATTATCGATTGGCTTGATCATACGTTTTTGATTACCTTTGCTGTTTCTGTAATACTTTTTTTGATACTTGTTCCTTTTGCACTAGGCTTTTACATAAATATCGCTCGTTCTATCGCGACTATTTCTCAAAATTTGAAATCATTTTTTGAATTTATCAACCACAAAATCGATAGTGTTAGCATTAAAATAACTAAAAGTAAAGACGAATTCCACGATATGTGCAAAATGCTTGAAAGTAATGTTACAAACACTATTCATAACTTAAATGCTGATAAAACAATGGTAGCTCAAGTGATGGAAGTAGCAAGGCAGATCGAAGATGGAAACCTAACAACAAGGCTTGATAAAATTCCTTCAAACCCTCAGCTTTCAAAGCTTAAAGATGTTTTAAATACCTTGTTTGATGATTTGCAAGAAAAGATCGGCTCTGATACGAACGAAATCAAACGGGTATTTGAGGCATACAAAAGTTTGGATTTTACAACTGAGATTAAAAATGCTCAAGGAAATGTTGAAGTAACTACAAATATCTTAGGCAAAGAGATCAAAAATATGCTTAGCACTTCATCAAATTTCGCACATAATTTGGCTCGCTCATCTGATGAGCTTAAAGAACTTATGCTTAAGCTTGTCGAAGAAAACAAAGCGCAAATGCACTCGCTTGAAGATTCAGCTGCAGCCGTAGAGCAAATCAGCTCATCTATGCATAGTGCAAGCGAAAAGACCGGTGAGGCAAGCTTAAAGGCTGAAGATATTAAAAATATCGTTGTTGTGATCAAAGATATAGCCGAACAAACCAATCTTTTAGCCCTTAATGCAGCTATTGAAGCTGCAAGAGCTGGCGAACATGGCAGGGGCTTTGCGGTGGTAGCTGATGAGGTGCGAAATTTGGCTGAGAGAACAGGAAAATCCTTAAGTGAAATCGAAGTAAATATCAATATACTCACTCAAAGCGTTAATGAAATGTCTGATTCAGTAAAAGAACAAGCCCAAGGACTTGATATCATCAATGATAGCATAGCTTCTTTAAAAACAATGATGCAAGAAAGTCTTGAAGTAGTGAATCAAACCAATGATCTTTCTCAAAAAGTAGATGATATCGCTAATGAAATCATCGTTGATGTGCAAAGAAAGAAATTTTAAAGAAAAAGAGTAAAAAGCTTGATTTGCAGTTAAATACCTTGTGTGTTTAGCGCAAATCAAGCTTTTGATAAATATCGGCAATTTTTCAAAACAAAGAGTGTTTAATTATCCAACTCCTCACACATTTTTTTAAATTCATTATAATACTTCCAAGAAGCGATGATATCAGGGCGAGCTTGTTTTATAAAATCAGCTTCTTTATCTAAAGCTTCTTTCAGTAAAAGTCTTAATTCTTGATCTTTGCTTGCTAAATCAATAATTTTTCTTTCTGTTGTTTTTAAATTTTCATTGGTATAGTCAATAACGTTTTTCAAAGCAAGGATAAAGTTTTGAATTTGTTCTTTAAATAAAGCTTTTTCTTTTTTTATGATGGTTATATTTTCTTCTTTTGTATAGATATGAATCTTTCTTTCAAAAAAATCTTTTTTTAAGCCTAAAAGCTCACTTATCTCAATGCCTTCATGCTTATAAGCACTGATGAGAACTTCTGTATTTTTTATTGTATAACGCAAAGGTAAAATACCATGAAAAAGTTGAATATGTGTAGTATGAGAAAAATCATCTTTGTTTTGAGGCGTATTAAAATCAAATTTTTGAGCAAGATCAGAAAAAGTATCAAAAAGTTTGTTTTCATCAAGTTCTTTAAAGTCAAGAAAAGAAATGTGAGAAAAACCTAATTTTTGGCTATATTCAAATAATGGTGCGTAAGCAAGGGTATTGATACTTAAAGAAATTTTAATGCGTTCTTTTAAATTCTTATTTATATCTATATGAAAATAAAGTCTATTGTCAAGAGCAGATAAATCACTATTTTCATCAAAAGTATAAGCTAAATTCGCCTTAGCCCAAGAATTGTTTAGGCTTGATTTAAGTCTTGATATAGGATCACGCACCATCCATAAAATAGGGCTTGCATGATGAGTGAATGAAAGCATTCTTTGGGCATTTAACAATCCACGAGCAACATTATATAAAGTAATGTTTATGGCTACAGCAGCTTTATTTTCTAGGCTTTGTGTGTAATCATAAATAAAATGCCTTTTTATATCATCAATGACATGATCGTTCATAATATGCACATCGCACTTTTTTAAGCTTCGTATAACAGCAGAATGTGCAGTAAAAGAAGCGGTGATAATTATAAACTTATAGCCTTTTGGCAACCCCAAATTCAACTCCCAAGCAATATCAGCTTCTATATCAGTATAAGATAAACTTTTATTAACAAATAAGTTTTTATTAACTTTATCCTCATCT
>NZ_NXLK01000008.1:0-70251 GCF_005406235.1 Campylobacter sp. MIT 12-5580
CACTCTGTGTTGTAAGACATCAAGTAAGCGATTTAATACATTTTTAAGTTCTATGAGTTGAGGATTTTTAGGGCTAGCTGTGATTCTTGCACTTAAATCACCTTCTTCTACTATATGCACGGTTTGCACTGATTGTTGGACGGCTTGAGAGTCTTGTTCTAAGCCTTTTTTTGTTTGTGAGATATTTTCATTAATAACCTTTGAAATTTGTCCAAATTCATCATTGCCCTTAATATTAATCATGGCAATATCTTTTGTTTTATAGTTAAGAAAATCAAAGAAAGAATTTAAAGCATTTTGAATAGCACGAAGTGGAAATAAGCTTCTGCTGATTAAAAATCTAACTACTACAAGTGCAATGATGATAAAAATCGATCCAGCCGCTACTTGCTTTAAAAGAATTTGATTTGAATAGCTTGAATAAATGCTAGCTTGCATAACAGAACAGAAGAAGTAATTTGGATTTGCAAGGCTTGGAGTACACATAATGGCTTGTTCTACACCCTCATCATCTTTTGCAAAAAATATTTCATCATCTTCTAGCAAATAAGGTTCTGCTTTGATTGAATCAAAAATCGTTTGAGAGAGTTTATTTTTGGTTAAAACTTTATCTTTATCTTGATGAAAGATGATGTTTTCACTTATTTTATCATATACTCCAACATAAGAATTTGCGCTTGATACTGAAGAGAGTATGTCTTGAGAGTATTTATTAATACTATAATCGCCCCCAACAACGCCTTTTAAATTTCCAGCTTGATCATAAAAAGGCATGGCAAAAGTAAGCGAGGTTTGTCCATTATCGATTGATTTATAAGGCTCAGTAACGATTAATTTACCTTCTTGTTTGGCTTTTACATACCAAGGGCGGTTTTTTGTATCATAGCCTACTGAAAGATCAAGAATTTGTCCATTTGATTGATAATTTTTGCCATTACTTTCAAGAGCTATATATACCAAATCAAAGCCATTTGCTTCTTTAAAAGCTGCCGTAAAAGCGATAAAATCTTCCTCTGTAATTTCACTCTTAGCTACTTCTTGAGCTAAAATTTCTATAACTTTTCTTTTTTGTGAGTCATATGAATTAAAAGTTGATAATACGCCTTCAACAACTTGAAATTGGTTTTCTCTAAGCAATTCAAAAGTTTTATTTCTAGCATCAAAGTAGCTTACCATACTTGCTACACCCAAAACTAAAACGATTAAAGCTCCAACCCATATCGTCAGTTTGGAAGCCACACCAAGAGACTTATTTGAACCCATTTCTTTACTCCTTAAAATCCCAAAATATTTAGCGAAAAATTGTAAGTATCTAAAGACTGAAATTATAGTCTTCAAAAGCTTTAAGCTCGCTTAAGCTTTCAAGCTTTAAGCTATAATTGCTAACCTCATCACAATCTTTTTTTAAGCTCTAATATGCTATAAATCAACTCAAAAGGAGTGTGATGAAAAAGATAGTCGCCTTGGTTTTGATCTTTGATTTGCTTGCTTTGCTTTATGGTTCAAGCACACTAAGCATAGGCATTGATGAAGCAAAGATATATTTTACACATACAAATTTGCTTTACTATCTTACGCATGCTTCTACTTTTGTGTTTGGACAAAATGATCTTGCTCTTCGTTTGCCCCTTTTGATCTTGCATGTTTTATCGTGTATCCTTTTGTATTTGCTTGCTTTAAAGATCACAAAAACACCAAAAGATGCTTTGTTTTCGCTTATTTTATTTGTGCTTTTGCCCGGTAGTGTTGCTAGTGCTTTGCTTGTCAATCAAGCTTCTTTAGTGATATTGATGAGCTTATTGATCTTGTGCGCCTATGAATATGAGAAAAAATACAGCTTTTATGTTCTTTTGTGTTTGGCTTTTTTTGTCGATCCTTCGGTGATGATCTTGTATCTTGCACTTTTTTTCTTTGGTTTTTATAAAAAAGATGCCTTACTTTGGAGTGTAACCTTAATCCTTTTTGGTTTATGTTTAAGCTTTTATGGTTTTGATACTGGTGGTAAGCCTAAGACTTATTTTTTAGATACCTTGGGGATTTTTGCGGCGTGTTTTTCGCCTTTGGTTTTTGTGTATTTTTTCTATGTGATTTATCGTATTGCTTTGAGTGATAAAAAGCCTTTGTTGTGGTTTGTTATGGCTACAACTTTTGTATTTTGTTGCTTAGTTTCGATAAGACAAAAGCTTTATTTGGAAGATTTTTTACCTTTTTGTGTGATCTCTACACCTTTGCTTATCCGCACTTTAATGCAGTCTTATCGCGTTCGTTTGCCAAATTTACGCGTAAAATATGATATTTTTATACAATGTTCGCTTATTTTTTTAATTTTATGCTACGCGGCTATAGTTTTTAATACTTTTTTGTATGCTTTTATTTCAAATCCCAAAAAGCATTTTGCATATAATTATCACGGCGTTAAAGAGCTTGCTTTAAAGCTTAATGAAATGGGTATAAAAGGTGTAAAAACAAATGAAAATTTAGCCTTAAGACTCAAATTTTATGGCATTGATTCAAGTAAAACTTATCGTTTAATCAAGCTAGATAGTGCTAAAAATTCAAATATTAAAGTGCAAATTGCGAGCTTGCAAGAATACTACAGGCTTGAAAGGATAAAACAAAAGTGAAGTATGCTTTTTCTTTGCTTGAGAGTGTTTTTGTGTTGATTATCCTTGCGTTGATTATTTCTTTAGCTCAATTTTATCCAAGCAATGAAAATAAAATTTATCTAGGTGCAAAGCAAATTGTAAATGATTTGCACTACGCAAGAGCTTTAGCCTTAATGCAAGAAAGTTTTAGAGATGAAAAACTAAGCGTTGCTACAAAAGATGAATGGTTTAAGGCAAGGTGGCAGCTGTATTTTATCCGATCAAAAAGCGCAACAAATAACGAGCAAACTTATACTTTATTTTTGGATAAAAATGGCGATGGAAATGCAAATATCGGTAAAATCAATGTCAATATAGACAGAGAAATCGCTGTTGATCTTTTTAATCCAAAAAAGCTGATGAATTCAGGGCAAAGTGGAGTGATTAGCGCCCAAGATGAAAGGGCAAGTCAGAGGTTTAATATCCAAAAAACTTTTGGCATTTTAAGGGTGGAATTTAAAGACGCTTGTGCTGGTAGCACTCGTGTGGTTTTTGATGAATTTGGCAGACTTTATTCACCTTTAAGGGGAGCAAATCAAGCCTTTGATAAGCTTCTTATACACAAAAACAAATACTGCATTATCAAGCTTATCAATCAAACTCAAAGTATTTGCATACTCATCGATACACTCAGCGGTTATGCGTTTTTACCAGCTCTTACACGATCAAACACACAATATATAGCCCATAAGCAAAAATTATGTTCTCAAATTTAAAGGTTTTGATCATACTTTTTTAGTATGAATTTAGTATAAAAATTTGGAAATTATTTATAATTTTTTATTATAATTGTATGAAAATGTGATAGAATTTAATACAAATTCGTTATAAATTGTAAATCAAATCTTAGTTAATCAAAAGGAGCATTGATAATGAAGCTAGGAATTTCGGCTAAACTTTATATGGGTTTTGCTTGTATTGTTGTTATTATGATTATAACCTCTATCTTTTCTATATATAAGGTTAAAGAGCTTAACTCTATGCTTACTCGTGCAACCTATGTCAATGGGGTGATTTCAAGACAAGCGATTAATTTTAGAGGCTCTGTGCATGATCGATCGATTTTAATTCGTGATGCAGCTTTAATTACAGATGAACAAGATCTTCAAAACACTTTAAATATGATTAAAAAGCTTGAAGATGATTATAATAAAGCTGAAGCTAATTTCGCGGAACTTTTTAGTAAAAAATTACTCGATGAAACTGAAACAAAAATGTATCAAGATATAGAAGAGATCAAAAATGCAACCTTGCAAACTTACACAATGATCTTGCAAAACTTAAAACAAGGTAATACAGAACAAGCCAAAGCGATGATTTTAGATCAAGCTCGTCCGCAGTTTATCACTTGGCTTGCACGCATTAACACTCTCATCGATCATGAAGAGCTTGCAAACTCAAATTTAACAAATCAAGCTATCGCTGATTCTCAAGCTTTTGTGCCGATTATGATCGCTATTATTTTAATCGCCCTTATCATCTCAATTATCGTAGCAAGTTATAGTGCTCGTTATATCAAAAAGGTTGTAGGTGGAGAACCAGCTGAAGTAAATCGTATCATTAATGAAGTTGCACAAGGAAATTTAAGGCTTCAAATTCAAACCAAATACGAAGCAAGCATACTACATACGGCGAGCAAAATGCAAAATCAGCTTAAAAATATAGTGCAAAAAATCGCCACCCTTTCAAATGAGATCAATAAAAAAGTTGAGCTTGTTAATGATATATTTGAAAATACCGAAAAAGCCACAAATGAGCAAGGCGATTTGTCAAACAAATCAGCACAAGGCATACACGCACTTGTGCAAAAAACTTATAATATCCAAAAAATAGCTGATGAAACCGAACAAAACTCTAAAAATACAACTCAAATTTGTCAAGAAAACAAAACAGCAGCTCAAGAAACAGCTGAACAAATGGAAAATGTGGCTCAAAACTCAGGTAAGATGTCAGAGCAAATCAGTTTCTTAAACGAACATGCTCAAAATATAGGACAAAGTACAGAACTTATCAGCGAAATCACAGATCAAACCAATCTCTTAGCTTTAAATGCTGCTATAGAAGCTGCAAGAGCTGGCGAAGTAGGGCGGGGTTTTGCTGTGGTTGCTGATGAGATTAGAAAGCTTGCTGAAAGAACAGGTGCAGCTACCGGACAGATCACTATCATCAACCAAAAAATTCAAGAAGAAACCGTTGCTACAGCTACAGCCATACAAGAATCAATCCCTCTCATCACTCAAGGTAAAAACTTAAGTGATGAAATGCGTGATTCTATGGACTTAATCGCAAAACAAGCTAGCGATAGTCTCATAAAAGCAAGAGAAGTCAATCAAGAAGTCAATGAGCAAATCAAACTTATGGAAGAGATAGAAAAGCAAGTTACTTCATGTGCGGATATCTCAATTCAAACCAAAAATACCATTATCGAAAATAAAAAAGCAGCTGAGGAGCTTAAAAATATCGCTGAACACTTGCAAAAAGAAATAGAAATTTTCAAACTCTAAGTTAAAATCTTTCTACCATATACATATAAGCTGGGATATTAACCTTGACAAAAGGTTCTATCTCAGCGCTTTGATACATATCGCTATCATCAATTTTTGTGATTTTACCCACAGGCACACCGCTAAAAAAGATATTATCTAATCCGCTTGTTAAAACCTCATCGCCTATGTGAATGCTTTGCCATTTTGGTATAAATTTAACGATAACTTTATTGCCATTGCCTTGTAACACACCTGGAATTTTGTCTTTGCCTATATATACTGAAAAAGCACATTGTTCATCACTTTGAAGTAAAGCCATAGGACGATCATTTTTAAGTATGGCAATACCAGCTGTGTAGCCTTGATAGATCAATCCTCTATTTTGAGTTCCATTAAAATGGGTTGTGGAAAGCCAAAGTCTATTATAATCGCTTATTTGTGCATAAGAAATAGCTTTAACTAAAGAAACTTTTGGAAGGTATTGAGTGGAGTTTTTATCTTCTAAAAGCAAATTGAGTTGATTAGCAAAGGTTGAGATCAAAGCAGTAGCTTCTTCAAGCTGTTTGTTTTGTGCTTTTAGGGCGCGAATTTGATCAACTTGATTAAAATGCTCGCTTATACTCTCGCTCATATAATCTTTTACATCATAATATGTTGTGATGATAATATCGTTAATGAATAAAACATTTTTTTTAATCGAACCTCCATAATAAAAAGAGATAAAGACTAAAAAAGAAAGAATTAAAACACCACGAATTTTATTCTTCATTGGTTAATTGTCGTAACAATGCGATTTCTTCCAGAATTTTACCAGTGCCTCTTGCTACGGCTAAAAGTGGCTCATCAGCAACATAAACAGGCAAACGCACGGTTTCTGATAAGTATTTATCAAGCCCTCTTATTAAAGCACCACCACCACTTAAAACTACGCCATTTTCGACTATATCAGCTGCTAAATCAGGTGGCATCATCTCAAGCACCATTTTTAAAGCATCGGCAATTTCTTTTAAATTTTCTCTCATTGCCTCGCGCACATCTTCGCTGGTAAGTTCTATGCGGCTTAAAAGTCCGCTGATTTGATCGCGTCCTTTAACAACCATGGTAAGCTCTTTATTTAGAGGATAAGCTGAACCTATGGTGATCTTGATCTCTTCGCCGGTTCGTTCGCCTATAACAAGATTGTATTTTTCTTTGACATAATTCACTATACTCATATCAAGCTTATCTCCGGCGGTGCGGATTGATTTTGAAATCACTAAACCACCAAGCGAAGTAACGCCTATCTCAGTTGTTCCTCCACCTATATCAACGACTAAATTTCCCTTTGGTTCTTGTATAGGTAAATTTGCTCCAATTGCTGCTGCCATAGGTTCTTCAACCAAAAATACCTCTCTTGCTCCAGCACTTAAAGCACTTTCTCTAACTGCTTTTCTTTCAACTTGAGTAAGCCCATAAGGCACGGAAATAATGATCCTTGGGCGAAGGAAATTTTTGCGACGATGTGTTTTTTCTATAAAATAGCGGATCATCTTTTCAGTCATATCAAAATCAGCGATAACGCCATCTTTCATAGGGCGGATCGCTTCTATGTTTGCTGGGGTTTTACCCACCATATCTTTAGCCTCTTTACCTACGGCTAGAATTTTTGCTTTTCCTCCGTATCTTTCGCGTTCAACCGCCACTACAGAAGGCTCATTGATCACTATACCCTTGTCTTTGATAAGCACTAAAGTATTTGCTGTGCCTAAATCTATGCCCATATCGCTTGAAAAAAATCCAATCACTTGATCAAGTATCATTATCCCACCCTTTTTGTTTTGATAAATAAAGGCTTTGCACCTTCTCGCACCACTTCTTTAGTGATGATTATATCGTAATTTTTGTATTCTGGTAGCTCAAACATCAAATCCACCATTAATTCTTCAATAATGCTTCTTAAGCCCCTAGCACCTGTTTTTCGCTCCAAGGCAAGTTTGGCTATTTCTTTAAGCGTGTCATCTTCAAATTTCAAACCCACACCATCTATAGCAAAAAGCTTTTGATACTGCTTAATGATAGCATTTTTTGGTTCGGTTAAGATACGAACCATATCATCTTCATCAAGCTCATTTAAAGAAGCGATAACATGAAGCCTACCGATAAGCTCAGGGATAAGCCCAAAATGCACCAAATCATCAGGTTCTATCTTTTCAAGCAAGCTTTTTTTATCAGCTTCAGCTGTATCAGCAAAACCCACAACCTTATCTCCAAGCTTGCGTTTGAGAATTTGATCTAAGCCGTCAAATGCCCCACCACATACAAAAAGTATATTTGAAGTATCAATTTGTATAAAGTCTTGATTAGGGTGCTTTCTTCCACCTTTTGGCGGAATATTAACGAGGCTTCCTTCGATGATTTTAAGTAAAGCTTGTTGCACGCCTTCTCCGCTTACATCTCTTGTAATGGAGCGGTTTTCACTCATTCTAGCGATTTTATCAATCTCATCTATGAAAACTATACCCCTTTGAGCTCTTTCAACATCGCCATTTGCAGCTTGAACTAATCTTGTAAGTATATTTTCGACATCCTCACCCACATAGCCAGCCTCAGTTAAAGAAGTCGCATCACAAATAGCAATTGGCACATCTAAGAATTTAGCTAAAGTTTGAGCAAGCAAAGTTTTTCCGCTTCCTGTGGGACCAATAAGCAAGATATTTGACTTAAAAAGCTCAGTATCATCATCTTGCAAGGCAGATTTAAATATCCTTTTGTAGTGATTATATACACCTACAGAAAAGATTTTTTTGGCTCTATCTTGTCCTATAACATAACGATCTAAATAAGCCTTAAGCTCTTTTGGTGTGATATCTTTAAAATCTATTGTTTCTTGCTTTAATGGAGTGTTTTTTGCTCTTTCATCGCCAAAGATGAGATTATACGCACCCTCAACGCAATATTGACAGATAAAAGCGTCATCTTGTTCATTTGCTAGAATTCTTCTTTGTGCGCTTTCGCTTTCTCCACAAAAATTACATTTTTTAATCATTTCTTTCCTCTATATACAGGAATTCCTCGCTTTGTTTCAAGGATAAATTCACACATTTTTTTTACATTTTCACTTGAAGTTTGACTTAAAAGCTCTTCAGCCTTCTCTTTTAAATCCCCACCTCTAAACAAGAACTTATAAGCTTTGTTAATGCACTCTATCTCATCTTTATCAAAACGTCTGCGAATGCCTACAAGATTAAGACTTCTAATGCTTGCACGGTTTCCCTCAGCCAAACAAAAAGGCACTATATCTTGAGAAAGTGCTGAAGCTCCAGCGATCATCGCTCCTTCTCCTACATGCACGAACTGATGGATAGGTGTTAAGCCACCAACCACGACAAAATCATCAAGTCTAACATGTCCGGCTAGGGTAGCATTATTTGCTAAGATAACATTTTTTCCTAAACAACAATCATGCGCGATATGACAATACGCCATGATAAAAGCATTATCCCCAATGCGTGTAAATCCATCTCCTTTAGCTGTGCCTGAATTTATAGTCGCAAACTCTCTAATAACCGAGTTTTTACCGATGATTACTCCGCCTTTTTGTCCGTCTTGATATGAGATATCTTGAGGGATATCACCTACTATAGCATAAGAAAAAACCTTACTTTTATCATTTATGGTTGTATCAGCAAGTATTCTAGCGCCTTGCTTAATCACCACTTCATTGCCGATTTTTGCGTCTTTGCTAATGAAAGCATAGGCTTCAACGATAAGATCATCGCCTAAAATAGCCCCATCTTCTATAACCGCACTTGGATGAATTTTTTGCATTGTTTTACTTATCAATAATCATAGCTTTTAATTCAGCTTCAGCTACCAAAGCTCCTTCTACAAAAGCTTTTCCTTCAAATATCCATAAATTCCCACGATTTTTTACCACACACATTTCATAATCAAGCTTATCGCCCGGGCGAACCGGATTTCTAAACTTAGCCTTATCAATGCCGGTAAAATACACCACCTTTTCTTTAGGATTAACCTTATCGTCCATACTTTCAAAAGCCAAAACTCCACCCGTTTGAGCCATACCCTCTAAAATCAATACGCCCGGATATATAGGATGATCTGGAAAATGCCCCATAAAAACTTGATCTGAAATACTGACATTTTTATATCCTTTTACAAGCTCGCCGATTTTTAACTCTGTGATCTTATCAACAAGCAAAAATGGGTAGCGATGAGGGAGGATTGCTTGAATTTGCATGACATCTATCATAAATTTAACCTTAAAAAAGCGTATTCAAAAAGGCAATTTTACAAAAAAAATCCTAATAAAATCATTAAATTTAGCAAGTTTAAGCTTTAAAATTCAAAAAAAGCGAATTTGATAACAAAGTTTTTAAAATTTGTTATAATACCGCCTATGAAAACACAAAATTTTAAAAGAATCATCATCAAAGTTGGCTCACATACCTTGAGTGAAAAAGATGCTTTAAGTCTTGATCGTATAAAAAATTTGGTGCATTTTTTGGCTGATTTGATGCAGCGTTTTGAAGTGATTTTAGTGAGTTCTGGGGCAACTTCAGCTGGCTATACAAAATTTCATTTAGACAGGAAAGAGCTTGTCAATAAACAAGTCTTAGCTGCTATAGGACAGCCTTTTTTAATGCAAACTTATAATGATTTTTTAGCCAAATTTGATAAAATTGCTGCTCAAATTTTGCTTACTGCAAGTGATTTTGACTCAAGAAAAGCAAGCAAAAATGCTAAGAATGTCGTTGATACTATGATTAAGTGCGGAATTTTGCCTATCATTAACGAAAATGATACGACAGCGACTTTTGAGTTTTTCTTTGGGGATAATGACTCGCTTTCAGCATATGCCACGCATTATTTTAATGCTGATTTGCTTGTGATTTTAAGCGATATTGATGGTTTGTATGATAAAAATCCACATGAATTTAAAGACGCAAAACTTATCTCAAAGCTTGGATATATCGATGAAAAATGGCTCAAGCAAAGCTCAAAAACAGGTAGCGAGCATGGCACAGGTGGTATAATAACGAAGTTAAAAGCAGCTTCATTTGTGCTTGAAAGGAATAAGGCTATGTTTTTGGCAAGTGGTTTTGATCTTTCTGTGGTTAGGGCTTTTTTACTCGAAAATAAACAAATCGGTGGCACACTTTTCATCAAAGATGAATGAGTTCTTGTCATTTTATCCTAAGCCTTAAATTTCTCAAAATTCTTGTTTTGAATTTATCTTTTTAAATTTAGCTTGATTATTTTTACTTTTATTATGTTGCTCGAAAACACTTTCGTAGCCTTATTTTGAATGCATATTTCAACTTCAAATAAGGCTACAAAACTTAGTGTTTAAAAAAATCAAGATCAAGCACAGCACCATTGCTTGCATTTGAAACAAGTTTTTGATACTGGGCAAGATAACGAGATTTTAAAGGTTTTTGTAAAGGTTTGAAATTTTGCTTTCTTTCTTTGATCTCAGCCTCGCTTAAACGCACATTTATGCTGTAAGTATCTACATCTATATCGATGATGTCTCCATCTTTAAGTAAGCCTATAAGACCTCCTTCAGCAGCTTCAGGGCTTATATGTCCTATGCTTAAGCCCCTTGTTGCACCACTAAAACGCCCATCAGTGATTAAAGCAACATCAGCTCCAAGCCCCATACCCATGATTAGGCTTGTTGGAGAGAGCATTTCTTGCATACCCGGACCCCCTTTAGGTCCTTCATATCTTATCACGCATACATCGCCTTTTTTCACTTTGCCTTTGATAATGCCTTTAATAGCCTCATCTTGACTATCAAAACACACAGCCTTACCACTAAATTTACGCTCGCCAACTATACCAGCGGTTTTTATCACACAACCTTGCTCAGCTAAATTTCCAAACAAAATCGCCAAACCGCCAACCTTTGAATACGCATTTTCTACCTTGTGAATTACACTTTCATCAAGAATTTGAGCGTCCTTTATCCTTTCACCTAAGCTTTCCCCGCTGATAGTAAGAGCATCAAGGGCTAAAAGTCCATTATCACGACGCGAAATTTCTTTTATCACAGCATTCATTCCCCCAGCCCTGCCTACATCTTCCATAGCCACACTTGGCAAACTTGGAGCGATTTTGGCAATGTGAGCGATTTTTTTGCTTATGTCATTAAGACTTTTTATCTCAAGAGGTACGCCAGCTTCGCGAGAGATAGCCAGCATATGAAGTATAGTATTTGAGCTTCCTCCCATAGCCATATCAACTACCATGGCATTTTTGATTGCTTTTTCAGTGATGATATTTCTGATTTTAAATCTCTCATCAAGGGCGATCTCACAAATTCGTTTTGCAGCTTTTCGAAGTAAATTTTCTCTTTCTTCACTTAAGGCTAGAGCCGTGCCATTACCACTTAGAGCTATACCCATAGCTTCACAAAGCGTGTTCATAGAATTTGCAGTAAACATACCAGAACAAGATCCTCCGCCCGGACAGGCTTTGCATTCTATATCTTTAAGCTCTTCTTCACTTATCTTTTGCACTTCAAACTCGCCTACTGCTTCAAAGACACTATTTAAAGTGAGTTTTTCACCCTTTGTACTTTTTCCAGCTTTCATAGGACCGCCACTTACAAATATGGTTGGCACATTTACCCTTAAAGCTCCCATAAGCATACCTGGAGTGATTTTATCGCAATTTGGTATGCAAAGAAGTGCGTCAAGTTGGTGTGCATTCATCACACTTTCTACTGAATTTGCGATAATCTCACGGCTTGGCAAGCTATAAAGCATACCGCTATGCCCCATAGCTATGCCATCATCAACGCCTATAGTGTTAAACTCAAAGGGCACACAACCATTTTTACGAATTTCATCTTTGATAATCGCAGCGTATTTGTTGAGGTAAAAATGTCCGGGGATAATATCTATATAAGAATTAGCTATGCCTATAAAAGGCTTATCAAAGTCTTCATCTTCAAGCCCACAAGCCCTTAGTAAAGAGCGGTTTGGTGCCTTTAAATACCCTTTTTTAATAACATCACTTCGCATATACATCCTTAAAATTCAAATAATATCAGCATTTTAGCCAAAAATTACTATAATTTATATTATAATGATTTTTTTAATCTCAATGTATAAGGCAAATTATGAATTTTTTAAAAGCTGTGAGTAATTTTTTTTCAAAATATATGGCTATTCTCATCTTGCTTGTCGCGGCTTTGGCTTTGTTTTATCCAAGTTCGGTAAGCTTTATTAAGGCAAGTTATATTAATTATTTGCTGATGATAGTTATGTTTGGTATGGGACTTGCGATGAGGGCAAGTGATTTTGCTTTTGTTTTAAAGCGTCCAAAAGATTTAAGTATAGGCGTTATAGCACAATTTACCCTAATGCCATTGATCGCTTTTGTGCTTTGTTTTTTATTTGACTTACCACTTGAGCTTGCTATTGGCGTTATTTTGGTTGGCACTTGTCCGGGTGGAACTTCTTCAAATGTGATAACCTATCTTGCAAAGGGAGATTTAGCTTTATCAGTAAGCATTACTTCATTTTCGACTTTTTTAGCGCCTTTGCTTACTCCACTTTTAACCTTACTTTTTGTTGGAGAAAGGGTTGAAGTCAATGTTTTTGCTATGTTTTTTTCTATAGTGCAAATAGTGATTTTTCCTATACTTTTGGGGCTTTTGATTTCTTATTTTTTCCCTCGCTTTACAGCAAGGATAGAAGAAATTTTACCTCTTATCTCAGTGCTTGCGATTATGGCTATCGTCGCTTGTGTGGTGAGTATAAACTCAGCCAAGCTTATGCAAATAGGGCTTTTGATCATAATAGTAGTTATGCTTCATAATGTTTTAGGTTATATCTTAGGCTATCTTTTAGCAAAGCTTTTAAAAATGCCCCTTGCTAAAAGAAAAGCAATTTGTATAGAAGTTGGTATGCAAAACTCAGCTCTTGCTACAAGCTTAGCTGCTACTCATTTTGCTTCTATGCCATTAGCTGCAGTAGCTGGAGCTTTGTTTTCTGTGTGGCATAATATCTCAGGTGCGATTTTGGCTAATCTTTTAAGATTGAAAGAAAAATGATGAGAAAATCCAGCTAAAATTTCTTTTTATAAAGGATAAAAAAAGCAACAAATGCAAGGCTTAAAACAGGGGCTATGATACCCACTTCTGCACTGATAACCCCGCCTTCGCTTAGTCTGGTAAGTAAAAACAAAAAGCCCCAAGTGCCAAGCGTAACGACAAAAAAGATAAAACTAATAAAAGCAAGATTAAAAAAACGTCCTATGATAGGAAAAAATTGATATAAAATCAGCATTAAAAAAGGCGCAAACAAAGGTGCAAAGATAAGTTTGTAAAGCTCTGTTTTTACTCTGCTTGTATTCACGCCTTGAGTTTGAAAAGCTTTAAAGCTCTGCCACGCATCAATGATAGTGTAATTACTCTTGCTTGCCACACTTTCAATGATCTTTGGCTTAAAGCCTTCTAAAGTCTCAAGTTCATTAAAATTTTCTATCTTTAGCCCTTCACCATAAAGTTTCAGCTCACTTGGTGTGGTGAGTTCATTTGCATTTTCAAGAAGCCAAATATCATCTTTAAAACGCGCTTTTAGGGCTTGTTGAATTTGATTTAGATTTAGCTTGTCTATACTAAAGATTTTTATATTTTTAACTTCATTTTGTAAAGGCTCAAGGCTTTCTATGTAGATAAATTTATCATCGTATTTTACAAAGATACTCGAGCTTTGCGTGCTTAAAACGGCATTATTTAAGATATTGCTTTTATAATCATTTGCATAAGCAAAAGGCGTGAAGTTAAGCCCTATAAATACACAGCAAAAAAACACAGCCCATAAAAAAGGATATAAAATCACTAAATTTCTTGACAAACTTAAGGCATAAAAACTTACAAGTTCGTTTGAGCGTATCATATTAATCAAACAAATGATTAAAGCAAAGACTAGTGAAATAGGCATTATATAGCTTAACGCCGTGCAGGCAAGAAACAAGACATACAAAAAAACAAGATTAGCTGAATTTGGCAAATCTTTGAAATTTAAAAGTAGATCAATGCCTACAAAGAAAAAAGTCAAAGCGATTAAGATGATAAAAAAGCTTTTAAGATAAATTCCAGAGATAAAACGAAAAAAAATACTCATTCTTTTTTCTTTAAAGAAAAATTTGAGGCAACGCTTATTATATCGCTATTGATAAGGGCTAAAACAGCATTTTTAGCTTGCGTTAAAACAGGCTCTAAGCTTTTAAGTTCATCAGCACTAAAATGCCCTAGCACGAAATTAATCACATTTTTATCTTTGCCTATGCCTATACGCACGCGTTCATAATCATTTCCGCAAAAACTATCAATACTTTTAAGTCCATTATGTCCCCCACTTGAGCCGCCTTTTTTGAAACGAAGTGTGCCTAGACTTAAGTCTATATCATCATGGATCACGATTAAGCGATCGCATTTGTAAAAGTTCATCACAGCACTTACACTTATGCCAGAATTATTCATAAAAGTATGGGGTTTTAAGAGTAAAAGGGGCGAAGAATTGCTTTTAAACAATTCTCCTTTAAATTTGGTGTTTGAAATTGGGGTAGTTTCAAGCTCGTTTAAGAGTAGATCAACGAGCATAAAACCGACATTATGTCTTGTATTTTCGTATTCTTTGCCAATATTGCCAAGTCCTACGACTAAGATCATCTTGCCTTTTCTACACCCACAACAGCTACGCGATCAGCTTCGACAATGCTTACACCTTGAGGTAAGCTTATATCACGCACCATTAAAGCATCGCCTACATCAAGCTTGCTTACATCAAGTTCGAAGAAATTTGGTAAATTTTCAGCCGCACATTTTACCTTTAAGCGTCTTTTGCTTTGGATTAAAACACCTTTGTTTTTAAGCCCAATAGCTGTGCCACTAAGCTTTACAGGCACCATATATTTGCCGATAACACCTTTTTGAGCGACTTTTAAATCCACATGTTTAAGCTGGCTAGTAACAGGATCTTTTTGATAATCCACAACCACAACACTATAAGTGTTTGCTCCAACTTTAACATCAAAAATAAGGCTGGTTTTTTTACGCACTTCTTTGATAAAATCGTTTAGTTTAAACGCAGCGTGGATATTTTCCACACCTTTACCATAGATGTTTGCGATTAGATAACCATCTCTTTTTAAGGCTTTAGCTGCCTTTCTGCCGATACTCTCTCTAACGATACCTTCTAACATCTTTTTCCTTTCGTAAAAAATAAAGGCTTGATTGTAGCAAATTTAAGTTAAAAAAAAGTTGAATTTAGCTTAGAAAATGCTTTTTTGAAAAATATTGAGCTTGCAAAAAACAAAATATATAAATTATCTTGCAGCACACAAGAATAAAATAAATGGCTTAAGTGTAATTTAAATTATTTATTATACAATGTAATTTTATACAGACTATAAGGAAAACAATGAATAAACACTCAAAAAAGATTTATTTTGCCCTCTCGTGCGTTTTATGTTCGAATTTAGCTTTTGCTTCTGGATATCGTTTAGCCGAGCAAAGCTTAAATGGCACGGCGTTAAACTCAGCCTTTGTAGCTGGGGCGTATGGGGCTGATGCGAGTTATTATAATCCTGCAAATATGGCTTTTGGTAAGGATAGTGATAAATTTGAATTTGAGTTTGATGCAACTTTTATCTATGTGCCGGGTTTTGATTTTACTAAGGTTGGTGGGGATATAAAACAAGATATATCAAGCATTCCTTCCACAACTGATCCAAAAAGTGTAAGAGTGCAAGGCTATGCGAATGCTACCAAACAATTTGTGCCAAAATTTTTCTTTAAAAGCAAGGCTTATGAGTTAAGCGAGGATACAAAGCTTCATTATGGGCTTTCACTTACCACGCCTCAAGGGCTCAATATGAATTGGGATAAAGAAGGTGGTGGCTTTATGGATGATTTAAGCCTTGCTATACTTGATTTAAATCCTGTTGTATCTTTGACTTATCAAGACTTTATCAGCGTGGGCGTGGGTGCAAGCGTGTTGTATTCTTGGGGAGATTTTGATAATACCTTAAATGTGCCTTTTACAAGTAATCTCGTAGGAACGATGTATGGCACAACAAATGTAACTCAAACTTCTAGTGCTAAGGGCTGGGGGGGGGGCTATAACCTTGCTTTGAGTATCAAGCCTACTTCAAGCACGACTATATCAACGACTTACCGCTCTAAACGAGCTTTAAATATGAAAGGAAATCTTAATGCCTTAGCTCAAATGGGAAGTCTTGGTGGATTTCTTGATATAGGTTCAACTTATATGGATGCGGATTTAAAGCTTGATGCAGATTTGCCAGCAATTTTTAATATCGCTTTAGCTCAAGACTTTGGTAGGATTAGGGCTGAGTTTGTGTATGAACGCACCTTTTGGAGTAGTGCTGATATCTTTAAATTCGGCTATTCTAATGCTCGGTTTTACGGACAAACTGGTATTTTAGGAAGTCTTGAGCAAGCTAATCCCGGAACTACAGCAAGTCAAATGAATTCAGCTGATTATAATGCTGTATATTACGGACAAGGCTGGAAAGATAGCAATGCGTATCGTTTGGGTTTGAGCTATTTTGGTGATGATCATACTTTTATGCTTTCTTTTGCTTATGATGAGACGCCAACGCCTCAAGGTGTGTTTGGCATACCTGATGCAAATGCGTTTATGTTTGGGCTTGGGTTAAGAAAAAGGTTGAGCGAAAGTGTCGATGTGGGTTTAGCGTATTCTTTAGCAGTAAAAGACAACAGAAAAAGCTTTATCCAATCACACGATGGCTGGGGTGAGCTACACCTTGTAACTGCTGGTTTTAAGTATCTTTTCTAAATACATTTTAACACTTAAAGCTTAGAAATGAGAATTTTAGAAATTTAAGTTTGTGTAAATTTAATTAAGGTTCTAGGGCAAAAAAGCCCTAGAGTTTTTGTCAATATAGCACCAAATGCACTTTTTGCGAGCCATGCACGCCAAAAACCGTGATAAGCTCTATATCAGCCGTTCTTGAAGGACCAGCGATAAATAAAATATTATTTGGTAGTACCTCATTTTCACTTTTTACTAAATTTAAAGCCTCAGCTAGCGAGTTTAAAATCTTGCTTTTTTCAAGCAAAATGATACAAAGTGTTGGTGCCAAAGAAAGCATTCTAGGTTGTTTTGGCGAGCTTGGCACGCATACAACTCCGTGTGAGCTTATGCCACATTTTGCGTGAATGACAGAAAATTCGCTGTGAAAAACCTCGTGACGCAAATTTTCTATCTCTTTATCAAAACATACTTTTTCGCTGGCTTTGATTTTATCTATATCAAGTTCTAAGCCTGTGCCATAAATGAATTTTTCATAGCCATACAAAGCAACAATTTCATTGATCTTTGTTTCAAGTTCGTGTTTTTCGCACTCTTCGACGATGAATTTGTTATCACTCATCTTGCGTTTCATCTCATCTATCGCCTCTTCACCACCAACTCTTTTGATATGTACGACTGGATCACTTGTTTGTATGCGTTCAAAGTCTTTTATTTTATTTCTTTGTCTTACGGCATTTAAAATCGCTTCTTTGCTACGACTTGAAATTTCACTTTTATTTTCACTCATAGCTTACTCCTTCTAGCTTTTGAACTTCTTTGTAAAGATCGACTTTTATGGAAGGTAAATCCTTAAATTCACTCCATTTTTTAATCACCGGTAACGCACTCTTAAGCCCTTGCACCGCCCAGTTAAAATAATGTGCGTTGCCTAGAGAAAAACGCCAAAGCCCACCATTTGTCGCTGCCATTTGGAAATTTCTCATTGCAAAAGCTTCGGCTTTGTTATGATGCATATTTTCATCGCCTAAGAGCTTTTGTTCGCCTTGTCCTGCTTTATCGCTTCTTAATGTGCGTATGAGATTAGCGAGTGGAATTTTTACCGGACAAACTTCAGAGCAACGCCCACAAAGCGAGCAAAAGCTTAAAATATCGCCGGTTTTATCTATACCAAAAAGATTTGGGCTAATCACTTCACCAATTGGTCCTGGATAAGTGGTTTGATAGGTGTGTCCGCCTATTTTATCATATACCGGACAAAAGTTCATACACGCACCACAACGAATACAGCGCAAGGCTTCATAATAATTTTTATTTGCAAGCATTCTTGATCGGTTGTGATCAAAAAGCACGATATGCACTTCTTTTGGTCCATCTAAATCCCCATTTTTTCGAGGTCCTGTAATGATATTGTTATAAGTTGGGATAAATTGTCCTGTTGCTGAAGGGGTAAGCAAATGCACCATAGTTGCCGCATCCTCAAAGCTTTGCATCACTTTTTCTATACCACAAAGAGCGATATGTATGTCTGAAGCGGTGGTGCACATTCTGCCATTGCCTTCATTTTCTATAAGCCAAATTGCACCTTGTTCTGACATCGCAAAATTTACACCACTTAAGCCTATTTTTAAATCTTCAAATTGATTTCTTAAATGCTCTCTAGCTATGGCATTAAGCTTTTCTGGTTCGCTTTCAAGGCTTGCACCAAGTTTATCTTTAAAGGTTTGTCCGATTTGATAGCGATTTCTATGAATAGCTGGCACGACAATATGCACTGGCGTATCTTCATCAAGCTGCAAAACAAGCTCGCCAAGATCAGTTTCAATGGCTTTTAAGCCCTTTTTTTCAAGATAATGATTTAAGCCTATCTCCTCGCTTGCCATGGATTTGCCTTTGAGGATTTTATTTGCTTTTTTCTCCATCATAATTTGATAAATAATCTCACAAGCATCAGTATCAGAGCTCGCCCAATGCACGTGCATACCATTTTTTGTAGCATTTTTTTCAAATTCAAGCAAACGTTCATCAAGACTCATTAAGGCGTTATTTTTAGCCTGTCTTGCCCTTGCTCTTAAGCCTTGCCAATCCTCAAATCTATCATCAATAACCTTAAGACGATTTTTTTGTAAGATATGCATTGCAGTGGTTAAATTTGTTCTCATTTGTTCATTGCTGAGATTTTCATGAACAGCAACTTCGTGCGGTAATTTGTGTTCTGCACTCATAGTTTTGCTCCTTCAAGTCTTTTAAGTAAAAAGTCATATAAATGAAAGCCTTTTATATCAAGCCCCATTCTACTCATCGTGCCTTTGATATTAAGCAAACAACCACCATCACCGCTGATAATGTATTTTGCTCCGGTATTTTGTATATCATTTACCTTTGCTCTTGCCATTGCGTTTGAAATTTCTGGTTCTTTTACAGAAAAAGTTCCGCCAAAACCACAGCATTCTTGCTCGTATTCAAGCTCGACAAGCTCGACATTTTTAAGCCTTTTGATAAGATTTTTACTTGAGGTAATGCTTTTTTGCACCCTTAAAGCATGGCAGTTTGAATGCCAAGTTACTTTTATAGGCTCACCTTTGTCTTCATAATTTACATTTAAAACTTGATCGAGATATTGAGAAAGCTCGATTACTTTTGAGCTAAAATGTTTGATCTCATCAAGTCTTTTATCCTCTTTGAAAAGTTCTATATAATCATGACTCATCATACCTGCACAAGAACCGCTTGGCACGATGATAGGATAGTCTTTTTCAAAAAGTCGAGTGTTATACAAAGCCACTTCTTTGCTTTCGTTAAAATAACCTGAATTAAAACTCGGCTGTCCACAACAGGTTTGATTTTTCTTAAAAATCACCTCTACACCTTCTTTACGAAGAAGCTTAATCGCATTAAGCACCATTTCTTGCATGGCAGCAGTGCCTAAGCAAGTTGCGTAAAAATACACTTTATTCAAAATAAATCCTTTATAATAAAGATAAGCCTTGCTTTTTCAAGCAAGGCAAAACATTATTTTTGTATATAAACAACATCAGGGATTATTCCATTAAGGAAAAACGCGATGATGCAAGTCCAAATACCTATTAAGATGATAAAGCCAACAGAATATTTAAGAGTAAATTTAAATAAGTCTGATTCTTTACCAGCTAAACCAACCGCAGCGCAAGCTATAGCTATACTTTGAGGGCTAATCATCTTACCAACAACACCACCAACTGAGTTTGCTGCTAAGAAAAGAGCTTCTTTTATGCCAAGTGCATTAGCTGAAACTTGTTGTAATGGTCCAAAAAGTAAGTTTGCGCTTGTATCAGAGCCTGTTAAGAACACGCCTATCCAGCCAATAACCGGGCTAAAGAAAGCAAAGGCATCGCCAGTTTGTGCAAATGCTGTTCCTAGAGTTGCGCTCATACCAGAGTTTTTAGCGATAAATGCAAAGGCAACCACAAGTCCTATAGTGATACAAGGCATAGCCATTTCTTTTAAAGTATCTCCAAACGCTTCTTCAACGACATTTGATTTGATCCTTAAAAAGATGATTGTTAAAAATGCTGCGACTAAGATAGCCGTTCCAGCTTGTAAAGCGATAAAGTTTATCGGTAAATTTAAGCCTATAGCCTTACCATCTGGATCAGTTATGCTGCCTTCTATATTATTAAATGCCATAGTGACTTGAGTATAATCAAACACTTCTCCTTTAACAAATAAAGCCTTAAACCAAGGTTGAGTCCAAATGATGATACAAAGGATAAGTAAGATAAATGGAAGCCAAGCTTTAAATACCTTGCCAAATTCAAGTTGCTCGTGGTTTGAAAAGTCTTTTAAATCATCAAGTCTAAAGATATTTTTAGGCGACCAAAATTTCAAAAAGATAGTCGTACAAGCAAGTGAAACGACAGCTGAAACGATATCTGGAAGCTCTGCACCAAGATAATTTGAGCTTATAAATTGAGTTGCTGTAAAGCTTACTGCGGCAACCAAGATAGCCGGAAAAGTTTCTTTTACACCTTTAAAGCCGTCCATTAAAAAGACGATGAAAAAAGGCACAGTAAGGCTAAGTGGCACAAGCATACGACCTACCATAGCAGAAACTGCGTGCTGTTCAACCCCAACTAAATTTGCCATAGCGATGATAGGGATTCCAACTGCACCAAAAGCAACAGGAGCTGTATTTGCGATAAGACAAAGTCCAGCTGCATAAAGTGGGCGAAGTCCTAAGCCTACTAAAAGTGCCGCAGTAATGGCTACTGGACCACCAAAACCAATCGCTCCTTCTAAGAAAGAACCAAAACAAAAGCCGATGAGAATAACTTGAATTCTATGATCAGGAGTGATTGTCATAACGCTTTGTTTGATGACTTCAAAAGAACCACTTTTAACTGAAAGCTTATAAAGAAAGATCGCAGCAACGATAATCCAAGCGATAGGCCACATACCTTGAGCAAAACCTTGCACAAAACTTGCACCAATGAGTGAAAAAGGCATACCATAAGTAAAATATGCCACCAAAGTTGCCACAACAACGGTAGCAAAGCCAGCTTGATAGCCCTTAAGCTTAAACACAAGCAAACAAAGTAAAAAGCACAAGATGGGGATAAAAGCCATTAATGCGCTCAACCAAATGTTACCTAATGGATCAAAAATTTGTTGATACATTGAAACTCCTTAAAATGTTTTGTATTTTGTCTAAGTGTAGCAAAAGAAAAATGAAAATTTGTTTTGTTTATTTAAGTGGAGTGTAAAATGTGTAAAATTGTAACTTAGCTATAAGCATAAATAATACTTGTTACAAAAGTATATAAAAAAAGTTATTTTTTTATTTAAATTAGTGTGTAAATGCACCTTTTGCTTGTTAGTTTAATTTGCACTTATTGTGAGCTGCTAGCGAAAATAGCTTTTAAGTATCACTAAAAGATTGTCAATTTCTTCTTGTCTTCTTGCTTTTGTATTTGCGTCAAGTAAATGTTCTTTGATATGTTCTTGCAAGACTTCATTAAGCAAAGCATTCATCGCTCCTCTTGCAGCAGCGATTTGCTGGAGTATCTTAAAGCATTCGTTTTCAGTTTCTAAGGCTTTTTCTAGGGCATTGATCTGTCCTTTTATCTTTTTGAGTCTTGTTAAGAGTTTGCTTTTATGAGCTATGGTGTGTGCCATTTTATCCCTTTAGTAAATTTTAAGATATACTAGGGTATAGTATCAAAAATCAAATTAGAGCTTGCTTAAAGAGCTTTGATTCTAAAAAATACGATTTAAATTTATACAAGGAAAAAAAGATGAATACTTCTTCTTTGCATGGAAAAACTTGCTTTTATAGCCCTAGTAGTTCAAATGAAAAAGCACAAAAACGCATTTTTTATGCTTTTGTTTTTACTCTTATTACTATGGTTGTTGAGATTATCGCTGGAAGTTTTTTTAATTCTATAGCCTTGCTTGCTGATGGGTGGCATATGAGTTCTCATGCTGTAGCACTTGGCTTGGCTTTGCTTGGGTATTTTTTCGCTAAACGTTATGCTACAGATCGTCGTTTTAATTTTGGCACTTATAAAGTCGAGATACTCACAGCTTATACAAGTGCGTTATTTTTACTTGCAGTAGCTTTTTTTATGGTGTATGAGTCTATCCATCGTTTTTTAAATCCTAAAGATATAGCTTATACAGAAGCTATTATTGTGGCTTTTTTAGGGCTTTTTGTTAATGCTGTTTGTGTGTGGCTCTTAAAAGATGATGGCGGTGTTTGCGGGCATAATCACAACCACGATACACACGATCACAGCGAGCATGAAAATTGCACACATTCGCACACAGAACAAAAAGTGCAAATTAAGGGGAAGGATCATTCTAAAGACTTGAATTTAAAAGCAGCGTATGTGCATATTTTAGCTGATGCTTTAACTTCTATACTTGCGATTATCGCTCTTTTAGGCGGCTTATTTTTGGGCTGGTGGTGGCTTGATGCAACTATGGGTTTAGTGGGAGCAACTCTTGTTTTTATCTGGTCTATAGGACTTATAAAAGACAGCGGAAAAATTCTACTTGATATTACTATGGACGAACCTGTTTTGAGTGAAGTTTTGGCTTTGAGTAAAGAATTTGGTGAGATTGAGGATTTGCATTTGCTTAAAATCGATAAGGATCATTATGCTTGTATTTTAAGTTTAAAAAGTCAGCAAAACTTAGCTCAAATCAAGTCAAAATTACAAACTTGCAAGGCTTTAGCACATATATCAGTTGAAATTTCAAGCTAGCTTAGTTTAAGCTATATGCAAAAAGCATTCTTTAATCAAACAAAGAGCCCTCAAAGCACTTCAATTTAAAGCTTGAGCGATGAATTTCGCTCTCTTTAAATGTGCGTAAAGCTTCTATGTGAGCTTTGCTTGCGTAGCCTTTGTGTTGTTTAAAGCCGTAGTTTTGATACTTTGAGTCTAAGTGTATCATCACTTCATCTCTGCTTACTTTAGCAAGTATGCTTGCAGCTGAAACTTCTGGCACTAAGGTATCAGCTTTTATAAGTGTTTTTATGCCTTGGACTTTAAAATTTGTATTGCCATCAAACAAAAACTCAGTATTTTGCATAGATGAAAAATGCCTAAGTATGATTTTTAAGCCTGTTTGAAGGCAGTAAGATAAGCCTTTTTCATCGATTTGTTTGTTTGAAAATGCAAGGATTAAAAAGCTTGAGTTTTCTTTGATAAGTGTAAAAAGTTTTTTTCTTTGTGTGGCGCTTAAGGCTTTTGAGTCTTTTAAGCCAGCGATATTTTTATTAAGCAAACAAGCCGCCATAAAAAGAGGACCAGCCAAAGCACCTCTACCTGCTTCATCTATACCTATAAGCTTTTTGTGATTCATTTTTGCACTCTTTTGAATTTTTGTGATTATATAGAATTTATCTTAAAAAATTTCTTGCAAGATAGACTATAAAAGAGCTAGTTTTACATTTTGTAAATAAAAATTAAATATTTTAAAGCTTTTTGGTGATTTTTTAGTGCAAATTTGCTACACTTTAAGCAGTTTAAATTTTTACAAAAAGGAGAAAATATGAGCTTTAGGATAGAAAAAGACACTATGGGTGAGGTTAAAGTGCCTGATGAGAAGTATTGGGGCGCACAAACTGAGAGGAGTTTAGAAAATTTCCGCATAGGCATAGAAAAAATGCCAAAGGTTTTAATCTATGCTTTTGCTAATCTCAAAAAAGCAGCAGCTATAGTTAATAACCGCTTAAAAAATGGGCTTGATGATGAAAGAAAAGAAGCCATAGTTAAGGCTTGCGATGAGGTGATAGCTGGCAAATTTGATGATAACTTTCCACTAGCGATTTGGCAAACAGGTTCAGGCACACAAAGTAATATGAATGTCAATGAAGTCATCGCAAACCGCGCAACTGAAATACTTGGTAAAGACTTTCGCAAAGAAAAATTCGTCCATCCAAACGATCATGTAAATCGCGGGCAAAGCTCAAATGACACCTTTCCAACAGCTATGAGTATAGCAGCAGTCCAGCAAGTAGAACAAAAGCTTTTACCAGCTCTTGATACTCTAACAGCAACTTTAAAGAAAAAGGTTGAGGAATTTAAAGATATCATTAAAAGCGGACGCACACATTTGCAAGATGCTACGCCTTTAACCTTAGGACAAGAATTTAGCGGTTATCTTTCTATGCTAGAGCATTCTAAAGAACAAATTCTAGCCTCACTTCCTACTTTAAGAGAGCTTGCTATCGGTGGCACTGCTGTTGGCACAGGGCTTAATGCACCGGCTCATTTTAGCGAAGAAGTAAGCAAAGAATTAACTAAACTTTTAGGCGTTGAGCTTAAAGCCAGCCCAAATAAATTCCACGCTCTAACAAGCCATGATGCTATGGTTTTTACACACGGAGCGATGAAAGGCTTGGCTGCAAATTTAATGAAAATCGCAAATGATATAAGATGGCTAGCTAGTGGTCCAAGATGCGGACTTGGCGAGCTAAGCATACCAGAAAATGAACCGGGCTCTAGCATAATGCCGGGCAAGGTTAATCCTACGCAGTGTGAGGCTGTAACTATGGTCGCCGTGCAAGTGATGGGAAATGACGCAGCTATAGGTTTTGCTGCTTCTCAAGGAAATTTTGAGCTTAATGTCTTTAAGCCTGTTATCATTTATAATTTCTTACAAAGTCTTGATTTGCTTGCTGATTCTATGTTGAGCTTTAACGAGCATTGTGCTGTTGGCATTAGTGCAAATAAAGAAAAAATTGATTACTATCTACACAATTCTTTAATGCTAGTTACCGCGCTTAATCCTCACATAGGCTATGAAAATGCAGCCAAAATAGCTAAAAACGCCCACAAAAAAGGCATATCACTTAAAGAAAGTGCTTTAGAGCTTAAGCTTGTAAGCGAGGCTGATTATGATAAATTTGTGGTGCCAAAGGATATGATTCATCCTTTAGGCAAGTAAAATATATAGTGTGTTATAGCCAAGTTTGTATGAATTTGGCTATAATTGTATGTTAATTTTTAAGAATTTTTAAGCTTTTGATCTAAGATACTCAATAAAAATTATATGCTTAAGATCAAAACTCATACTTAGCGATAATATTTGCTCCAAAATAATCCATCTTATCATCAAAGGCTGTTTTGTAAAAGCCTTCAAAGCCCATTTTTGCGTTATTAGCTATATAAAAATATCCGCCTAAGCTTACGCCAAGTCTTTGCTTGTAGGGCTCTTCGTATTTGAGCTTTGCTCCTGTTTGAGTGCGAAAAATGGTGTTTTTATGGCTATTATAAAGCACCTTTTCATAACCAAGCTTAAGGCTTGAATACGCATTATTTACAAAAAAGCTTTGAGCTTCAAAACCAAGAAGCAAGTCAAGATTATAGGCTTTGTGATTTGCTGAGCGAAGGGCTAGCGCATCGCCTGTTTCTTCAACCTTTGTGCGTATATTATAAGAGTGCGATAAACCGATGAAAGGCTTTAAAGTAAAATAATCTTGATTGATCCTATAGCCCAAACTTGCTTCGCCATTTAGCTGATAAAAATCATACTTGCCTTTTGAATTAAGATCAAAATTTGGAAAATAAATCTGTCTTTGCGTATCAAATTTACCCATAGAAGCATAAGCTTTTATATCAAGTTCATAATCGCCCCCAAGCGCATAAAGCTGTGCTGTGCCAAGTTGAAACATATGTGAGTTTGAGCTTGCTTTGTGGTATTCATCATCTTTTTTAATGCTACCATAAGCATAATTTGCTTCAAATCGCAATATATGCTCGTTAAAATGCTTTGTTTGATTAAGACGCAATCCACCCATACCTCCACTTCCTTCGCCCAAATATCCAGAAGCAAAAGCAGAAATATCAAATTTATCTTCACTTGTATAAGGGCTTAAGAGTTCTTTGTTCTTCATCGCATCAAGCATAATATAAGGTTGTTTAAGGTAGTTGCTTTGTATGCCCTCATCAGTATCATTGATAATTTCTTCAAGTTTGTTACTATCATAAGAACTTACGACAAAAAAGTTTTTGATACTTTCATCATTAGCTAGAGTTTGTATGCCGGTGTTGTTTGCTAGGGTATTTAAGGTGCTACTTGGTGTGTTTTGCGATTTGGTTTGTATGCTATTTGTTTGACTTGAATTTGTGCTACTTAAAGTGCTTATTTGAGCCGAATTTAGTGTTTGGGCGGTGCGAATATTTGAATTGGCGCTTTTTGTTGTTGTGTTACTTGTGGTTTGGATATTTGAGCAGTTTTCATTATCACAAGCAACTATACTTGCTTGAGCTAGAGTGGCTAATATTGCTCTGCCATTATACGCTTCTTTGTTACCAAAAACAGCTTTTTCAAGCACAGCTAAGCCATTTTGGTTTGGTTTTGTTGGCGTGCTTCCACCAGAACCGCTTCCGCCTGTTCCTCCAGCACTGCCACTTCCACCGGTGCTACCTCCACCTGAGCCACTTCCCCCAGAACCACTGCCTGTAGTAGGACAGCTTGGCTCTGCTGTGCCTGTTTGCCAAACGACTATAGAGCCATCTCCACAAGTTTTGCTACTTGTCATATTGCTGCCACCACTGATCGCGATGTTTGTATTTGTGCCATTAAGCGTGCCATTGATGAGTGTGAGGGCTCCTTGTTGATTGATACCGGTAATATCTGCATTAATCGTGCCACCATCATTTGTAACATTAGCATTTAAAGAGCCCATAGCACCACCAGTTCCCGGTTTAAAATCTATGCTTGAGCCAGTTTTATTTTCTACTCCACCGGTTACATTTACGCTTCCACCTTGTATAGTAAGGCTTGAGCTTGTGAGATTGGTTGCTGAGCCTGATGAATCTGTAAAAGTTTGATTCACAAGTTTTCCAGTGATATTAATCGTCCCACCTTCATTGACTAATTTTGCATTGCCACAAAATCCACCCTGAACACAAGTAGCGTCATCTACCCTTGTATTTATTTTTGCTCCATTATTTAAGTTTCCATTTATAGTAATGGTAGCACCCTTATTTGTAAAAGTGCTAGTTTTTCCTATATAGCTTATTGTAGTTTTTTCCTTTCCTATCAAACTTAAGCCTCTTTCAAAAGTTGCTGTTCCTCCTTCTATAATAACATCATCATTAAATAAAGTTGAACCTGAGTCAATAAGAGTGTTTGAATTCGTTGCTCTAAAGATACCTGTCACAGCAAAGCCTTTATCTGCTTTTACCGTAAAATTAGAATTTGTTACATTTATGTTGCCATAGCTCGAAAAAGAACCTGTGCCTGTTCTACCTGTAAAAGTAAAGTCAGAATTACTAATAGTAGAAGTAGCATTTGAACTAATGATTATACTATCAAAGTCGTTTATATTAAGGCCAGCATTATTTATATTTAAAGTATTAAAATAAATGGGTACGCCTCTAGCAAGAAGGTTAGGGTCGCCATTTGGTGGATCTTGCCTATTAAGTGTAAGCACATTTGTTTTTGCACTACTTGTGAGGTTAAGACTTACTGTCTCATTAAAAGTGCATTGCTGCTGTTTGCAGACTGCGATAGCATTGTGCGTTTCTGATGATGTTAAAGTAATTACTGATGGCAAAACGTTTGTATAATCAGCATACAAACCAGCCGATAAAAGTATGATAAAAATGCTTTGTTTTTTCATTAGTGTCTAGTCTCTTTTAATTTTTTTTAAATAATAAAATTTATCATATAAAAGTAAAATACCAAGCATTTTTTTGAAAAATCTTTCTTTTTTTGAGAAATTTAAGTGGCTTTTGGCTAGAATTGATCTTTTAAAACAAAGGAAAAAAGTGCAAGAATTTCTTATAACCTCTTTAATCGTGTTATTTGTATGCGCTTCATTTTTAGCTTTTAAGCTTAGTCGTTTAAAGCTAATATATAAGTTTTTACACACTCAAGATCAAGAGCTAAAAACTCAAAATGAGGCTATAAAACTAGAAAATGAAAGCCTTAAACTCGATCTTAAAGAGCTTAAAGAAAGCCTTATAAAAACACAAAGCAAGCTTGATGCACAAGAGCTTAACTTAGCTTCAAAAGATGAGTATTTACGCTTGCAAAAGCTTGAGTTTGAAAAAGAAAAAGCAAATTTAAAGGCTGAGTTTCAAGAAAAAGAACAAAGCCTCTTACACACTCATGCTGAGGCACAAAATAAGCTTTTTAAAGAGCAAAAAGCAAGCCTTAATGAGCTTGAATTAAAATACAAAGCAAATCTTGAAAGCCTCAAATTTGAGTTTGAAAAAAGCCTTGAAAAACAGCACGAACTCTTACTGACTCAAAATAAAAATATGCTCAGCGATGAGAGCAAAAAAATCCTTGATGAGCTTTTCACTCCTTTAAAAACCAGCGTAAAAGCCTATCATGAAAAACTCGCTCACAATGAAATAGAGCTAAAAACTAATATCAAAAATATGTTTGAATACAGCCAAAAGATAAGCCAAAACGCCGAACAACTTGCAAATATCTTAAAAGGGGATAAAAAAACAAGGGGTAATTTTGCTGAACTTCAGCTTAAAAGCGTGCTTGAGCACAGCGGCTTAAAAGAAGGGGTGCAATATAAGCTTCAAGAGCATTTAAAGCTTGATGGCAAGAGCTATTATCCTGATGCGGTGGTGTATTTAGATCATCAAAAAAGCATTATTATCGATGCTAAGTTTTCCCTGCCAAATGACTTTGATTTTAATCAAAACGATAGGCAAATTTGCGAGCAACTTGCTTTAAACATAAAAGCTCGTATCAATGAGCTTGCAAGTAAGCCTTATACTCACTTTGATACGCATACTTATGATTTTGTTTTGCTCTTTTTACCTTATCAAAACATACTTGATTTAGCCTTAGAACATAGCCCAAATTTATACAAAGAAGCCTATGAAAAAAAGATTTATCTTACCACTCCTCACACACTTTTTATGGCTTTAAATACCATAAATATAGCTTGGAGACACATTCAAAGTAATGATAATGTCATGAAAGCCTTTGAAGCTTTGGCTAAATTTCATGATAAATTTGTGAGCTTCGTTGAGGATTTTGAGGGCGTAAAAAGGGCTTTTAGCACCCTTGAAAACAAGCTTGATGCGGCTGAAAAAAAGCTTCTTAGAGGAAGTGGCAATCTTGCTTCTCGCTTTCATCAGCTTAAAGAACTTGGCGTAAAAACAAGTAAAGAGCTTAAGGCTGAGTTTGATGAGGGGATTTTAGAGCCTCAAGATAAGCCTTTTTTAGCACAAAACTCACACGAAAATCAAAAAAAGGAAGCTGATGAAAACGCTTTGTTTTAGTGCTAAAGAGCATGATTTAAATGCCATAAATTTAGGACTTGATGAGCTTATCTTAATGGAAAATGCAGGCAAAAACCTCGCTCTTATCATTAAAAAAGAGCTTAAAAAAAAATACAAAAAGAAAAAACACCCAAGAATACTTTTTTTACTTGGCTCTGGCAATAACGCAGCTGACGGGCTTGTAGCAGCACGAACCTTAAAAAATGCCTTTTTATATGTGCTTGATAAAAGAGCTAAAAAAAGTGCTTTATTTGTCAAACAAGAGCAAATCGCTTTAAATTTAGGCTTAAGCTTTCTTGAAAAAGAGCCTGTTTTTGCAAGCTTTGATTGTATAGTTGATTGTGTGTTTGGAAGTGGTTTTAAGGGAGTCTTAGATACAAATACTAAGGCTGTATTTGAAAAAGCAAGTCAAAGCAGAGCCTTAAAAGTGGCGTGTGATATGCCAAGTGGCTTGGCTTCTTACGCACAAGAAAAAGCTGGTTTTAAAGCTCATATAAGCGTAAGTATGGGCTGTATAAAAGAACTTATGCTTGAAGACTTTGCAAAGGACTTTGTGGGTAAGATAAAAACGGCAAATTTAGGACTTTGCGAGGAAAAATACCTTAGCTTTGAAAAGGCAAAGAGTTTTTTACTTGAAAAAAAGGATTTAAGGCTTATTGCAAGGGCTAAAAATACAAATAAAGGCTCTTTTGGACATGGCTTTGTATGTGGGAGTGCAAGTGCTGGCTCACTTTGTGCGTTATCTGCTTTAAATTTTGGCTTAGGACTTGTTTCTTTGGTGGGAAAAAGGGCTTTTTCGCCTCTTATCATGTGTAAAGAAAGGCTTGAAGAAAGTGCAAATGCAGCTGCTATTGGCATGGGGCTAGATGATCTTAGTGTGCTTGATGAGCCGCATTTAAAACATATCCCCCTTGTGCTTGATGCAAACTGCTTTTTAAGTGAAAAAATTCTGCCTTTTTTAGAGAGGGAAAATGTGGTTTTAACCCCACACCCAAAGGAGTTTTCAAGGCTTTTAAAAATGGCTTTTAATGAAGAAGTGAGCGTAGAAGAAATTCAAGCCAATCGCTTTGCTTTTGCAAGAAAATTTGCTTTTAAATTTAAATGCGTCTTGCTCTTAAAAGGTGCAAATCCTATCATCACACAAAAAGAAAGGCTTTATGTTGTTAATCTTGGCACAAGTGCCTTGGCTAAGGGTGGCAGTGGGGACGCTTTAAGTGGCATGATACTTGCCTTGCTTGCAAATGATTTTTCAGCCTTTGATGCTGCTATGCAAGCAAGCCTAGCTCACGCAATAGTGGCTAAAAAATACAAGGCAAATGCAAATAGCTTTGATGCCCTAAAACTCATAAAAGGACTTTCATGCTTGTAAAACTGGCGATTTTATTTTCTGGAAATGGCTCAAATTTAGAAAATTTACTTGAAAAATTGCATAAAAAAAAGTTTGGTGAAAATGAATTTGAAGTGGTGTTGTGTCTGTGTAATAAAGCCAATGCCTTTGGCATACAAAGAGCTAAAAAATATAAGCTTGATACTCTTATCATAGAGCACACAAAGTTTAAAAGTAGGGAAGAATTTGATCAAGCTTTAGTAAGTGAAATTCAAAAAAGTGGGGCGGATTTAGTGGTGCTTGCTGGTTTTATGAGGATACTAAGCCCTGTTTTTACTCAAAACATCAAAGCTATAAATTTACACCCTTCTATACTGCCACTTTTTAAGGGAGCAAATGCGATCAAAGAAAGCTTTTACAGCGATATGAAGCTAGGCGGAGTAAGCGTGCATTGGGTAAATGAAGAGCTTGATGGCGGACAAATCATCGCTCAAGAAGCCTTTCAAAAAGAAGGCTTGAGCTTAGAGGAGTTTGAGGCAAAAATTCACGCCCTAGAACATAAAATTTTACCCCAAAGTGTGATAAAAATCTTTAGTAAAAATTAAGTAAAAAAGCTTATAATTGTGCTTTTGATAGTAAATAGGAGCAAGTGATGATAGAAAGTTTAGAGTGGATTTTTAGCCTTGATTCTTGGCTGACTTTGGCAACTTTAGCCGCTTTAGAAATCGTTTTGGGAATCGATAATATCATACTTTTAGCCATCTTAGTCAATAAACTTCCCGCTCATCAACGCGACAAAACAAGATATCTTGGGCTAATGCTAGCCATGCTTGCGCGTATAGGCTTGCTTTTTTCTTTGTTTTGGATTATGAAGCTTACCGCACCTTTGTTTAATGTATATTTGCCGATGATTATAGAGGATAATGCTACGCTTAAAAGCACTCTTGAGCTTATGCCAAGTGAAATTTCAGGCAGGGATTTAGTGCTCTTTTTTGGTGGGCTTTTTTTAATCATCAAACCTATGCTTGAGATAGTCGAACAGCTTAAAATGCACCATGGCGAAGCACATCACACAAGCACAAGTTCAAAATTTTGGATCATTATCGCTCAAATCATACTTCTTGATATAGTTTTTTCTCTTGATAGCGTCATTACAGCTGTAGGTATAGCAAATAACTTGCAAATTATGGTTATAGCTATTATCATCGCTGTAGCTGTTATGCTTTTTGCAAGTAAGCCTATCGCTGATTTTGTCGAAACTTATCCAAGTATAAAAATTCTTGCTCTGGCTTTTTTAATTATGGTTGGTGTGGTTTTAGTGGCTGAAAGCGTGGATTTGCATATCGATAAAGCTTATATTTATGTAGCGATGATCTTTTCTTTGGTGGTTGAAATTTTAAATATCATTTCGAGCAAGAAAATAGAACATTTCAAGCCAAAAGAAAAATAAAAATTATTTTTTTGAAGCCTGTAAGATATGGTATCAAATTATAATTTTTGATAGAGTTTAAAAAAAAGCAAAATTTTAATTTTATATTAAAAATAAATTTAATATAAAATCCTATAATCAGTTTTACAAATTTTTGCATATTTTTATCAAAAAGGAATGAAAATGATGGTTACAAATCCTAGCCAAAGACGTCTTACTCTTGCCTTTTTTATAGGAATTTTAGCAGGTGTTTTTGGTGGTATTGTTAAGTGGGGTTGGGAAGTGCCTTTTCCTCCAAGAGATCCAAGTGTGCCTTGGCCTGTCGATGCTCTTGAGCGAACAACTCCACCAAAAATTTTCTTAGAGCAACTTGGCTTGCCAAGTGATTGGACATATATGTTTTCAGGTGTTGAGCTACCTTTAAGCATTTTTATCGTGCATATTGGCTTTTCGGTAGTTTTTGGTGTGGCATATTGTATGCTTGCTGAGGTATATCCTCGCATTAAGATGTGGCAGGGTGCTGTTTTTGGCTTTTTTGTATATCTTTTTGCTCATGTTATCGTTATGCCTTTGGTTGCTGAAGTGCCACCACTCAGTCAAATTCCTCTTGATGAGCATTTATCAGAGCTTTTTGGGCATATAGTGTGGCTTTGGGGTATAGAAATAGCACGTCGCGATATAAGAAATCGTATCACAAAAACGGCTGATGCAAGCTAAAATACTTTTTAAAAAAGTCCTTGTTTTTGCAAGGGCTTTTAGCTATTTTCAAGAACTATTATCGATAAAATTTTGAATTTCTTCCTTTTTTGTCATTTTAAGCATGGAAATTTGTTTTATAATTTTTAAAAAATTGTTTAAACTTAAGATAAAAGCTAGAATAAATATTGCAAAAAAGAATATATCTATCATTTGAAAGTCATTCATAAAGCAAAATACCAAAAAAACAGCACTTGCTACAAAGCATAAGATCAAAAAAAGCAAAGATCTCAAATTTGCTTCTTTGAAATTGTCCGTGTTTTGAGTGAAATTTTTAAATAAGATGATTTTATTCCTTCTTTTTGCAAGTATAAGTTCATCATTTTGCTTAAAAAGTTCATCTAAAACGCCTATATATTCAAGCTCATCGCGTTCATCTTTGAGTTTATAAAGGCAATATTTGCTCGTCTTTTTTTTCTGCAATTCTTTAATATGAAAAAAAATCAGCTCATTTTGTGCCACAAAAAAAGGCTCAAAGCTCATAAATGCCATAAGTATCATCTCCTAAAAAGCCCTTGTATAAAGGCTTAAGTTCTAAATTTAAACTCACATTTGCTTGTGCGGTAAATTTTGAGTTTGAAAAGATCAAAAACATATCCATATCCTTAGCAAAGTTTTTTAAAAACTCTGCCCCACCTTCAAACATCATAAATTTGGCTTCTTTTGGAAGTTGAGTGAAAATTTGGCGGTTTGGCACCTTAAGGGCTGGGATTTTCTCATCAAAGCTAGCAAGTTCTTGATGACTTAAGATGCACAAATTTGGAGCCTTAGCTTCCTTGCCAGCTAATCTTGCATCTAAAATTGGGCGATCCTTTCTTAAAGTCTCTCCGCCAACTACAAGTAAATCAAGCTTTGAGCGGATTTTATGAGCATAGCTTCTGCTTAATTCATTGCTGACAAACTTACCAAAAGGCGAGCCATTAAGGCTTAAAGCGAGTTTAAAAAGCTTAAAAGGCTCATTTTTTTGCCATTTTAAAAAGGGTTTAAGTAGATCAAGCCCTTCTTTTTCACAAAGCCCAAGCTCAACTTCAATGCCATGTTGCCTTAAAAACTCAGCCCCACCACTTGCTAGCTTGTGCGTATCTTTTACACTGATAAAAACTTTTTTAAACTTAAGCTCGCTAAAAAGTCTAGCACAAGCTGGGGTTTTGCCCTTATGAGTGCAAGGCTCAAGAGTAACAAAAGCACTAGAGCCTTTAAGCAAAAAATGATGATTTTTAAGTATAAACTCATGAGCAGCATTGGCTTCATCAGGGATTTGTAAGGCTGGATCAAGCTCTTTTAAGGCTGTTTTTATGGCGTTTAACTCAGCATGAGCTTGTCCTGCTTGTTCATGAGCTTTTATGCTTAAAAGCTTGCCATTTTTATCTAAAATCACACAACCTACAGCTGGATTAGGATAGGTTAAAAATTGAAAGTTCCAAGCCTCATTTAAGGCTAATTTCATATAAAATTCTTTTGTCATCTTTGCTTCTTTAAATTTTTGTGAAAGTATAGCAAAAGATGAAAAATGCTTTGTAGTTTAAATTCTTTATAATTTTTGTTTAAAAAATTATAATCTTCACCACACCACAAAAGTTTTAGCTTTTTTTATATCTTTAAAATTCAAGGTAAAATGAGACTTTTCATCGTCTAAATCTTGAAAGCTTAAATTGTCGCCCTCCACGCTTAAAAGCTTGCCTTTAAGCTTTTCTTTTTCATTTGTAGTGATTTTCACTAGTTCGCCCACGCTTAAAACAAAATGCTCTAATTTGCTGAGCTTTCTTTCAAGTCCCGGGCTTGAAACTTCAAAGAAGTATGCCTCTTTACTTGGCTCATTTGCATCAAGTAAGGGCGAGAGTATTTCGCTTACTTTTTGGCAGTCTTCTAAGCTCACACCGCCTTTTTTGACGATATATACCCTATAAAACAGCTTTGAGTTTTCACGCACAAGCTCGCTATCATAAAAACTTACATTAGCTTCAGCACAAAGGGCTTTTAAATCATTTTCGTTCATCTTTTTCCTTTTTTATCTTTTCAAAAAGGGCGTCTATGTGGTTTTGATATTCAAGTCTTTCATCGAATTTAAAGTGAAAATTTGGGCAGCGATACCAGCCTTGCTCGCTCATGCAGTAATTTTGCAAGGCTTTAGCAGCTTTTTTTAGAGCAAGTAAAATTTTTTCTTGCTCTAAGGCGTTAAAAAAAGCTTTATCTACATACACAAAGGCATCATATCTACCTTTTTTGCACTCTACATCAGTAATGCTTAAATTCCTTAAAAGCTCATCATCAAGACTTGCTAAAGCCTCTGGGATAAGTTCTTTTAGCACACTTTGGGTGCGAAGTTTTCTTAGCTCTTGCTCGTTCATTTTTGCTCCTTAAGTAGCCTACAAGCTCACCATTTCCTTGACTTCTTTATAACTTTCTATATAATCACCCTCTCTCATGTCATTGCATCCTTCTATGCCAACGCCACATTCAAAGCCTTTTGCGACTTCTTTAACATCATCTTTAAAACGTTTAAGCGAGCTTACATTGCCCTCATATACAACCACGCCTTCGCGGATAAGGCGGATTTTTGCCCCTCTGTTAATCACGCCTTCTGTTACCATGCAACCTGCGATTTGTCCTATTTTTGGCACATTTATCACTTGGCGAATTTGGGCTTGTCCGAGTTGCTCTTCGCTGATGATTGGACTCATTAGTCCGCTTAAAAGGGCTTTTACATCATCGATGAGGTTGTAAATAACATTATAGGTTTTAATCTCTACGCCCTTATCCTTAGCCCTTTCTTTAATCTCTCCTGTTGGACGCACATTAAAGCCAAGCACGACAGAGTTTTCACTAGCACTGGCTAGTTCTATATCGCTTTGAGTGATACCGCCTATACCAGCATGAATGATATTAACTTTAATCTCTTCATTGCTAAGCTTTTCAAGGCTTGCTTTTAAGGCTTCAAGTGAGCCTTGCACATCAGCTTTTAAGATCACTGGTAAGACTTTAAGATTGCCTTCTTTGATCTTTGCTCCTAGTTCAT
Organism: Campylobacter sp. MIT 12-5580; assembly: GCF_005406235.1. Classification (NCBI taxonomy): domain Bacteria; kingdom Pseudomonadati; phylum Campylobacterota; class Epsilonproteobacteria; order Campylobacterales; family Campylobacteraceae; genus Campylobacter; species Campylobacter sp. MIT 12-5580. The sequence goes on from NZ_NXLK01000008.1 coordinate 36,222, forward strand.
CAAGGCTTACTTTTGTGGATTTACTAAGTTCTTTTTGGCGGTTGTATTCTTGACGTTTTTGAGCGTATTCTCTAGCTTCTTTATCACTATGCACAGCAATTAAAATTTCTCCAGCTTCAGCTACTTCACTTAAGCCTATGATGACTCCGCATTCTCCAGGCTTTATCTCTTTTAAAGCCTTGCCCTGATCATCAAAAAGCCCTCGCACCTTGCCATAGGCTACGCCTGCAACTATGGTGCTTCCTATCTTAAGCGTTCCATTTTGCACGATGACAGTAGCGACTGCTCCTCTGCCCTTTTGTAAAGAACTTTCTACTATGCTTGCCTTAGCTAGAGCCTTAGCATTAGCCTTTAGCTCTAAAATATCAGCTTGTAAAAGCACGATTTCAAGCAAATCTTCAACCCCAGTGCCTTTTTTAGCTGAAACTTCCACAAATTCATAGCTTCCGCCCCATTCAGTTGGTGTTATATCCATTTCAGCAAGCTGAGTTTTTACCCTATCAATATTTGCACCTTCTTTATCGACTTTATTAATGGCTATGATAAGGGGCACATTAGCTGCTTTTGCGTGATTAATAGCTTCTTTGGTTTGTGGTTTTACCCCATCATCAGCAGCAACAACGATGATAACGATGTCAGTAATGCTTGCCCCTCTTGCTCTCATAGCTGTAAAGGCTTCATGTCCTGGGGTATCGATAAAAGTTATTTTGCGTCCGTTTTTTTCTACCATATAAGCACCTACATGCTGAGTAATGCCTCCAGCTTCAGCACTTGCAATGCGAGATTTTCTTATATAATCAAGCAAGGAAGTTTTACCATGATCAACATGCCCCATTATAGTAATTACCGGAGCTCTTACACTAAGTTCGCCCTCATCTTGCACGCTTTCGTATTCTTTAACATAATCAAACTCATCAGCCTCATCAATGATCTTGATCTCAACTCCAAATTCCTCAGCTAAAATTTCAATCGCTGCTTCATCTAAAAAGTCGTTTTTAGTCGTCATTAAACCTAGCATGAAAAGCTTTGAGATAATCTCGCTTGTATTTTTGCCAAGCTTATCAGCAAATTCATATACACGAATTTCTTTTGGAATTTCAAGGCTAGTAACTTGCGCACTTTCTTTCTTTTCTATACGTTTTGGTGGTTTTTTACGTCCTCTTCTTTGTATGCTCGTTTCAGTGAATTGGTTAAAACTTTGCTTTAAAATTCCGGGTTGTTTTTTGTTTGTAGGTGCTGGGGCTGGTTTTTGTGCTATATTGCTAAAATCTGGCAAAACTACGACATCTTCATCATCAAGGCTTATATCGCTAAAATCATTCCCTCCAAGCAAGTCCATTTTTTGCATAGCATCTTTGCGAGCTGAGGTGTTTGGTTTTTTGTCTTTTTTCTTTGGTTTTTTTATGCTTTCTTCTTGAGTGCTTGAAAACATATCTTTAAGATCAATTCTTGTGCTTGTTTTTGGTTTTTCTTCGCTTGCTTGAGTTTCTCTTGCTTTTAGATTTTCATCTTTTTTCTTTTTGACGATGACAAGTCCTCTTCTTTGGGTGAGAGAAGCTTGTTGCGGTGCGGCAGGTTCTTCTTTTTTGAGTTCTTGTATCATTTCTTTTTGAGCAAGGTTTTCTTGAGAGATTGGCTCGATTTTAGCTTCATTTTTTTCTAAATTTATGCTTTTTTCATTTGTTTTTTTTGCTTTTGTGGCTGGTTTTTTTGTTTCTTTTTTGACTTCTTCTTTATTTGTTTGGCTAGTTTTTGTCTCCTCTTTCTTTTTTTCACTTTTTGTGTTATTTGATTTTGGCATTTTTGCCTTAAAGCTTTCTGGAATTTGCTTAGTTTGTATGTATTCATAAATCACTGCTGCGAGTTCTTCATCTACTGCTGATGAAACGGTTTTTACATTCAGTCCAAGTTCAAGGGCTTTTTCTAAAACTTCTTTGCTGTTGTAGCCCATTTCTTTAGCAATCTCGTGAATTCTAATCTTTGCCATTATTTTGTATCTCCTTTAAATCCTGCAGAGTTATTTTGATATCCTGTGCCTTAAAACAAGGTTTTTGCAAGCTTTTTTTATCCTCTTTATGTAAGCATATCTCACAAAGATAAAAGCTGCGTCCAAAATGTAGATTAAGAACAATTTTTTTATCTTTGAGCCAAAAACGATAAAGCTCGTTTTGGGAAAATCTTTGCTTGCAAATAACGCACATTCTAATCGCTGTATGTTTTTTCTTCAAAATTATATCTTTTTTTCTTAGATTTTTAGCAAAATTCAAAGCCATTATTGTCAAATTCTAAAATTAAAGCTTTAAAATTTGAAAATTTTTCTTGCATTTTACGCATAGCTTGCATAATATCATCTTTAAAATATAAAGAAAAAAAGCTTGATCCTGAGCCTGAAAGCACGCTCATTAAGGCATTGTTCTCAAGGGCAAGTTTTTGCACGCTAAAAAGTTCGGGCAAGGCTTTCATACGTCTTAATTGATGAAGTTTGTCCTTACTTGCAAGATGTAAAAGCTCATATTTTTTTTCTAAAAAGCACGCCGTTAAAAAAGAAGCATGGGCAAGATTATATACAGCAGTTTTAAAACTGACATTTTTAGCTAAAGTATTTCTGCTTTCTTTAGTGCTAAATTCGCTTTTTGGCACAACAACAAGGGCTTTAAGATTATCATCAATCTTTTTTTTGATACTTAAAACTTGTTTATTTTCAACTATAGAGCAAACAAAGCCTCCAAGCGTGCAAGGGGCTATATTATCGGGGTGATTTTCATAGTTTAAAGCCTCATTTAGAATTTCTTCTTTGCTGATCTTTATTTTTGCAAGCTTATACGCACAAGCTAGGGCTGAAACTATAACAGCTGATGAGCTTCCTAAGCCTCTTGAGAGGGGGATTTTGTTTGTAAAATGAAAGCTAAAAGGAGGATTTTTTTCTTTGCTAAGTTCAAAAAACTTTTGATAAAAAATTTGCACAAAGGCGTTATTGCTAGTATATAAGTTTTTATTCTTTTCTCCCTCGCCTTTGATCTTAATAATAAGTTCTTTGCTGGGTAAAATTTCAACCTCATTAAAAAGCTTTAAACTTAGTCCCAAGCAGTCAAAGCCTGGTCCTAAATTCGCACTAGTAGCTGGAACGATGATCTTCAAATTTACTCCTAAATCGCTTCTAAAAAATAAAAAGGCAAATTATCCTCTTTTAAATGCAAGTCTTGCAAGCTTTTAGGCAAGAAAAACTCGCCTGCTTCTGTGTCTTCTAAGAAAATTTCGCCCTTTTTATACACAAAACATAGCTTTTTATTTGCCCTTATAGGCTTAAAGTCATTTAGCTCAAAAGCACTAAGTGCAAGAAGGGGTATATCTTTGACTATACTTAGAGTTTTAAGGGTTAAAAAGCTGATTTTAATCCCCATATAAGAACCTGGTCCATTAGCATAAATGAGCCTTGAAAACTCAAATTCTTTAAGCAAAGCTTGAAGTAAAACAGGCAGAGCCTCACTTGCTCTTTCATCACTTTGCACGCTTTTAATCAAAATATCATCTTCATAAATGCCCAGCATTAAAGGCTTTGCAAGGGCATTTAAAAGCAAAGAATACTTTTTTATGCAAAGACCTTTTCATAAATTTGAGCTTTTTGTGTCTCAAGACTGACAATCTCATACGCACTACTATCTTTAAGCACTTCTTTGGTCAGTAAGTGATTTAAATGATGGCTTCCTGCATAAGAGATATAATCCCCATACACCCTATATCCAAGCAAGCTTAAATCCCCAATGGCATCTAAAATTTTATGACGCACAAACTCATCTTTAAAACGCAAGCCCTCAGGATTTAAGACGCGATTTTCATCAACAACTATGGTATTTTCAAGACTGCCACCTAGAGCTAAATTCATTGCACGCAAGGTTTCAACATCTTTTAAAAAGCCAAAGGTTCTAGCTCTAGCTATTTCTTCTATATAATTTTTCTTGCTAAACTCAAAGCTGTAATGCTGCTCGCCAATAAGGGCATTATCAAATTTGATAGTATAGCTAATCCTAGGCTCATCAGTTGGAGTAAGGCGGACGAATTTATCCCCATCTCGCACTTCTATGGGCTTTTTAATCACCATGATTTTTTTAGGCGCATCAAGCTCTTTAAGCCCAGCCTCATCAAGCATCATGCAAAAGCTTATAGAGCTTCCGTCCATTACTGGAGCTTCATTTGCATTTAAAACTATGCGTATATTGTCTATAGCATAAGCATTAATGGCACTCATTAAGTGCTCTATAGTTGAAACATAACCTTTTTCATCGCCTATAACTGTAGCTAGCTTGGTATTAATCACTGAACTTGGTAAAGCCTTATAAGTGGCATTTAAATCACTTCTAAAAAAAACTATACCTGAATTTGCCTCCATAGGCTCAAGAGTGATTTCTATAGGCTCGCCCTTATGAAGTCCTATGCCTACGCCTTTGACGCTTTTTGCAATGCTTAATTGTTTCATCTTGTCTCACTTTGTATGATTTTTTTGCCCTCATCAAGGACTTTGCTGATATTGTTTTTGATCCAATTGCTATCCTGCCATTCTTCAGGACGCACCTCAACACCTTGTATCAAGATACCAAAATGCAAATGATCGCCCAAAGCTAAGCCACTTACACCAGTATCCGCGATGATGTCTCCAGCTTTAACCTCATCGCCTACGCTTACTTCACTTACTGTGCAGTGTCCATATAGGCTGTAAAGCCCAAAGCCATGATCAATAACTATATTTATACCATAAATTCCATTTTCTTCAGCAAATACAACTCGCCCATCATTTGAGCTAAAAATTGGAGCTTTTGCCACGCTTGCTAGATCAAGTCCCATGTGATAGCTATCGCTTACAAATTCGCCCTCATAAGAATAAAAGCGATGATCGGCAAAATCAGCTACTTTCATCGCGTTTTTAAGCGGTAGAAAAAGCCTGATAGGAAAGCTTTTAAGTGTTTGATTGCTTACTTGAGCTGTAAGAGCGTGAATGCGTTTTTCATTGCCAAGTCTTAAGTCTTCATTGACAAATTTAAAGCTTTCAAGTTTGTTAAAATTGCTTCCTTGTGGAGCGTATTGCTCGGCTAGGGTTTGAATTTTGCCTTCTAAAAAGCGATCATTTAAGGCTATGTTTGAGTTTCTGTATTGTCGGTTTTTAAGATAAAATCGTATGCGCTCTTTGGTAGTGTTTCCGGCTTTATCCTTAGCGACAACATATGCACGAAAATCCTCATCTTTAGAGTCCCAAGCGATTAAACTTGCATAATAATCTTGTTTGAGATAAGGACTTACCGCAAATACTTTTCCTTTGTCAGTTTGGATAAATACTTGATCTAAATTCTCATCTTTTACTTTAAAAACAACGCTTGCAGCTCCTCCTTGTTCGATTTGATATGAGTTTGAAAGTATTGAAACAAGGGGTTTTTTATCATCAAGGATGATAAGAATTTCTTTAAAGGCGGTATTTCCACCAAAGAAATTCCAAAAGCTCTTATCTTTGGCTTCAACCTGCATGATATAGGAGTTTATCTTTTCTTTATAAGAGTTTTTAGGCAAGAAAATTTCAAGCGTTGATTCAAATTTATTGTTTAATCTTTCATCTTTGATTACCACACCGCTATCGTTGCTATCTTTTTTGAGTGTGATTTTAATGCTCGCAAGCCCTGATTGCTCATCAGCAATACGCATAATGATAGGCTCAGCAAGATTGAGATACACCTTGTCTTCAGCATAAATTACAGGAGGATTTTTTTCAAAAATTTCAAATTGCTTTGCAAAAAACAAAGCAAGAGCGATCACAACAAGGACGAGTAAAAAGATGATTTTATTCGTTTTCTTTCTGCGTGCCATGATCGTTTTCCTTAAAAATTTCTTGATATTTTAATGTGTTTAAGTAAATTAGAAGTAAATTTATCCTTGCATTTGCTTACTTCTGTTTTTTTAAATTTATAAAATATCTCTTAAAGCATTTGCTTTTTTCATCCACTTTTTTAAAGCCTTTTCATCATCATCTTGGATCATTTTCTTGCATAATTCAAGTTCATTTTGAAAAAGCTCTATGCTTGCGAGCAAATTTTCTTTATTTTGCTCAAAGATACTGCCCCACATTGCTGGGCTTGATTTGGCGATTCTGCTCATTCCTTTAAAAGAAGGACCGCCTAGATGCACGATATTTTTTTTGTTTTCTTCTTTCATCACAAAATTTGCTAAGGCAAAGCTTATGGCGTGTGGAAGATGAGAGATGATAGCGGTGTGATGATCGTGAGCTGAGGCATTCATAAAGATGATTTGCATACCAAGATATGAAAAAAGCTCAACCGCTCTTTGTCTGTGTTTTACCTCAGCTGCCTCGCTCTCACACAGCACACATACAGCGTTTTTATAAAGTTCTTTAAAAGCTGCTTTAGCACCGCTATTTTCAGTGCCTGCCATAGGGTGAGCGGCGATAAAATGGCTTTTTAGTTCTTTTGGTAAGCTTTTAATGATCTCTTTTTTTGTGCTTCCAAGTTCTATAATAGTTGTATTTGAGCTTGTATCTTTAAGCTCTTTAAGCACTTTTACTATAGCATCAACAGGGATAGCTAAAATGATAATATCACAAGTTTTGATCTCCTTAAAACTTGCAAGTTCATCAACAAGCCCTAAATTTAAAGCTTCTTTAGCATTTTTTTCGTCCGTATCATATCCAAGCACCTTACTAATGAGCTTGTTTTCTCTTAAACACAGCCCCAAACTTCCACCCATAAGCCCCAAACCAATGATACCTATTTTCATATTATCCTTTCAAAAACTTTTCATTATATTTTTTTGGTTATTATACACGCTTAAAACTCAAATTGAGGTAAAAAATCAGTATGAAAAAAATAATTGGCTTTTGTTTTTTAGTAAATTTTGCTTTGGCTGTGCAAGTCAATGAGATCAAATTTAGCGGACTGACTCAACTTTCAGCTCAAAGCGCTCTTGATATAAGCGGGCTTAAAGCCCCTCAAAATATAAGTGAAAAAGAGATTAATAAAGCGATTTTAAATTTATACAAGCAAAATTATTTTAGTGATATAAAAGCTGAGCTAAATAATGGCGTGCTTGAGTTTAAGCTCAAACAAAAGCAAAGTATTGCAAGGATTGATATTACCGGTGTTGCTTCAAATGATCGCAAGCAAATTGATAGCATACTTAATATCAAACGAGGATATTTGTATGATGAGGGTTCTGTAAAAGAAGCTGCTGAGCGCATACGTATGTTTTATGAAGCAAAGGGGTATTTTGATACTGTGGTAGAAACAAGCACCGAGCCTTTGAGTAATGCAAGCGGTTTGCAGCTCAATTTCATCATCAATAGAGGCGAAAATATCACTATAGAAAATGTGCTTTTAAGTGGGAGTAAAAAGCTTGATTATGGTGATGTAGAACCAAGTATAGCTAATAAAGAACGCGAATTTATGGGCTGGATGTGGGGTAGGAATGATGGGGCTTTGAAAATCTTTGAACTTGGCAATGATAGCGCAAGGATTAGTGATGAATATATGAAAAGAGGCTATCTTGATGCTAAAGTTTCTTCAGCATTTTTACGCACAGATACAAATAATTACAAAGCTGATTTGTCGTATTTTATCGAGGAAGGAATTTCTTATAAAATCGCTGCAATTCGTATAGAAAACCCCGTTTTTAGCGAAGAAGAAAATACCGAGCAAGTTGATGATCTTAAATCTCAAGTCGGCAAAACAGCAAATATAGAAAAAATTCGCCAAGATATAACACTCATACAAACAGCCACAGCTGACTTAGGATATGCTTTTGCTCAGGTGTATCCAGATATACAAAAAAACGAACTTGATGCTGAGGTAAGTATAGTTTTTAAGGTTATTCCAAATGAAAAGGTGTATATTAGAAATGTCATTATTTCAGGCAACTCACGCACGGCCGATAAAGTCGTGCGTAGAGAGCTTTATCTTACAGAAGGGAATTTATATCACAAAAGTGATTTGATAGAGTCAAATAATGCACTTCGCAGGACTTCGTATTTTGATGATGTGAATATCAAAGAACAAAGGGTTGATGCGACTCAACTTGATTTGATTGTTGAAGTTACTGAAGCTTCTACAGGATCGATTTCAGGAGGCATTGGCTATGGCTCGACTGATGGGCTTTTGCTTAATGCTTCACTTTCTGATACAAATATCTTTGGCACAGGGCTTAAAAGTGTCATAAGCGTGGATAAAAGTGACGATTATCTTTCTGGTCGTATAGGACTTACAAATCCCCGCTTATTTGATACTTATTATAGTTTGGGCGGAAGCGTGTATGCAAATGAGTATGATTGGGATACTTATAGTGAAAAAAGTCGTGGTTTTGATATCACGCTTGGAAGGCAGTTTTTTAGGTATTTTAATGCAAGTTTAACTTATAATTATGAAGCCGATAATATCTATTATCTTAGTCCTACGCTTTTGCTTTCTGGCTATGAGCTTGGGCGAAGTGTGAAAAGCTCAGTTACACCGGCGATTTCATTTAACAATACAGATGATTATTATCTACCTAGAAGAGGGATTATCGCTTCAACAGCCCTTGAAGTTGCTGGGGTTGGAGGAACACAAAATTTTGTGGCTTCAAGCACGAGATTTAACTTTTATCAAGGTTTGCAAGATTATATAGGGCTTGATTTGATTTATCGTTACAAGGGAGCGTTTTATAAAATTTGGGACACAGGTAAATTACCAATCAATCAAAGAATTTATCTTGGAGGTATTAGCTCCATAAGAGGCTTTGAAAGCAGAACCGTAAGCCCAAAAAACCGCTATGGCTACGAAGAGGGCGGAACGATAGCTTATACAAACTCATTTGAGCTAAGTTTTCCTATCATCGATAGGATCAAGCTTAGAGGAGCTTTGTTTTTTGATTATGGTGCGGTGGGTAGATCTGTGCTTGATATTGATAAAAGCATACACCGCTACTCTACAGGTATGGCTATAGAGTGGATCACGCCTATAGGTCCTTTGCAACTTGTCTTTGCAAGGGCGTTAAATGACAAACCTGGCGATGATACAAATAATTTTGAATTTACTCTTGGAACGAGATTTTAAGAAAAAAATTGCCATTCTTAGCAAAGTCAAATATTTTATTTGCTATAATGGCGAAGTTTTATTACAAGGCTTAAAGAATGAATTTTTTAGAACTTTTTTCAGGTATAAGACGCAAACAAGCTTCGCCAAGTGAAGCACCAAATCACTGGGTAAAATGCGATAATTGCCATGCTTTAATGTATTACAAAGAGATACAAAGCTCAAATAATGTCTGCCCAAAATGTAATTTTCATATGAGAATTTCTCCGCTTCAAAGGATAGAGCTTTTAAGTGATGAGGGTTCTTTTATAGAGTATGACGCAGCTTTGCACGCTATTGATCCACTTAAATTTGTAGATAGCAAGTCTTATAAAAAGCGTTTGAGTGAAAGTGAAGAAAAAACAGGGCGAAAAAGTGCGGCAATCAGCGGCGAATGTTTGATGAATGGCGTAAAAACTCAACTTGTTGTATTTGACTTTGCTTTTATGGGCGGCTCTTTAGGTTCGGTTGAGGGCGAAAAGGTTGTAAGAGCGGTGCAAAGGGCTATAACAAATAAAACTCCTCTTGTCATCGTTTGTGCTTCAGGTGGAGCAAGAATGCAAGAAAGCACTTTTGCTTTAATGCAAATGAGTAAAACCTCAGCAGCCTTAAAACTTTTAGCTGATGAGAAGTTGCCTTGTATTTGTGTGCTTACTGATCCTACTATGGGTGGGGTTTCAGCTTCTTTTGCTTTTTTAGGCGATATTATTATCGCTGAGCCGGGTGCTTTAGTAGGCTTTGCAGGAGCAAGAGTGATTAAGCAGACTATAGGGGCTGATTTGCCAGAAGGCTTTCAAAGGGCTGAGTTTTTACTTGAACACGGACTTATTGATGCTATCGTGCAAAGAAGTGAGCTTAAGCAGTGTATTAGCGATTTTTTAAAGCTCTTAAGTAGGAGTTAGGCTTTGCAAATTCATATCGTTTGCGTGCAAAAAAAACAAGGTGAATTTCAAAACCTTGAACATAAATACACCAAGCTTATTAGTCATTATGCGCGTTTAAGTGAATACAATGTATTTAACAACAAAATCGCCAATGCTCAAAAACTTAGCGCAAGTGAAGCGAAAAAAAGCTATGAAGAGCCAATGTTAGCACATAAAAAAGGCTATAGTATCATTCTTGATGAGCGGGGCAAAAGCTTTGATAGTTTAGAATTTTCAAGGCTTTTGGTAGATAAAAGTGAGTTAAGCTTTTTTATCGGTGGGGCGTATGGCTTTGAAAAAAGCTTTCTTTCAAATTTTGATCTAAGTTTATCTTTAAGCAAACTCACCCTTGCTCATCATCTTGTTAAAATCGTTCTTTTAGAGCAGATTTACCGCGCTTTTTGTCTGCACTATCAACACCCATATCACAAATAAAGGCTTCAAATGGATAAATCAAAACTCAAAAGTTTTCAAAAAATTTTAGAAGAGAGAAAAAAACTTATCTTAAATCAGCTTGATAGCAATACTCAAGAAATCGAGGATTTGTATAATTCAGAACCAAATGATAATATTGACTTTTCAAGCATTAACACAAGCTCACAGATTGAACAAACTATAAATTCAAATCTCAAACAAGAGCTTGACGAGATTGAAAATTCGCTTTCTAAGATCAAGCAAGGTATTTATGGAATTTGTGAATCTTGCGAAGAAGATATTAGTATCGAACGCCTTAAGATCAAGCCTCATGCAAAATATTGCATTAATTGTCGTCAAAGTATAGAAAAAGGAGAAAAACTATGAGGATCAAGCTTTTTATATTCTCAGGATTGCTTTATTTAGTCTTGTTAGGAGCCTTTGTTTATCATGTGAGTAATGCTGAATTTACCCTTATGTTTGGAGGGTATGAATTTACCTTGCCGGTGGTGGTTTGGGTTGTTTTGCCGGTAGTGTTTTTGTTTGTTTGTGCGATTTTACATATGAGTTTTTATACCTTTTTGCGGTATTTAAAAACAAAAGATTTTTATAGTGATGCTCGCAAATTTCAACATTTTGCTCTTGATTTACTCTTAGAAAAAAATCCTAAGCCACATTTTAAAATCAAAGAATTTCAAAATGCAGCCGAGCTAGTAAAAAGTTTAAAAACATTTGAAAAAATTCCAAATAATGATAAATTAAATGAAGTGCTTGATATCTTAAGTGAGCTTAAAGAGCAAAAAAGCGTCAATTTAAAGAAATTTAAACTTGATCAAGAAAATCCACTTGTGCAACTTAATGAAAAAAACACCATTTTAAACGATATAAATTACGCATTTTTAAGACTCAAAAATAAAAAAGAATTTCAAAACGAACTCGATCTTATCGCTTTTGAAGAGCTTTTAAAACTTGGCACTTTCAAGCAAATTCAAAGTTTGAGTTTGCATAAAAACGCTCAACAAATCACCGAGCTTTTCAAACGTTTTGAACAAGGCAACTTGCAAATGAATAATCAAGAATTTGAAAGCTTGCTTAATGAAGCGGTATTAAGTGAAAAGCAATACCTTGATATCGCTAAATTAAGCACTAAAAAACTTGATCCAGATTCTTTAATAGCGATCTTTAAAAAACTTAAAGAGCAAAATAGCGATGCGCTTAAAGCGTATTTGTTTATCTTGGCTGAATTTGGGCTTTTTGATGAGTTAAGACTTGAGCTAAAAATGAGTTCTAAAGAGTATGAAGAGTTCAATATCATACTTTTAGCAAGAGAACATCACAAAAAAGTTGATTTTAACACGCTCGTGCAATAAATAATGATAGACTTTACTCAAAAGCCTTTAATCCTTGCTCCTATGGCAGGTTTTTCTGATCTGCCTTTTAGGGAAGTGGTAAAAAAATTTAACGCTGATTTAACCATAAGTGAGATGATAAGCTCAAATGCTTTGGTGTATGAGAGCAAAAAAACCCTTAAAATGCTTGAAAAATCAAGCCTTGAAAATCCATACATAGTTCAAATCGCAGGTGCTGATAAAGAAGTGATTAAAAAAGCAGTTTTGCTTTTAAATGACTTTGAATTTATCGATGGTATAGACTTTAACTGCGGTTGCCCGGTCAATAAAGTCATCAAACAAAACGCAGGTGCTAGCTTGCTTTTAAATTTAGAGCTTTTAAAAAGCCTTGTTAGCACGATAAAAACGCATTCTAAGAAAAAAAGCCTAAGTGTGAAATTTAGACTTGGCTTTGAGGAAAAAATCCCAGATCAAATCGCACAAGCTTGCGAGCAAGCCGGAGCTGATTTTATCAGCATACACGCACGAACAAGAAAGCAACTTTACAGCGGAAAGGCCGATTATGAAGGTATTTTAAAAGCTAAAAAAGCTGTAAAAATCCCAGTAGTAGCAAACGGAGATATAAGCTTTGAAAATGCTAAAGAAGTCTTAGCTTTCACACAAAGCGATGCTTTGATGATAGGGCGGGCTAGCATAGGTAAGCCTTGGATTTTTTATGAGATTAAAAACGGTGAAAAAGTCAGTGAAAGCTTAAAAAAAGAAATCATTTCTTTTCATTTTGAAGCTATGCTTAAACACTACGGCGAGCAAGGCGTGAAGCTTTTTAGAAAGCATTTGCACGAATATTCCAAAGGCTACAAGGACGCTTCAGCTTTTAGAGACAAGATCAATCGCTGCGAGAATGCAAAGGCTATGCAGCAAGAACTTGAGGCATTTTTTTAAGTGTTTTTTGCTTTTATACTTCTTAATCTTTTGTAATTTTTATTTTAATGTAATCATTTTTCTTGTAGATTTTTAACTTTTTTGCTTTTTGTAAGTTTTTGCTACATTGAGTTTAGTTTTTATTTTTTGAAATTTTAAAAGTTGGAACGAAACTTGCTTTTCTTAGAGAAAATATTTTATTTTAAGGAGACAAAAATGTCAAAGCCGATTCAATTAGAAGCTTTAGAGACTTTCAAAGAGGAATTAAGTGCAAAAAAACCTGAGCTTGTATTGCAAGTTTTAAGCTTGCTTGAGAATTTAAAAGCAAAGGCACAAGATGAAAAAATGGTAAGAATTTCAGCAGAACTTTCTGCAATCTTAAATGATGAAAAAAACTATGAAAAGATCAAAAGTGCTCGCGATTTAAACGAGCTTTTAGAGTTTATCGAGGAGATGAATGAAGCAAATATTATGCTTAAAATTTATCCAAGTGAAAGCTTGCGCTCATCATTTCCACATTTAGCTCAAGAGTCATTTTTATAAAAAAAATTACGAGGAAATATTATGTTAGCGGCAAAAAGTGATATCATCGATCTTGCATTCAAGCAAGTAAAAACAAGTGCGAGCGAGCCAGCAAGCTCATCAAGTTCAGTAAGTAGTGATGAGGGGCAAAGCTTTTTAGCAAATTTAGTCCAAGCTATCGATGAGACGAATCAATTTTTGCCAGAACGCTTACAAATCAGCGAACAAGAAGTATTACAAGATGCAAGAGCTATGCTTGAAAAAAGCGATCTTTTAGGAGGCTTTGGCAGTTTTGATGAGAGTAAGAACGAGTCTATATTTGAGTCCTTAAGCTTCATGGAGGTTTTGGGAGTTTTAGAAAAACTTCAAATTCAAAGCACAGATATCAAGCTTGGCAATCTTTCAAGCCAAACTCAACAGCTTTTAAGCACACAAAGCAATCTTGAAGCTTTAAAAGGTGCAAAAAATTTAGGCGAACTCTTAGAGCTTGCTAAAGGCTTAAATTTAAATGTTTCAAACATCAAGGTTGATCGCTTGCTTGAACTTAAAGAAGCTTTTCCAAATTTAAACAAGGCTGAGTTTTTTAACAAGTCTATTGAAAATGTATTCAAGCAATATCTCAACACCAAAATAGCTGCCGCACTTGAGGGCTTAGAAAGTAAGCAAAATACACAAAAATCAAATTCAAAAGATGCTACAAATTTACTTTCAAAAGCATTAAAAAGCTTGGATTTAGAAAACAAAAACAAAAAAACTTTAGTGAGTGAAAATACTGATGAACTGACTCACACCAAAGCTACAAAAATCGACACAAGCTCGCCAAGTAAAGAGCCTAAAGATAAAATCATCGATCATTTAGATAGCAAAATAGAAAATACAAAAGAAAATATAAGCGAAAAAACAGCTAAAAACAGCACTTTAAACACACAAAAAGATGAATTTAAAAGCACTTTGCAAGTGTTAAGCTCAAAAGAAGCTATCAACGATAAGCTTAATAACACAGCCAAAAACAGCTCAAACGCTTCTTTGCAAACACCTAGCACTGAAAAGGGCATAAAAGAAAATACCTTTATCTTACAAGATGAGCCAAACACAAAGGCTTCTTCTAAGAGCTTTAATCAAACTCAAGAGATAAAAGAAACTAAAAGCCAAACTCAAGATCTTACAAAAGAAGTGAGTAAAGAAGGACAAAATACTCAAATTTTAAACTCTAAATTGGTAAAAGAAAAAGAAAAAATACAAACACAAATTCAAAACGAAGATGAAAAAGCAACTCAAAACCAAGCTTTAAAAACTCAAAATGCTGAGCCAAAAAATGCAGAAAAAATCATAACAAAAAATGATTTTGATGTAAAAGATGAGCTTGAAACAATACATAATCAAAATACAAAAGAACTTACAAAAGAAAAAAGCACACCAAAAAGTGAGATAAAAGCAAACTCAAACGAGCAAGTAAAACTTGCAAGTGAGATAAAAACTATGAGTGAGAGCGTAAGAGTAGAAAATAAAGATTTTAAAAGTACAGATGTAAAACCTGCTTTTGAAAATATCTTAAACAAGATCAATACCAAAGAAAACTTAGACTCAAACGCGCAAAATAACGCAAATAGCGAGCAAAACCAAAATGCTTCAAAAGAACAACAAAACTTGAATTTTGGCAAAGAAAGTACGCAAAAAAGTAGTGAGGAAAGCACCTTAAATATCAATAAAAGCGATAATAGCGAGTTAAATTCTTTGATTAAGGATTTAGCTCAAGTATCAAGAAATGAGCTTAAATCAGCAGTAAATGCTAAAGAGACTTTGCAACATTTTGCAAATGATTTAAAAGAGCAAATGGCAAATTACAAAGCTCCAATTACCAAGCTTAATATCACCTTAAATCCATCAAATTTAGGTGAAGTTGAGGTTACTTTGATCCAAAGAGGAAGTAATTTACATATCAATTTTAATACCAATACCAATGCGATGAACTTATTTATCCAAAACCAAGCTGAGTTTAAAAATTCACTTGTAAATATGGGATTTACAGGGCTTGAAATGAACTTTAGCGATCAAAGCAAAAAAGAGCAAAATCAAGGACAAAACAAAAACAAAAATGCTTTTAATTATGAAAGCGAGTTTGAAAATACAAGTGAAAACAATACCCTAGAGCTTGTTTTAGCAAGATATTTTTAACTTGGAACAAAAATTGCTTTAAATAAAGATAAAATCACAAGGAGAGTAAGATGGCTTTAGCAACAACAACCAATTCAGTTACCACGCCGACAACGACAGCGACAACAAACACAAGCTCAACAAATAATTCAAGTGCAAGTTCAGCAGCCTCAAATGCGATGCTGGATAAAGACGCATTTTTGAAACTTTTGTTGATAGAAATGCAACACCAAGATCCAACCGATCCTATGGATAGTGATAAAATGCTTACGCAAACTTCACAACTTGCTGCTCTTGAAATGCAACAAAATACAAATACCACTATGGAAAAAATGGTTGAGACTATGACTCAGCTTTCAGATGTTATGCTTTCAAGTGGAAATTTATCCGTGCTTAATGCCATAGGAAGAACAGCTGTGATTACAGAAAGCACCTTTAAACTCACAAGCGCGACTGAAAAAATTTCAGCCAAAATGTATCTTCCTAAAGAGACAAAAGACGGGGCGACTTTTCAAGTGCTTAATGCAAGCGGTGATGTGGTGCGAAGCATTAAAGTGGCAAAAGATGATCTTAAAGTCGGCACAAACACTATTGATTGGGATGGCAGAGATGATAAGGGCAATTATGTCGGAGCTGGCAATTACTCGATGAAGGTAAGCTATACTGATGTTGATGGAGGCACTTCTACTAGTGCGTATGGAGCATATCCTATAGAAAGTATCCGATTCAAAGACGGCGTGCCTGAGGCTCAAATCGCTGGGCAGTATGTGAAATTTGATAAAATAGCTGAGATTAGCTAAAAATTAAAAAGACAAAGGGGGAGTTATGTTTAGCGGATTTTATAATGGAGTAAATGGTATCAAAACTCAAAATTTTGGGATAGATATAAGTGCAAATAATATAGCAAATATCAATACTCCGGGCTTTAAATACTCCTCTGCTGAATTTGAAGATATTTTTTATCAAAGAGCAAGCTCTCAATCAACCAACCCTGCCCAATCAGGCTTTGGCGGCACAGGTTCGGCAAGTAAGGTTGTTTTTGAACAAGGCTCGTTTATGACAAGTGATGGTGAGTTTGATGTGGCTTTAAACGGCAAGGGTTTTTTTGGCGTTTTAGGGGCAAATAATCAAGCTTATTATACGAGAAATGGTTCTTTTTCAAGGGACGGAAATGGAAATTTAGTCGATAGCTTTGGAAACTATGTTTTAGGCACGATGAATCCAAATTTTTCCCAAATGAGCTTTAGCGACAGAGTTTCTTCTCTTATGGGAACAAATTTAGGCTCAGGCGCAGTTACTTCAGGCTGGACTATAAACAATGTAAATCAAGATTTTAGCATAGGTGCAACAACAACACAAAGCATACTTTCAGTGCCTAAGAATTTATATCTTCCTCCAGAAGTTACCACAAGTGTGAGTTTTAAAGGGAGTTTAAATGCTGAAACTAAAACTCAAAGCGTAAAAGTAGAATTAAATACAAATAACATAAATATCGCTACAAATGATGAGGGTAAGATCGTTGCAAGTGGCTCTGTTAATAGAGCTGATATTTTCAGCGCTAAGGCTGGCGAAAGAGTGATTTTAAATTTCAAAGACGCAAATGGCGTAACATCAAGCATAGAAGCGATTTTAGATGAAAATTTAAACTATCAAACCAATGCTGTGGATTTAGCTGGGCTTGACCGGGATAGCTTGTATATAGACTCTGCAGTTTTAGCTACTGAGCAAGAAAGCGCAGATAATAAGACTTTAGAAGCTGATGTGTATAATAGCGATGGATCAAGAAGCACCTTGCGTTACACGCTTTCTCGTGTATTGCCTCAAGTTGGCGAAAATATCGAATACAGCATAAGTGCTGGGGTGTATAATAGTGAAGGCGAATTAGTCGGCGGTTTGAGTAATGGAAATTTGGTATTTAATCAAAACGGAGCCTTGATCGCTAACTCACTTACTAGTGTGCCAAATCCAAATGGTGGCACGATTAGTGTCAATCTTGGCACACCTTTAAATGCAAATGTAGGCTCTGGCTATGATGGAGTCTATATCAACAAAAATTCTAACTCAAATGATGAACTTGTTGTAAGATCGAATGGCTTTGCTGAGGGCTTTTTCTCGCAATATGATATCAGCAAAGATGGCTCTTTAGTCGCGCAATTTACCAATGGACGCACCGCTGTTGTAGGCAAGCTTGCTTTGTATAATTTCATCAACGAACAAGGCTTAGCTTCAGCTGGTAGCAATAATTTTATGCAAACTTCAAATAGTGGAGCGCCGACTTTTATTTATGATCAAAATGGCGATTTTAACTACACAGCAAGCTTTGTTGGGGGCAAGCTAGAGCAATCAAATGCGGATTTAAGCATGGAGCTAACCAATCTCATCGTTATGCAAAAAGCTTTTGATGCAAGCTCAAAAAGTATCACAACAAGTGATGAGATGATACAAAGAGCCATCAATATGAAAAATTAAATTTAAAACACTATGAATAAGTTTCGAGTTAAAGAGTTAAAAGTTTTTAATCAAGCAAAATATTTGTTTTGCTTTGTTTTTATAAAAATTTGCAAGCATATATCAAAAAGTTTGAGCTCAAGTTAAATTCTCAAGCTCAAATTTGTGTTTTAAGTCTTGTAAAAGGCTATTTGATCAAAGTGCTAATGGCTTTAAAGTGTTCGTTTTTTGCATCACTCATCAAGCCAAATAAAAAGCTTTCAGTATTGATGATTTTTGCTCCGCAAGTTTGCATAAAACGCAAAGCATTTTTGTGATTTTCTTTGCTTCTTGAGCTTAGAGCATCTTCGATAAGCCATACTTCAAAGCCCATTTTCAAAGCCATAATCACACTTTGCAAAACACAAATATGTGTTTCTATGCCAAAAAAGACTAAGCTTTTACAATTTGTGCTTTTTATGCATTTTGCGATCGCTTCATCATTCATTACACTAAAAGAAATTTTTTCAAAAAGCCTTACTTGAGGGCTTTCATCATTATGATCTAAGGCGTTAAAATCAGCTATAGTTTTAAATTTCAAAGCCTCATCAGTCTTACCCAAACCCTTTGGATACTGCTCGCTTATGAGCGTTTTTATGCCAAGTTTTCTTGCCCCAGTAAGTAAAATTTGAGCGTTTTTCAGCACTTTTTCTTTGTAAAACATTGCTGGGATAAGTCTTTCTTGTATGTCAAGCCCTAAAAGTAGGCTTTCATCTTTTTGTAGTAAGGTTTGCATATTTTCTCCTTTTAGATTTCGCCTTTTTGAATGAGCTTTTGCCCTTTGTAAATCCCATAAAGCTTAGAGCTACCATCTTTCATCATAACAATCACTGGATATTCTTCATCTTCAAAGCCTTGCTCCATACCAGCACTTCCTTGAGGCATACCCGGCACAGCCAAGCCTATCACATTTTTTGGTTTTTCTTTTAAAAGCCACGATACGGCTGATTCTGGCATATGCCCTTCTATAGCATAGCCTGCGATGATACCTGTATGACAACTTTGAAATTCTGGTTTGATATTCATTTTGTATTTTATTTGCATAAAATCATCACTTTTATGCACCTTGAGTGTATAGCCCTTTTCTTGCATATATTTTGCCCACAAATCACAACACCCACAAGTTTTGCTTTCATAAAGTTCGATAAGCTTGTCATTTGCCAAAAGTGGCAGGGTTAAAAGACACGCTAAAACAATCTTTTTCATTGCTGCTCCTTTTCAATTTGAAATTAAAGTATTGTAACACGCTTTGCTAACATTATGTTTGCAAAATGAATAAAAAACGATTTTTTATTCATTCTTATGCTAAAAAGTAAAGCAATATACGCCTTTTAAGCAAAATTTTGTTATAATTTGCATTTTTAAATGATAAAAGGCGTTTTGATGAGTGCGGATTTAAAATTTGATTATAAGGCTTTGGCAAAGGAGTTTGGCACTCCTTTTTATATCTATGATTTTGATATGATTAAAGAACGTTTTTTGCGTTTAAAAACAGCCTTTAAAGCAAGAAAATCTCAAATTTTTTATGCCATGAAAGCTAACTCAAATTTAAGCCTTTTGTCTTTGCTTAAAGAGCTTGATAGTGGATTTGACTGCGTAAGTATAGGCGAGGTAAAAAGGGCTTTACAAGTTGGCACTAAGCCTTATAAGATCATTTTTAGTGGAGTGGGAAAAAGCGAGCTTGAGCTAAAACAGGCTCTTGAATATGATATTTTGTATATCAATCTTGAAAGCGAAGCTGAAATGTATGTGCTTGAAAATGTGGCAAAAAAGCTAGGTATTAAAGCTCGTATCAGCATAAGAGTAAATCCAAATGTCGATGCAAAAACCCACCCTTACATCTCTACAGGGCTAAATGTTAATAAATTCGGCGTTGCCTTTGATCTTGCAAGAAAAATGTATCTTTACGCTCATAAAAGTGAATTTTTAGAGCCAGTTGGTATTCATTTTCACATAGGCTCGCAACTTCTTGATATAAGCCCAATACACGAGGCAAGCGCCCTTGTAGCCAAACTTGTGCGTGAGTTAAAAGCCTTAAATATAGAGCTTAAATTTTTTGATATAGGCGGTGGTTTAGGTGTTTCTTATGAAGGCGAAAGCGAGCCAGACTTATATGCTTATGCTCAAGGCGTGCTTAGTTCTTTAAGTGGGCTTGATCTTACCATAGCACTTGAGCCGGGACGCTTTTTGGTTGCACGAGCTGGTGAGCTAGTAAGTAGCGTGCTGTATGAAAAGATCACACCTTCAAAACGCTTTATTATAACAGATGCGGCTATGAACGATCTTTTACGCCCAAGCCTTTATAATGCCTATCATGAGATAGTTTTACCTTATAATGAAGGCGAAAAAAGTCTTTGTGATGTGGTGGGTGGAATTTGTGAAAGTGGGGATTTTTTTGCTAAAGATAGGCTTTTAGAGCAAAGCAAAAATGGAGATATACTCGTGATTAAAAATGCTGGGGCGTATGGTTTTTCTATGAGTAGCAATTATAATACCCGCCCAAAAGTATGCGAGCTTGCCAAATTCAAAGATGAAAATGACAAAACACAAATCAAACTTATCCGCAAAAGACAAAGCTTTGAAACTTTAGTGCAAGATGAGCTTGAGTGTTTGAAAGAAGGATAAATATGTTTTTCATCGATGTGCAAGGCACGCTTTTAAGTGATACAGATAAAAGCTTGATTACTGGGGCTAAGGAATTAATCAGCTTTTTAAATGAAAAAAACTTAGCCTATGTTATCGTGACAAATAATACCAAAAAGCTTGATTTTTTAGAGCATTTAAGAGCAAAGGGACTTGATATAAAGGATAATGCTTATATTGATCCTTTTGTCGTGCTTTTAAGCTTACTTAAGCCTTGCAAAATCGCTGCTTTTGGCTCAGCCGAGTTTAAACAAAGCCTTGAAAAGCTTGGTTTTAGCTTGGATTATAAAGAAGCAAAGGCTGTGCTTGTGGCGAGTTTTGATGGCTTTTTGATGGATGATTTTGCTGCTATGATAGAGCTTGCAAAATCTGGAGTAAGGGTGATTGCTTTGCATGAAACAAGTATTTATAAGAAAAATGAGAGGCTTTATCCGGGTGTTGGAGCCATTATGAAAATGCTTGAATATGCGAGCAATGCAAGCTATGAGGTGGTTGGAAAGCCAAGTTTTGCCTTTTATAAAAGGGCTTTAGAGCTTTTAAAAAGTCAAGATAAAAGGGCAAATTTTGAAAATACGCTTATCATTAGTGATGATTTTAGGGGCGATTTGGTGCAAGCTAAGGCACAAGGTATGCAAACAGCTTTGGTTTTAAGTGGTAAAATTTCAAGCACAAAAAACCTTGATGAAAGCAAGCTTGACTTTGTCTATCCTAGTGTGGCTGAGTTTTTGCAAAATTTAAAGGAAAAATGATGAATTTAGAGGATTTGAGGGCAAAGATTGATGAGGTTGATAATGAGATTTTAAAGCTACTTGGCAAGCGAATGTCTTATGTAAAAAGTGTTGGTGAACTTAAATATAAAAACAAAGGACAAATTTATCGTCCAGAGCGAGAACTTGCTATTATCAAGCGTTTAAAAAGCTTAAATCAGCAAAATTTGCTTGATGAAAAGGCAATCGAAGCTATTTATCAAGAAATTTTTGCCGTTTCAAGAAATCTTGAAAAGCCTCAAATTGTAGCTTATCTTGGACCAGAAGGCTCTTACACACATCAAGCTGCTCAGGCTCGTTTTGGGGCTGTGAGTGCTTATAGGGCTTTAGCTACGATTGAAGATGTGTTTAAAGAACTTGCTAATAAAGAAGCAAATTACGCAGTCGTGCCTATAGAAAACAACACAGAAGGTGCAGTTGGCATTACGATGGATTGTTTGGCTAAATTTAAGGAGATAAAAATCTTTGGCGAGCTTTATATGGATATACACCATTCTTTTGTGAGTTTAAATGATGATTTAAAGCAAATCAAACGCATTTATTCTCACCCACAAGGATATAATCAATGTCATAATTTCATACAAAGTCACAACCTCAATGAGATTGAGTTTATCGCGAGTAAATCCACAGCAAACGCGGCTTTTTTAGCCTCAAAAGATGAGTATTCAGCCGCCATTTGCTCAAAAATCGCAGCCAAACTTTATAAAGTGCCTGTGCTTTTTGAAAAAATAGAAGATAATGCTGCAAATCGCACAAGATTTTTAATCTTAAATGAAAACAAATTCCCACAAATGCCAAATTGCAAAACCTCTATACTAGCACATACAGCTCACAAACCCGGAGCTTTGTTTGATCTTTTAAGCTCATTTAAAAAAGAAAATATCAATATCTACCGCCTAGAATCACGTCCTGTAAAAAGTAAAGACTTTTTACATAGCTTTTACATAGACTTTGAAGGGCATATTGATGATGCAATAGTGCAAAAAGCTATAGGATCGCTTAAAGAGCTTGTTTGGCTTGGATCATATCTTAAAGCTGAGTAAAAATTTAAAAGGAGAAAAGATGAAATTTAATGATTTTTTAAATAATCTAAGCAATTACGAGCCGGGTAAGGATATAGAGCTTATAGCTAGAGAGTATGGAGTGAGTGAGGTGATCAAGCTTGCAAGCAATGAAAATCCACTTGGCACTTCCCCATTAGCCTTAAAAGCCTTGCAAGAAAACGCTTATAAGGCGTATTTGTATCCAGATGATAGTATGAGTGAGCTTAAAATGAAGCTTGCAAATAAATTTAAAGTAAGTGAAAAAGAGCTTATTATCGGGGCAGGAAGCGATCAGATCATCGAATACGCTGTGCATTCAAAGCTTAATGCTCAAAATGCTTTTTTGCAGTGCGGAGTAAGTTTTGCGATGTATGAAATTTATGCTAAGCAAACAGGAGCAAAATGCTATAAAACAGCCTCTATTACGCATGATTTAAGTGAGCTTAAAGCCCTTTATAGCAAGCACAAAGATGAGATTAAGCTTGTATTTTTGTGCGTGCCAAACAATCCTTTGGGTGAGTGTTTAAATGCAAGTGAGGTTGAGGATTTTTTAAGTTTTGT
This sequence comes from Campylobacter sp. MIT 12-5580, assembly GCF_005406235.1. Classification (NCBI taxonomy): domain Bacteria; kingdom Pseudomonadati; phylum Campylobacterota; class Epsilonproteobacteria; order Campylobacterales; family Campylobacteraceae; genus Campylobacter; species Campylobacter sp. MIT 12-5580. The sequence goes on from NZ_NXLK01000008.1 coordinate 59,104, forward strand.
TGATGAGGATTGTTTGGTGGCAATTGACGCTGCGTATAATGAATTTGCAAGCTTTAAGGACGAAAAAAAGCATTTAGAGCCGCAAAAATTACTTAAAAAATATAAAAACGCCTTATATCTTGGCACTTTTTCAAAGCTTTATGCTTTGGGCGGGCTTCGCATAGGCTATGGTGTGGCAAATGAAGAGATTATTAAAGCTTTTTATAAGCTTCGTGCGCCTTTTAATGTAACAAATTTAAGTTTAAAAGCTGCAGTGGTTGCTTTAGATGATGAGGATTTCATTTCAAGAACTTTAGAAAATAATTTTAATGAGATGAAGTTGTATGAAGAATTTGCTTTAAAACACGCAATTTCTTTTATACCAAGTTATACAAATTTTATTACTTATTTCTTTGATGAAAAAAATAGCAGTGATTTGTCTGAAAAATTGCTTAAAAAGGGTATAATAATACGAAATTTAAAATCATATGGTTTAAATGCAGTGAGAATCACCATAGGCAAGCCTTATGAGAATGAACGATTTTTTACTGAATTTGAGAAAATCATATAAAATGATATAAAAAAGATTGAGGGTGTATGGAAGAATTTAAAAATATGCTGCACCAAATCGGGCAGCTGTATCAAAATCTAAGCAAAAGACAACGTATAGTAATAGCTGCTTCTATCGTTGTAGTGATAGGGTTTTTGGTATTTTTAGCACTTTATAAAGGCACAGGTTCAAGTGCAAAATCAAACTATGCTGTTTTGGTAGAAAATACTGATGCAAGCAATGCAGCCGCTATCGTTACGAGACTTGATCAAGCTGGAGTGCCTTATATCTTACAAAATGAAAATACCATTTTAGTGCCACAAGATCAAGTCTATAGACAAAAGATGATGGTAGCAAGCGAAGGACTTATCAAAGACTCTAAAATGGGCTGGGAAGGCTATGATCAACAGCAGTTTGGAGCTACAAGCGAGGATCAAAGGATTAAGTATCTTAGAGCCATACAAACTGAACTTGCACGCACCATAGAAAGCTTAGAGCCTATACAAAGGGCGAGTGTGCTTATAGCTATCCCTAAAGATAGTGTTTTTACTGAAAGGCAAACCCCGCCCACAGCTTCAGTTGTGCTTAATATCAAAGAAGGATTAAAGCTTACGCCTAAGCAAATTGATGGTATTAAAAATATAGTCGCTTCAGCTGTGCCAAAACTTGGCAAAGAGAATGTAAGAATCACCGATCAAAAGGGCGTGCCCCTTGAAGAAGATCAAGCGTATGAAAGTGATTTAATCGCTACTCAAATCAAATACAAAAGAGACAGAGAGCAAGAATTAGAGCAAAAGATTATCAATACCCTCGCACCTTTTGTAGGCGGCACAGATAAGGTTGTGGCAAATGTCAATATAGACTTTGACTTTTCACAAATGGAATCTCAAAGCGAAGTGTATGATCCAAACACTGTTGTAAGAAGCGAACAAACTTTAAATGAAGAGCGAAGAGGCTTTAAAGATCCAACCATACAAGGCGTTCCAGGGGCTGTGTCAAATATCTCGCCAGTTGAAGGCTTGCAAGATAATACAAGTGGTGAGTATAGCACCAAAAATCAAACCACAACAAATAATGAAATTTCAAAAACCATTACTAATACAAAAAAATCATTTGCTACCATACTTCGCACTTCAGCCGCGGTAATGATTGATGGAAAATACCAAGAAAGCATAAATGAAAATGGCGAAGTGGTAACTGAGTATATCCCACTAAATGATACCCAGCTTCAAAATATACAAAATTTAGTCCAAAGAACGATAAATTATGATGTCGCAAGAGGTGATTCAGTCGCTGTGAGTAACTTGGAATTTGCAAAAAGTGATGTTAAGGTTGAAAGTAAGGTTAAAACCTTTTATGGTCGCTTTATTGAGCCATTTATCCCACCTGTTAAATACTTCATTGCAGCGATTTTACTTTTTATCTTTTACAAAAAAGTTATCGTGCCATTTACACAAAAAATGCTTGCAGATGTTGCTGCAGCTGAAGAGCAAGAGCAAAAAGATGCTGGATTTATCGAAGATGCTGAAGATGCGTTGGAGAAATTTAATGCTGCACGAAAAAGAGTGGAAGAGCAGCTTGGCTTTGGTGATAGTATCAATGAAGATGCGTTGCAGTATGATGTCTTGCTTGAAAAATTAAAAGCCTTAGTGAGTGATAAAAGTCAAGAAGTCGCTACTTTGCTTCAAACTTTAGTAGAAAATGATAGCGAATATAACGAACATAAGGATATGTGATGATCAAGCTTAGCGAAGAACAAAAGATGATCTATGACGATCTTTCTATGCCAGAAAAGATCGCTATTTTTTTAATCCAACTTGGAGAAGATGTAACAACTGTTGTGTTTTCTCATATGGAGATTAATATCATCACTGAAGTTTCTCGCTATATAGCTATGGCAAAGCAGGTGGATAAAACCGTCGCAACAGCTGTTTTAGAAGAGTTTTATACCCTACTTCAATCAAATCAATACATCAAAAGCGGTGGCTTAGAATACGCCAAAGAAATACTTTATAAAACTTTTGGTCCAGAAATTGCAAATAAAATTTTAGAAAAACTTACCAAAAGTATGGAAAATAATCAAAATTTTGCATACTTAGCGCAAATTAAACCTCAACAGCTTGCAGACTTTATCACCAAAGAACACCCTCAAACCATAGCCTTAATCCTAGCTCATATGGATTCAACTCATGCAGCTGAAACTTTGGAGTATTTTAGCGATGAGTTAAGAGCTGAGGTTGTTATTAGAATGGCAAATCTTGGTGATATCTCTCCAAGTATTATTAAAAGGGTTTCTGCTGTGCTTGAAAGTAAGCTTGAAAGCCTTGCAAGCTATAAGGTTGAAGTGGGTGGTCCAAGAGCTGTGGCTGAAGTACTTAACCGCTTAGGACAAAAAGCGTCTAAATCAACCATTACTTATATCGAGCAAAGTGATGAAAAACTTGCTGAAACGATTAAGGACTTAATGTTTACCTTTGATGATATTGCTAAACTTGGCACACAAGCAATCCGTGAAATTCTTAAAGTTGCTGATAAAAGGGATCTTATGGTGGGACTTAAGGGCGCAAGTGAAGAGCTTAAGCAAAAATTTCTTGCTAATATGTCTACTCGTGCGAGCGAAGCTTTCCTTGAAGAAATGGGCTTTTTAGGAGCTGTTCGGGTTAAAGATGTTGAGGAATCGCAAAGAAAAGTTGTCGAGGTTGTGCAAAGACTTGCAGAGCAAGGATTAGTTCAAACCGGCGAAGCTGATGAGATGATAGAATAGGCTTAAACTATGGCAAAAAATACCAATGTAATTTCACAAAGCAATGCAAACGAACATATCGTCGAGAACTATCATTTTAAGGTAATGAGTGAATTTGCAAGCACTCAGGAACAAAACCGCATGCAAGAGGCTTTAAATGCGCCAGTTCCTCCAGCCACTACCCCGGCTATGCCTTTGGAAGAAAAACCTAGCCCACAAGTAGCTGAGCCAACTTTGCAAGCCCCATTAGAAGAAGAAAACAAAAGTGAGGCAAATGCTCCTTTTCAGTCAAGCTTTGTCGAGGATTTGTTGAAAAAAACTGATGAAATGTCTGGCAATATCATCAAGCTTCAAATGCAAATTGAAAGTCAAGAAAGTGAATTTAACAACCGCTTAAATGCCGAGCTTGAAGGAGCAAAAGAAAAATTTACTCAAGAAGGGTATAACAAGGCAAAAGCTGAGTTTGATAAAGAAACAAATGAGCTTAAAGATAAATATCTTAAAAGTGTGGCTAAGCTTGATGAGGCATGTGCGAATTTAGATGTGTTTGTGGCTAAAAACGAACAAGAGCTTGCCAATACTGCTATTGAAATCGCAAAAGAAGTGATTAACAAAGAGCTTGAGGAAAATTCAGCCCAAATTGCTTTAAATCTCTCAAAAGAGCTTATTTCAGAGCTTAAAGGTGCTGCAAGTATAGAACTTAAAGTAAGCCCAAGTGATTATGATTTTGTAAAATCCGAGCTTAAAGAACTTACCCATCTTAAAGTTAGTCTTGATGATGCTATCTCAAAGGGTAGTGTTATCGTGCTTAGCGATGTAGGAAACATAGAATCAAATTTAAACTCTCGTCTAAATAAAATCAAAAAAATGGTTAGCCAATGACAGCTTTAAGCATAGAGCATGAAAGGCTTCAAGAGCTTGATTTGCAAGCTTTAAATGAGCTTGCCGCAAATTTAAGAACAAGAATTATAGAAGTTGTAAGCAAAAACGGCGGACACTTAAGCTCAAATTTAGGTGTTGTGGAGCTTAGCATTGCTATGCACTGCGTTTTTGATTATAAAAATGATCCTTTTATCTTTGATGTTTCTCATCAAAGCTATGCACACAAACTTCTTACCGGTAGGGCTGATTTTTTTCATACGCTTAGGCAGTTTGGGGGCTTAAGTGGCTATACTAAAGAAACGGAGGGGGATTATTTTGTCGCCGGGCATTCAAGCACAAGCATATCCTTGCTTGTTGGAGCCTGTAAAGCGATAAAGCTAAAAAAGCAAAACCGCACACCCATAGCTTTAATCGGCGATGGAGCAATGAGTGCTGGTATGGTGTATGAAGCCTTAAATGAGCTTGGCGAGAGAAAATATCCTTGTGTTATCATCTTAAATGATAATGAAATGAGTATAAGTAAGCCAATTGGAGCGATATCAAGATATCTTTCAGGAGCTATGGCAAGTGAGTTGTATCAAAAATTTAAAAGGCGCGTTGAAGGCGTTTTAAGTTATCTGCCTCAAAGTGCAACTTATATGGCAAAACGTTTTGAGGAGAGTTTTAAGCTTATAACTCCGGGAATTTTGTTTGAAGAGTTAGGACTTGAGTATATAGGTGTGATTAATGGACATAATTTAAACGAACTTATCCCCGCCCTAAAAAAAGCCAAAGCTATGCAAAAACCTTGTATAGTGCATACTCAAACCATCAAAGGCAAGGGTTATGAAAAGGCTGAGGGTAAAAATGCTAAATGGCACGGCGTAGGTGCTTTTGACATACAAACCGGACAAGCTGTGAAAAGCTCAAACACATCAAAGTCAGCCACAGAGCTTTTTGCTTTAAATTTACTTGAACTTGCCAAAGAATTTGATGATATAGTAGGTGTTACAGCAGCTATGCCAAGTGGAACAGGGCTTGAAAAGCTTATAGAAGCTTATCCAGAGCGATTTTTTGATGTGGCGATTGCCGAGCAACACGCTGTAACTTCTATGGCAGCTATGGCAAGAGAAGGCTTTAAGCCATTTATCGCTATTTATAGCACCTTTTTGCAACGCGCTTATGATCAAATCATACATGATTGTGCGATTATGAATTTAAATGTAGTTTTTGCCATAGATAGAGCTGGCATTGTTGGTGAGGATGGCGAAACGCACCAAGGAGCTTTTGATATAAGCTTTTTAGCCTGTGTGCCAAATTTAACCCTTATCGCACCAAGAGATGAAGCGATGATGAAAGAAGTTATGCGTTATGCTTATCATCATCAAGGTTGCATAGCTTTTCGCTATCCAAGGGGAAGCTTTTTACTTAATGATGAGTTTAAGCCTTCTAAGATAAAGCAAGCAAAGGCTCAGTGGCTCATAAAAAATGAAAGCAAAATCGCATTTTTAGGCTACGGACAAGGTGTTGGTAGGGCTTTTGGAGCGCTTAAATACCTTGAAAAAGAAGGTTTGAAAGACTATGCAAATTTGATTGACTTGATTTTTGCTAAGCCTTTAGATGAGGTGCTTTTAAAAGAACTTGCCTTGCAAAGTCAAATTTGGTTTGTTTTTAGTGATAGTGCAAGGATTGGTGGTGTAGCAAGTTTGCTTGAAACTTTCGTGCAAATTTATAACTTAAAAGTTAAAATCATCAGCTTTGAATACAAAGATGAATTTATCACCCACGGACAAACAAATGAGGTTGAACAAAGTTTAGGCTTAGATACACAAAGTTTAGCTTTGCAGATAAAGCGATACGCGCAGCCTTAAAATAAATTTAAGTATATATAAACAAAGTTTGTAAATTCTTAAATAATAAAAAATATCCTTTAGTATAAACTTATTTTAAACTTTTTTTTGTATTATTACACAATAAATAAAATTACAAAAAAGGTCGTTTATGGAACTTGTGCAACTCTTAAAAAATCACGATTTAAAAGCTACTCCACAAAGGCTTTGCGTGCTTAAAATCCTTAAACGCCACGAACACCCAAATATAGACGAACTTTATAAGCAAGTGCGCGAAGAATACCCATCAATCTCACTTGCCACCGTGTATAAAAATCTCAATACCTTACAAGAACAAGGTTTGGTTGTTGAAGTCAATGTGCCTAATCAAAAAACATATTATGATATATACGAAGAGCCACATATTCACCTTGTTTGCTCAAGGTGTGGTCATATAGATGATCTTAATTTCAAAGACACAAATTTAGCCCTTTATCAAGAAGAGATAGAAAAAAAGATAGGCAATTTAATCGATCATTTAAGCATAAGTGCAAGGGTTGATGGTTGCTCTAAATGTCGCCAACGCTAAATTTTAGGAAAGCGTATGCAAAAACAAGAACAAATCGTAGAAATGTTTAACCAAATTGCTCCAAGTTATGACAAAGCAAATAGAATTTTAAGTTTTGGAGTAGATATAAGCTGGCGAAAAAAGGCTTGTGAAAGAGTGCTTAAATGCTTTGATGAGCATAAAAAACTCAAAATCGTTGATGTAGCATGCGGGACAGGCGATATGCTTGAAATTTGGCAGGCAAAGGCTAAAGAGTTACACAAATCCATCTCTTCTCTCATCGGTATAGATCCAAGCACTTCAATGCTTGAAATTGCTAAGAAACGCTTTTCAAAACTTGAATTTATCGAGGCAAAAGCCCAAGAACTTCCCCTTAAAGATAAAAGCGCAAATATCATCAGTATAAGTTATGGAATTCGCAATGTCGTGCAAAGAAAAGAGGCTTTAAAAGAGTTTTTTAGAGTGCTTGATAAGGGTGGGATTTTGTTGATTTTAGAATTTACAAAAAGAGAAAAAGGTGGGCTTGTCGCTTGGATAAGGGATTTTTATCTTAAATACATACTACCAAAAATTGGTTCATTCATCAGTAAAAATTCTCAAGCCTATGAATACCTTCCCCATTCAATTGATGCGTTTTTAAGCAAGGAAGAGCTGATTAAAGAGCTTGAAGAAGCTGGTTTTAAGATGATGTATTATGAAAGTTTGAGTTTTGGTATAAGTTCAATGTTTGTTGCCATAAAAGAAAAATGAAAGTCAGCGAGCTTAACCTTAAAGCAAAAAGCTTGCTTGAGGCGCATTTTGAGAATATTAGCCTTAGTGGAGAAGTCTCTAAGATCACTTTTCATGGTTCAGGGCATTGGTATTTTGACTTAAAAGATGAAAAATCAAGTATAGCCTGCGCTATGTTTAAAGGCTTTAATTCAAGGCTTGATTTTAAGCCAAAAGTAGGGGATTTTTTAGAATTAAATGGCTTTGTGAGCTTATATGCTGAAAGTGGGCGGTATCAGTTTATCGCTAAAGATATGAAAAATTCGGGCTTTGGTGATTTAGAAGCGCAGTTTTTAGCTCTTAAAGAAAAGCTTGAAAAAGAAGGGTTGTTTGAAATAATCCACAAAAAACCCTTGCCAAATTTTCCCTCAAAAATCGCCCTTATCACTTCCTTAACTTCTGCTGCTTTGCAAGATATGCTTAAGCTTATCAACCAAAAAGGCTATTTTTTAGCCCAAATTTATATTTTCAATGCCCTTACTCAAGGAAGTATTGCGCCAAATTCTCTCATAAGAGCTTTGCAAAGGGCTGATGAATATGGTTTTGATCTCATCATTATTGCAAGGGGTGGTGGAAGTAGGGAGGACTTGTTTTGTTTTAACGATGAGGGTTTAGCAAGAGCGATTTTTCACGCTAAAACGCCTATTATATCGGCTATTGGACACGAGATTGATTATGTGATTAGTGATTTTGTGGCTGATTTTAGGGCTCCAACACCAAGTGCGGCGATTGATCTTATTTTTATGAGTAAAAATGAACTTGAGCAAAAGCTTGATGAGCTTGAGTTTGCTCTTAAAACTTGTTTGAAAAACAAAATTCATAATGCGAATTTTTCTTTGCTGAGCCTTGAAAGGCTTTTTAAAGCCAAATCTTTGCACACCATCATCGAGGACAAGATCAAACAAATTGAGTTTTTACAAAAACAACTCAATTCGCTTATACGCAACAAACTCGAACATTTTAAGCTCAAACTTATGAGTTTAAATAACGCTTTTTTGCAGCACGAAGCTTTTTTCCAAAAGAGCAAAGATCTTGTAAGCATCCAAAAAAATGGACAAAAAATTCGCCTTGAAGAACTTTCAAAAGATGATATCATCACACTTTGTTCTCAGGACACTCAAAGAGAAGCTAAACTTTTATGAGCGTAAAAACTCAAACTTGTGTTGCCAAATTTTTTATGTTTGATTTGCTTGAATTCACCTAAATTTTTATCAAATAATATTTTGCAGTGATGTTCGATGATGATATAAACTATATTTTTATTATGCAAATTTAAGATCAAATTGATAATTTTTTCATAAATATCCTCAAAACCAGCTCGTATATCAAAAGGCGGATCAAGATAAATGATAACTTCATCTTGAAGCGTTTCAAGCAAGTGTGGCAAAAACACAAAACTATCTGCTTTATGCACAAAAAGCGTATTTTCATCAATACTCTTTGCGTTTAAAAGAGCTATCTCATAAGCTTTAGCATCTTTTTCTATAGCATAAGCTTTTAAAGCATAATGGCTTAAAGCGCTCGCAGCCATTACAGCGCTTCCACCAAAAGCTTCTATGAAAATTCTATTGTTGAGTTGGTTTTGCAAGACATTGAAAACGCAGTCTTTGACTATACTTTTTGTGCTTCTTGTTGTCTCTAAACTTGGTAAAATGAGCTTTTTGCCTTTAAATTTACCACTTTGTATGAGGGTAAAAAGTTTTTTATTAGACGCGTTTTTATTCATCAAGGGCGCTAAGAAGCTTAGTTTTTAAGGCATCAATAGCCCTGTCAATCTCGTTTTGATAACTTTTTCTAAACTCACTTGCGATATGCTCTATCTTTTCTTCTAGAGCTTTTTTCTTCTCCAAAGCTTTTTTTTCAGCAAGCTCGCAAAGTGCGGTATGAAATTCAAGTAAGGCATTTAAAAGCTGTTCCTTGCTAAAAGGCACGCTAAGTTGGCTTGAGGACTTGGCGATGATGAATTGTGGCTTGAGTTCATTGCTTTTTTCATCACACACCAAAAAATCGCAATCCTTTTTCATCACCAAATATTCTCTTAAAAAGAGTCTTAAGGCATTTTCAAGGATAATATCTTTGCATTCTAGAGCTATTTTCATTTTTTGACTTTAATTTATTTTTATTCTTAAAATACGCATTATATCAAATTTTTTTGGAATTTTTTGGTTTTGCTCTTTTAAAATTGCTATATTATCTTAAAATATTAATTTGAGCTTGTATTGTAAAATATTTTTTTGATTTATTGATCTTTTAATAGCCGATAATTTTCATATTAATTAAGATATTTTTAAGGATAAAATTTATAATTTTTCATTAAAAATATCTTATAATGTGAAAAAAAGTAACATTAAATTTGAATTTTCCGTTTTTTTTTTTTTTGTATTTTACACTGCGACACCTTTTTAAGATAGAATGAAAACTTATAAAGCTTTGTTGAAGAGTTTTTACACTACTTAAAATAAGGATAGAAATAATGAAGTTCTTAAACCAAATGAGTTTAGGCACAAAAGCAAGTGCCTGTATTGTTGCAGTTTTTGCCTTTTGTATGATCGTAATGACCATACTTTTAACAAACAGCTCAGCAAAAATTCAAGAAAAAGAGTCTCAAAAACTCATCGCTAATGTTGCTGCAAGGGTAAGTAATGTTATTGATAGCTATATGAAAGAGATTATCGCCGTTTTAAAGCTTTCTCAAGATAGTATAGAAGAATTGCTACTTGAAGATCAGGGTTTGCAAGAGCAGATCAAAGATCAAATTTATTTTGCGATTGATGCGACTTCGTATGCAACTTATGCGTATGTTTATCTTAAAGATACAAGTGTGCTAAATGGCGAGGTTATGGATAGTAAATATAAACTGCCAAATAATGAATTTATGATACTTGTGACTGATACAAATATCGATAAAAAAGGCGGAGTTGAAATTTTGCAAGCTGATGGGGCGATCGCTCATTTTGATTCTGTGCAAAAGGCTTTGCAAACAGGACAAGAAACCATGGGTGAGCCAAGCTGGCAAAGTATAGGAAATTTTGAGAGTAGGTTTGGTTTTGGTGTGAATTATCCTTTGTTTGATAAAAATCATAAAGTTATAGGTGTAGTAGGAATGTTTATTGATGAAGAGGCTTTATCTAAAAATGTTTTATCTGATCGATTTTCTGTTTTTGATCAAGATTATCGTGCTTTGCTAAGTTCTCAAGCAAATGTCGTTGCTCACCCAAATAAAGATGTGATTGGCAAATCCTTTACCGCAATAAATACTGATCCAAGTGCAGCTGCCCTGCTCAATGCCATACAAAACAAACAAGACGCTCTTATAAGTTATAAAAATATACAAGGCACAACAACTTTTGCTGGGATAAAAATTCTTGATTTGGGTAAATTAGGATATATGGTTTCAGCTGTTGTTGCCCCGCAAGAGTCTATTTTTGCACCTGTTTATGATTTGAGGCGAATGATTATTTTGATGGTGCTTGTGTGTTTATCTATAGGAGTTGTATTTACGATTTTTTATGTAAGAAAAGCAATAGTTTCAAGGATAAACAATATCTCCAAACAGCTTCTTAGTTTTTTTGATTATATCAATCATAAAACAAACACCATGCCAAAGTCTCTTCCTCCAAAGGCACATGATGAGCTTGGTTTAATGGCTTTGGCGATTAACGAAAGTATCCAAAAAACGCAGATTGGTTTAACTCAAGATCAAGAAGCCGTCCAACAATCAGTGCAAACCGTGCATATAGTAGAAGAAGGTGATCTAAGTGCAAGAATCACAGCTCATCCTAAAAATCCTCAACTCATAGAACTTAAAAATGTATTAAATCGCTTACTTGATGTCTTACAACACAGAGTA
>NZ_NXLK01000009.1:0-64850 GCF_005406235.1 Campylobacter sp. MIT 12-5580
TCCTTACCTTGTTTAAGCTTTGTGTTTTAAGGCTTTATTTAACTTAACTTTTACTCTTTCACGCAAGCCTTGTTTGATTGTTTATGATGATGGGGCTTGAATTTATGAATTTAAAAACTCCAAAGCCATCATCGCCTCACCTTGCATAAGCACCTTTAAATTTTCACTTTCCCAAGCAAAATTTGGGCTGTGGTGCAATACAGGTTTGTTTTTATCCTTAGCTATGCCTACAAAAACATAAGCTCCTTTTCTAGCACGCGTTAAAAAAGCAAAGTCCTCAGCTCCCATATCAGCTTCAGCCTTTGTGATGATATTTTTTTCGCCTAAGACTTGCAAGAAAGCTTTTTGAGCGATTTTTGCACCAAATTCATCATTAATCAAAGGCGGATATTCTCTGTGATAATCAAGCTCATACTCCCCACCAAATTCCAAAGCCACAGCCTTAGCCACATCTTCAATGCCTTTTTGCAAGATCGCTTGACTTTCATCATCTAAAAAACGCACCGTGCCTTTTAAAAAGGCTTCTTGAGCGATGATATTATAAGAACTTCCAGCTTGCACGCTTCCAACGCTAATCACTCCAGCACTTACCGGCTTTAAACGCCTTGAAACAATGCTTTGAATATTAGTAACAAAACGAGCCGCCATTAAAACCGCGTCTATAGTCGTATGCGGATGAGCTCCATGCCCGCCTCTGCCTATAAATTTAAGATCAAAGCTATCTACCCCAGCCATCATCGCCCCAGTGATGATTTGGGCTGTGTTTTCTTGCATTAAACCCCACAAATGACAACCAAACACAGCATCAACATATGGATTTTCAAGCACGCCCTCTTCTATCATAGGCTTTGCACCACCATAATTTTCCTCAGCTGGCTGAAACATAAATTTCACACAACCGCTAAATTCATCTTTAAGCTCATTTAAGATAAGTGCTGTGCCTAAAAGTCCAGCAGTATGCCCATCATGTCCGCAAGCGTGCATCTTACCAGCTATCTTTGAAGCAAAGCTTACCCCACTTTCTTCATGCACTGGCAAAGCGTCCATATCACCTCTTAAAAGCACGCATTTTGGTTTTTCATCGCTTTTTTTTGTGCCATAAATTTCAGCCAAAACTCCAGTTTTTGCTATGCCTTTTTTATATGATATACCCGCATTTTCAAGCACTTCACAGACTTTTTGCGAGGTTTGAAACTCCTCAAAGCTAAGCTCTGGGAATTGATGAAAATGTTCTCTTAAATTTGCGATTTGTGGGTAGTATTTTTCGCTGAGTTTTTGCACTTTTAAAAGCATATATTTTCCTTATTTTTGATCAAGTTTTTCAAATTTTTCATCACTTCTGTTAAGATTAGCTTCCATTTTGCGAATTTCATCTTCTCCGCTTCGCACCAAGTCTTGATCTACAGGCTTTATATCCTTGCTTTTGCCGGTATAATCAACTTTATTGAGTATGGTTCTAAAGACATTTAACCTTGCTTTTTTCTTATTGTCTGAACCTATGATAGTCCAAGGGCTTTTTGGTGTGTTTGAAGCAAGAAGCATTGAGTATTTTGCGACGGTGTATTTATCCCAAAGTTGCTGGGATTTTTCATCTACTGAAGAGAGTTTATACTGCTTTAAAGGGTCTTTTCTGCGACTATCAAAACGTTTTTTTTGCTCTTCTTTAGACACTGAAAAATAAAATTTAAACATAATAATACCACTATTAACAAGCATTTCCTCAAATAAAGGCACTTCTCTTAAAAAATGCTTATGCTCAGCTGGGGTGCAAAAACCCATTACCGGCTCAACTCCAGCTCTATTATACCAGCTTCTATCAAAAATCACGATCTCTCCAGCTGCTGGCAAATGTGAAACATAACGTTGAAAATACCACTGCGTCCTTTCTACATCACTTGGCTTTTCAAGAGCAACGACTCTACAACCTCTTGGATTTAAATGTTCTGTAAGACGCTTGATCGAGCCTCCTTTACCTGCTGCGTCGCGTCCTTCTGTGAGAATTAAAACCTTTAAGCCTTTATCTTTAACGAAATTTTGAAATTTCAAAAGCTCAATTTGCAAGGCTTTAAGCTCCTTTTCGTATTTAAGGGTGCTTTTTTTAACCTTTATGCTTACATACTCATCTTTTGTATCATCTTGAACTTTTTGATCTTTTGGCATATCAAGTTTTTTTGAGGACTTTAGCTCATCTTTTTGTGCCAAGTGTTTAGCATTTTTTGACTGGGGTTTTGGTGATGTCATAGGCAAATCTCCTTGAAAAATATTCTTTTAAATTTACCATAACAAACTATAATTAAAAATAAAACAAGATATAAATGAGAACTTAATGCGTATTTTTCTGATATTTTTCCTTTTTTTAAATCTAAGCTGGGCTGAATTTTTACAACCAAATGAAGCATTTAAACTCCGTTCTTATGCTGATGAGGTAGGGGTTTATTTTGATTTTGATATCGCTGATACGATTTATTTGTATCAAAAAGAACTTAAAATCAAACTTGATGATAAAGACATCACTGCTTTGCTTAACCTGCCTGCAAGTGTTGAAAAAAACAACGAACAAAGATATTATGCGAATGTAGAGCTTTTTATCCCACAAATTTTACTCAAAAAAGAGCTTACTAACAAAAATGAGGCTTTACTAGAACTTTCATACCAAGGCTGTTCTGAAGCTGGCTTTTGCTACCGCCCTTTAAAAAAAAGTTTTACACTAAAGCAAGATCAAGGCAGCTATAAGCTTAGCGAACTTACAGATACAAAAAAGATGAAAAAGCACAATGAATTTAACAAAGATGGCTTTTTTCTTACTTTGTTAAGCTTTTTTGGATATGGACTTTTACTTTCTCTTACTCCTTGCACCCTGCCCATGATCCCTATACTTTCATCGCTCATACTTGCAAAAAGCACGCAAGCACCAAGTAAAAAACGAGCCTTTTGGCTTTCTTTTATCTTTGTGCTTTTTATGTCTTTAGCTTATGCTTTAGCTGGCATTGTTACGGCTTTAGTTGGCGCAAGCGTGCAAGGCTTTTTACAACATCCTTTAGTGCTTAGCTTTTTTGCCTTTATTTTTGTGCTTTTAGCCCTTGCTTGTTTTGGGGTATTTCATCTTCAAATGCCAAACAAGATACAAAATTTCATCATCAAAAGACAAAGCTCAAAAACAAAAGGTGTGCTTAGCCTTGCAACCATGGGCTTTTTATCAGCTCTTATCATAGGACCTTGCGTGGCTGCACCTTTGGCTGCTGCTTTGCTTTATATAGCAAAAAGTGCTGATATAGTGCTTGGCGGGGCTTCTCTTTTTGTTTTGAGTTTTGGTATGGGTGTTCCGCTTTTATTTGTAGGGGTTGGACTTGGGTTTTTAAAGGCTGGAGCATGGATGCAAAGGGTAAATATCTTTTTTGGCTTTTTAATGCTTGCAATGGCGATTTGGATCTGCTCTCGCTTTTTAGCTATGCCTTATATACTCATCGCTTTTGGGGTGCTTGGGGTGTTTTTTGTAAGTTTTATGGGATTTTTTGATGGGCTTAACTCAAGCTATGCAAAGGCTAAAAAGGCTCTTTTAACACTTGTTTTAGCCTATAGTTTAAGCTTATTTTTAGGAGGATTATTTGGCGGAAAAAGCCTTTTAAATCCTTTTCATCTCAACTCAAATGCCTCAAATTCACAAAATTTAAACTCACTTGAGTTTAAAAACATTAACAATCTTAAGGAGCTTGAAGCAAAACTACAGCAAAGTAAAAAGCCTATTTTGCTGTATTTTACAGCTTCTTGGTGTGAAAACTGCAAGCTTTTAGATGCTTTTACTTTTTCAGATAAAAAAGTGCAAGAACTTTTACAAAACTACAGCTTGCTTAAAATCGACATTAGCAAGGGTGATGATGAAGAACTTAAAATGATGAAAAAATTTGAAGTTTTTGCCCCACCTGTTATGTTTATCTTTAAAGATGGTGTAAAAAAAGAACAAATCATCGGCTTTGTGGGAGCTGATGAGTTTTTAAATTCGCTTTGAAATTTAAACTGAGCCTATCAAAAAGCGTAAAAATAAAAGAAATTGCAAATTTTCTTTTATTTTCAAGCAAAATACTGCTATAATGATATTTTTTCAAAATTTACGCAAGCCTCGTTTTTAAGGATGAATTATGCAAAGACAAACTTGGAGCAACACGCTTACTTATATACTTACCGTTGCTGGAGCGACGATTGGCTTTGGGGCAACTTGGCGTTTTCCTTATCTTGTGGGTGAAAATGGCGGAGCGGCTTTTGTGCTGGTTTTTTGCCTTGCGATGATTTTTATAGGCATTCCTGTGATTTTAGTTGAAAATGTTATAGGACGAAAAGCCCATACGAATAGCGTTGATGCTTTTGGCGGTAAAATCACAAAAGATAAAAGTGTGAGTAAGACTTGGCAGGGCGTTGGGTATATGGGGCTTTTGGGAAGCTTTGGGATCATGGCGTATTATATGGTGCTTGGGGGCTTTGTGCTGGTGTATATTTTCCATCTTTTATTTGGGAATTTTGATCTTTCAAGCCCTATCACCAAAGAATACGCCGCTTCATTTTATGAACAAAATATAGAGTATAATCCACTTTTTATCGGCATTTTTACGAGCATTTTTGTTTTGATAAATTTTTTCATTTTACGTAAAGGTATTATCGATGGCATAGAAAAATCAGTCAAGCTTCTTATGCCTTTGCTTTTCATCTGCTTGCTTGTTGTTATCATTAGAAATTTAAGCTTAGATGGCGCATTTAAGGGCGTTGAGTATTATTTAAAGCCTGACTTTAGTAAAATTTTAGCCTTTGATAAGGCTTCAGCAAAACTTTTCATCGATGTTTTAGGACAAGTATTTTTTGCGCTTTCTCTTGGTTTTGGCGTAATGATCACGCTTTCATCTCATCTTAAAAAAGATGAAAATCTCATCAAAACAGCCACTTACACCGGTATTTTAAACACGCTTATTGCTGTTTTAGCTGGTTTTATGATCTTTCCGGTGCTTTTTAGCGTAGGGCTTAGCCCAGATAAAGGTCCTTCACTTGTGTTTGAAACTCTTCCCATAGCCTTTTCTTATGTAAAATTTGGCACCTTTATATGCGCTTTGTTTTTTATCCTACTTTTAATCGCTGCACTCACGACTTCTTTGCCTATATATCAAGTTATCATTAGTGTTTTAGAGGAAAAATTTAAGTTCAGTAAAAAAACAGCCATTAATCTTACTTTGGGTGGAATTTTCGTGCTTGGAAATATCCCTTGCATACTGACTTATGGACCTTGGCGCGATGTAGTGCTGATAAAAGGCAAAAATATCTTTGATAGCTTTGATTTTGTAAGTGGCAATATCTTATTTGTTTTAACAGCTTTTTTATGTTGTATTTATGTGGGCTGGGTGATGAAAGATGAGGCGATTAAGGAGCTTCAAAGTGGTTCAAGAGCAAAGACTTTTATTAGAATTTGGTATTATTATGTCAAATTCATCGTCCCTTGTATCATCGCTTTGATTTTTTATTTTGGTATAGTAGGCTAAAGATAGGCTTTGATAAGTTTATACTCATCAACGAGTTTTTCTAAGCTAAAACGAGCATTTGCACTTGAGCTTGAAGGCAAAGTATGATAAAACACGCTAGGATAATTTTGCTTGAAATTTACATAAAAATGACAAAAGGCATGATGAGCTTTTTTACCTGTAGTAAAAACTGCTTTTATAGGGGCTTTTTCAAGCACAAAGCTTAAATCGTTTGCTTTGGTATTTATATCTTTTAAATTTATACTCTCATCTTTTGACTTTGTTATATCACAGCTTTTAAAAATATCCCAAAGAGCTATTTTATAAGCTTTTAAAAAAGCTTTTTGACTTTCTTGCTTAGTTAAGCTTTTAGGGGCTAAGTTAAAAAGAAGCTCTAAAATTTGATAAAAGCGATTGTTTTTATTTTGATAGTAAAAGCCTAATTCTCTTGATTTAAGTGAAGGAAAACTACCAAGCATTAAAATCCTTGAGTTTTCATCAAAAAAGGGTTTAAAGGGGTGGTATAAAAGCATTTTATTTTTCTTGCAATTAAAGAGCAAGGCTTAAAGCCTCACTCTTTAAAATCATTCTACTTCAGCATCGATGACATCATCATCTTTTTTCTTTTTATCATTGCCTGCAGTATCATCTTTTTTATACATACTTTCAGCAAGTTTATGAGAAACAGCACTTAAGTTTTTAACCTTTTCTTCTATTTCTTCTTTGCTTGCATTTTCATTTTTAAGCAGTTCTTTAAGCTCATCTAAAGCCTTAGTGATATTTGTTTTATCTTCTTCACTTATCTTTTCGCCAAGTTCGCTTAGGGATTTTTCGACTTGATGCACTAAAGCTTCAGCTTGATTTCTAGCCTCAACTGCTTCTTTGCGTTTTTTATCCTCTTCTTTGTGAAGCTCAGCATCTTTTACCATTTTTTCGATCTCTTCTTCACTTAAACCGCTTGAGCCTGTGATTTTGATCTCTTGAGCCTTGCCTGTAGCCTTATCTTTTGCTGAAACAGTTAAAATGCCGTTTGCGTCTATATCAAAGCTTACTTCGATTTGCGGCATACCTCTTGGAGCTGGTGGAATGCCCTCAAGATTGAAATTTCCTAAAGACTTGTTATCGCGGCTAAATTCTCTCTCACCTTGCAAGACATTGATAGTAACTGCACTTTGATTGTCCTCAGCTGTTGAGAAGGTTTGTTCTTTTTTAGTTGGTATGGTTGTGCCTTTTTCTATGATCTTAGTCATCACTCCACCCAAGGTTTCAATCCCCAAAGAAAGCGGGGTAACATCAAGTAAAAGCACATCTTTAACATCACCTTTTATCACAGCGCCTTGAATAGCTGCGCCAATGGCTACAACCTCATCTGGATTTACGCTTTTATTCAGCTCTTTATTAAAGGCTTTTTTAACCTCTTCTTGTACCAAAGGCACACGAGTTGAGCCACCTACCATAACGATTTCTTTGACTTCATCTTTGTTTAAGCCAGCGTCTTTTACCACTTCGTTAATCTTTGAAATAGTCTCGCCCACAAGGCTTTCTATCATACTTTCAAATTTAGCACGAGTGATTTTTTTCACAAGGTGTTTTGGACCTGAAGCATCAGCTGTTATGAAAGGTAAATTCACCTCTGTTTCAGTAGCTGAGCTAAGCTCTTTTTTAGCTGTTTCAGCTGCTTCTTTAAGTCTTTGCAAAGCCATAACATCATTTTTTAAGTCTATGCCTTGTTCGTTTTTAAACTCGCTTGCTAAAAAATCAATAAGCTTATTATCAAAATCATCGCCCCCTAAGAAAGCGTCCCCTCCGGTTGAAAGCACTTCTACGACATTATCGCCTGTTTCAAGCACGGTAACATCAAAGGTTCCCCCACCTAGATCATAAACGACTATCTTTTCGCTTTCTTTTTTATCAAGCCCATAAGCAAGCGCAGCTGAGGTTGGCTCGTTGATGATTCTTAAGACATTAAGTCCAGCTATGGTTCCAGCTTCTTTTGTCGCCTTTCTTTGAGCGTCGTTAAAATACGCTGGCACGGTAATTACCGCATCAACAACTTGTTCGCCCAAAAAGGCTTCAGCATCTTCTTTAAGCTTCATTAAAACCTTAGCTGAAATTTCTTGAGGAGTATAAACCTTACCAGCGATTTCAACAGCGCAAGCTCCGTTTCTATCTACTATATGATAAGGCAGGCGTTTTTCAGCTTCCTTAGCCTTGTCCTCATTAAACATAAGCCCCATAATCCTTTTTATAGAATAAATAGTCTTTTCAGGGTTTGTTACGGCTTGACGTTTTGCGCTATCACCTACTAAAACCTCGCCTTTATCAGTAAAAGCTACTACTGAAGGGGTTGTGTTTTTACCTTCTTTATTTGGGATCACCTTGCTTTCGCCTCTTTCAAAGACAGCTACACAAGAATTTGTTGTTCCTAAGTCTATTCCTATAACTTTTGCCATTGTTTATCCTTTTTTTAAATTTTGTTTTTTTAAACTCGTATCTTACAGATACACCTTATTTTGCCACACTTACTTTAGCTGGGCGAATGATTCTTTCGCCCATTTGATAGCCTTTTTGAAGCACTTGTGTGATGGCTCCACTTTCATGCTCGCTACTTTCTTGATGAAACATAGCTTCGTGCAAATTTGGATCAAAAAAGTTTGTAGCCTCAATTTGCTTTATACCGTGCTTTTCAAGCTTTTTAAGAAATAAATCTAAAGTATTTTTCACTCCTTCTTTAATTTTCTCACTCACTTCATCTTTAGCCTCAACGCTACTTGCTGCTTCTAAGGCATCGATCACATCAAGTAAATCCTTTGCAAAGCCTTCATTTGCATAAGCTAGAGCTGAAGCTTTTTCTTTTTCCATTCTTTTTTTGATATTTTCAAATTCAGCATTAGCTCTTAAATACCTATCTTTTAACTCAGCATTTTCAGCCTTTAAACTTTCAAGCTCGTTTTGCTCATCGCTAGCTAAATTCTCAGCCTCGTTTGAAGTTTCAAGATTTTGTTCTTGATCTAAGTGTTCTTGTTCTTTCACTACGCCTCCTTTTTACCGCTTGTTTAGGCGATATTTATTTTTAAATTTAAAGGTATTATACAACATTGAGTGTATCAATGTCAAGTATTTTTTACAAAAAATTAAAAAAAATTATTTAATAAACTTTAGTCTATATAACTAAATATATATTAGCAATATAGACTAATATATAATAGCAAGTAAGATTTATCATTATTTTTGGATACAAATAAAAAGTTTTATGATATAATTTCGCCTATGCAATATATTTTGAAAAGGTTTGGATATGAAAAATTTAAGTGTTCAAGAAAAAAAAGACCTTGACTCTTGTGTTTTTAGCTCTTTGGGACAGGTAAAAAAGCTAAGTTTGACAGAGCTTTGGCTTAAAATAAAAAAATTTTTCTTTAAAAAATCTTAGTTAAAAAGCTCTTGGTGATGAGTTTTGAGGTATTCTATCGCTTCTAAAACTTCATCAACCCCTTCTTTATCATCTTCTTCGATTTTGTCAATGCATTCTATGTAATTTTGCACAGCTTCATCAAGCTTGTTTCTTTTTACTCCAGCTGTTATAAGCAAAGCTTCTAAGACTATATTAAGCTCATATTGCAATGCTTCAATTTCTTCTTGTTTCATTATTTTTCCTTAAATTTGAGTTTTTGAGATGATTAAATCTTGAATTTGAGCCTTAATCAACGCATAATTTACACTCTCTTTAAAAGCTGCAAAAAGCCCGCCACTTGCGTTTTTATGTCCTCCTCCGCCAACAAGTTTTTTTGCCATTATGCTTACATCAACCTTGCCATTTGCCCTAAAACTCAAAGTTTTTTTAGAACTTACATCGATGAAAAAGTCAAAATCTGGATTTTTTACCAAAAAATCATTGCCTATAACTGAGGTATTGCCTATGTTTGAAGTAAGTATGCCCTTGTGATTTTCATAATAAATGCAAAACTCTTCCTTTTTCTTGCTTAAAAGTTCGACAACAAAAGCACAAATGAGATTGATTAAAGTATCGTTTTTATCTTTTCTAAAATACTCTTTTTTAAGAAAGTGAAGAGCGTCTTCAAGGGCGATATGAGCTTGATCTTTGTCGATAAAAGTTTTGGCTTTACTCAGCAAAAAAAACATATATTCGGTGTTTTGCTCCCTAAACATAACGCGGTTTAGCTCCTTAGCTGTAGCAATCATACTTAAAAACACCTTGCCAAGCTCAAAGTCTTTTTCATCTTTAAGCCAAATATCTATGGCATTAACTACGCTCACAAAACGTTTTAAAGACTCATTTGGCGTGCAAATTCGGGTAAAAAAATCATACACAATCTGACTTGCACTTCTCTTTTCATCCATCACATACCAAGCAAATTCCTTCATACACTCAAGTCCGCTTTGATGATGATCAAGCAAAATAAGCTTTGCATTTTTGTCTTTCAAGGCGTCTTGAAATTCTTCACATTGTGCTAAAGTTAAATTCAAATCACTGATTAAAACCATACTTTTTGCGTTGCTATCTTGCTCTAAGCTTGCATTAATCTCACTTAAAATCGCATAAAAATTATCACTGATCTCCTTGCCATAATTTGAATTATAAAACACACAATCCTTAAAATAAAAATGAGTAACAAACTGGCATGCATAGCCGTCTAAATCCGTATGTGAAAGATGGTATAATCTCATTATTTCTCCTATAATTCTACCTTGATAACGCCTTCGGTTTCAAAATTTGTATTTTCAGCAATCTCGCCAAAGCTTAAGACAACGACATTAATATTCATATCCTTACAAAGCTTAGCTATATCTTTTCTTAGTTGAGGCTCAACACAAAGCACAAAAGGCTTAACCCTTGTTTTTGCACTTTGCTCGATTTCTTTTCTTAACGCGTCGATTAATGCTCCAGTTTGGGCAACATTGATCATCAAATGATAAGTGCCATCTTTAAACTGCAGGCTTTCTATAAGCTTTGCTGAACTTGCAGAATCAAGCATATAAATGCTTAAAACGCCTTTTTCATCTAAATACATATTTGTAATTACCCTTGCTAAAGAAGCGCGTACATGCTCGATGATAAGATCAAAGCTTTTGCTTACCTCAGCAATATCAGTTAAAGCCTCAAAAATAGTCAGCAAGTCTTTGATAGGAATTTGATAACGCAACAAGTCTTTAAGCACTTTTTGTATCATACCCACGCTTGCGACTTTCAAACAATCCTCAACGATGACAGGATAATCTTTTTGCATTTTATCAATAAGTCCTTGCACCTCTTGACGCGTAAGCAGTTCGCTTGCATGTGCTTTGATAAGCTCACTCATATGCGTTGAAATCACGCTTGCTGGATCGATAACGATATAGCCATTTAACGTTGCTTCATCTTTTAAACTCGCATCAATCCAAAGGGCATCTGAGTTAAAAGCTGGCTCTTTAGTCGCAATTCCTTCAACCTCTTCAGTGATAAAGCCACTATCCATAGCCAAATACTTATCAGGATATACCTCAGCACTAGCAATCACCACGCCTTTAAGCTTAAAATTATATTCATTTGGCTTTAAAGCAAGATTATCACGAATGCGAATTTTTGGCATTAAAAAGCCCAAAGTTTGAGCGATTGAGCGACGCATAGAGCGAATTCGTTCAGTAAGCTCGCTTTCTGCAAGGCGGATAAGCCCATATCCAAGCTCAAGCTCTAAAATTTCAAGCTTAAGTATATCGCCTATGCGATGTTCTTCTTCTTTGACGATCTCTTCCTCGCTTTTTTTCACAGGAGCAGCAGCTTTTGCTTTCTCTTCAGCTTTAACTTTTTTCGTATCTACGACTTGAATTTTTCCTTCTTTGACTTGCTTTGTCAAATAGCCAAGCGCTAAAAATACCAAAGCCATAAAGCCCAAAGATAAAGTTGGCAAACCCGGCACCAAAGCAAAGATAAAAAGGATAAAGCCTACTATCAAAAGCGTTCTGTATTCGCTTAAGAGCTGATTTAAAGAGCCCTCTGCAAAATTATCTTCATCTTTACTTGCACGTGTAATGATGATAGCTGTAGCTGTTGAAGTGATGAGTCCAGGAATTTGAGAGACTAGCCCATCACCTATAGTAAGTATAGTATAAGTCGCCGCACAATCAGCCAAAGGCATATCGTGTTGAAAATAGCCGATTAAAAAGCCGCCTATGAGATTGACTATAGTGATGATGATCCCAGCAACTGCATCGCCTTTGATGAATTTGCTCGAACCATCCATAGCTCCGTAAAAATTCGCTTCTGAAATGATCTCTTGTCTTCTTGTTCTTGCGGTTTGCTCATCAATGAGTCCTGCATTTAAATCCGCATCAATTGCCATTTGCTTTCCAGGCATCGCATCAAGCGTAAAACGCGCTTGCACCTCAGAAACTCTCGTGCTACCTTTAGTAACAACCATAAAATTAATCAAAACTAAGATAGTAAAAACGATAATACCGATAACATAATTTCCCCCAACCACAAATTCACCAAAAGACGCGATGATCTCACTTACTTGGGCTGGTCCATTTTGCCCCTCACTTAAAATCATACGCGTTGTGGCGATATTTAAAGCCAAACGAAAAAGCGTGATGATGAGGATAAGGGTTGGAAAAGTCGTTAAATCAGTGGGCTTTGCTATATAAATAGAAATGAGTATGATTAAAACTGAAATAGCAATGCTAAGTGCCAAAAAAAAATCCAGCACAGGAGCTGGCAAAGGCACAATGATAATGGCTAAGATACAAACGATAAAACCAACTATCGTCAAAGACTTTGCTTTGACAACAGGTGTTATTAAAGGTCCTAAGTAAGGGACAACAAGATCGATGATTTTTCTTTTTGCCATTTATGACTTTTTGATGATATCAGCTAGGCTTACTGAATTTAAATGCTCATTCATCTTCTCTTGCAAGTCTTTTAAAACCGGAAGCATATAGCATTTATCGCCTTTTTGGGTAGGGCATACGCCTTGAGAGCATTCAAAAACGCTGACTTGTTTTTTCTCTGCACTATCAACTATCTCTTTAAGCGTGTATTCCTCAGGCTTTTTTACCAAAGTAAAACCGCCCTTTGCGCCCTTATAAGAGTGAAGCAAGCCGTCTTTTGCAAGTCCTTGTAAAATCTTAGCCAAAAAGCTTCTTGAAATATCAAGCTCAAAAGCCATAGTCTCAACATCTTGGGGTTTATCTTTATCACAGATATAAATCAAAGCAAGTAAAGCATACTCACTAGCCCTAGTAAAAAGCATAAGTTTCCTTTAAAAATAAAATAAAATGGCTCTATTATAGCAATTTTTTCTTAATTTTCGCCCTTTTTGACAAAATTTAATCCTGCGTGGGATTATAGAGCGCAAGATATAAAGTAGTCAAAATTTTGCTTTTATTTTATTTTTAAAATGAATTTCAAAAAAGACAAAAAATTTAAGCATTTCTTAAGGGGGGGGGGGCTACAATTTTGCGAATATTTGAATTTTATACAAATTAAAGAGGAAAAATGGATCATATCAACAATACATTGCTTGATTTTCTCAAGCAAGAAGCAAAACAAGGTAGCATTGTTATGTGTAAAGCCTTAGCTATCATCTACAGCAAGGGTATATGTTATGATAACTATACAATTGCCGCCGATCAAAAAGAGGCACAAAAATATACTCAACGAGCTGAGGAGCTTGAAAAAGCACACGAGCTTTATTTGAAAGCTGAAGAAATGTTTAAACAAGAGCAAGAAAAGCAAGATAACGGCGAGGAGGCAGATTTTAATCAGGCTTTAGAATCAATGGGAAAGGTTGCTAATCTTAACAATTATGGCGAGGCTTGGTATTTTTTGGGAAAGGTTTATTTTAATAACTACGATGGCTGGTATTTTTCTGGCATAGAGCAAGATTATCCTTTGGCTGTGAAGCATTTTGAAAAAGCAGGAGAACAAGATCATATCCTAGCTTTAAAGCAATTAATGACTATTTATGAAAAAGGTCTTTTTCATGCAACACAAGGCATAGATTCAAATGAAGCAAAAGCAGAAGAATATCGCCAAAAAATAGCCCGAATATTAGGCAAAAAAAATTGGCAAGATGAGGAGCAAGAATAATGAAAAAAATTGTGTTTATTTTATTTTTACTTTGTGGGGTAAATTTGCTTTGGGCAAATGATAGTAGGGATAAATTCATGCAAGATTATAATGCTTGCATAAATAAAGATGAGCAAGCTTGCAAAAGATTGATATCGCTTGCGGAGCCAAAGTGTAATGATAAGAGTTTAAGCAAAGAGGCTAGAGGCCTCGCTTGCTCGGTTGTGGCAGTTGGGTACTCTAATAATAAAGAATATCACGAGGCAGCTTCTTTTCATCAAAAAGCATGCGATTTGGGAGATAAAAGTGGTTGTGCCAAACTTGGATATTTTTATCATAACGGATTAGGTGTAAGGCAAAGTTTTCAAAAGGCAGCTTCTTTTTCGCAAAAAGGATGCGATTTGAATGACGCTGTCGGTTGTGCCATGCTAGGGGGTCTTTATGAAATTGGAAAAGGTGTCAAACAAAACAAGGCAAAAGCGAAAGAGTATTATGGCAAATCTTGTGATTTGGGTCATCAACCAGGATGTGATAACTACAAAAGACTAAATTCAAAATAATTTAAGAAAGGTTTGTAATGAAAAAAATTGTGTTTATTTTATTTTTACTTTGTGGAGTAAATTTGCTTTGGGCAAATGATAGTAGGGATGAATTCATGCAAGATTACAATGCTTGCAAAAATAAAGATGAGCAATCTTGCAAAAAGCTCATATCACTTTTTGAACCAAGGTGCAATGATGAGAGTTTAAGTCAAGAGGATAGAGGCTTCGCTTGCTCGGTTGTGGCAGTTGCATACGATTTCAATGAAAAATATCACGAGGCAGCTTCTTTTTTTCAAAAAGGATGTAACTTTGGACATGGAGCTGGTTGTGCTGAACTAGGAATTTTATATTATGAAGGATGGGGTGTAAGGCAGAGTTTTGAAAAGGCAGCTTCTTTTACTCAAAAAGCATGCGATTTGGGACATGGTTTTGGTTGTGGACAAATTGCAAGATTGTATGCTTTAGGGGAAGGTGTAAAACAGGACTTTAAAAAATCATTTTCTTTTGCTCAAAAAGGATGTGATTTGAATGACGCTCTCGGTTGTGGCATACTAGGGATTCTTTATGAAGGTGGATGGGGTGGTGTCAAACAAAACAAGGCAAAAGCTAAAGAGTATTTTGGTAAAGCTTGTGATTTGGGTGAGCAAGTAGGATGTGATGGCTACAAAAGACTGAATTCGAAATAAAATGAAACCACAGAGCGTTTTACACGCTCCATTTTTAACTTAGGCTTTGAAATTTTAAAATTTCAGCTTTATTTAGGTTTTTTAGGCTATAATTACACTTTTTTAAAATACCAATCAGGAGGTCAAAATGGCTTTGGATTCGGCTCAAAAAGCTCAAATTGTTGCGAAATTCGCTAGAAAAGAAGGAGATACAGGCTCCACTGAAGTTCAAGTTGCGCTTTTAAGTGCGAGGATAACTCAGCTTACAGAACACCTTAAAGTTTTCAAAAAAGACTTTTCTTCAAGATTAGGACTTTTAAAGCTTGTAGGACAAAGAAAAAGACTTTTAGCTTATCTTAAAAGAAAAGACTATCAAAGCTACAGCAAGCTTATCACTGAGCTTAACTTAAGAGACAAATAAATTTCAAGCTCATCGACTTGATGAGCTTTTAAACTCTTGTAAACTCAAGCTAAAACATTCAAAAACCAGCTTTATTTTTGTTTGAAATTTATGTTTGATAACACTTTACCTAAAAACACCAAAACACACATAGCCTCTTGCTCTTTTTAAGCAAGCAAAGATGATTTTAAAGCTTTTTTGATTTATTTTCTTTGAATTTATGCTATAATGTGCTTTCGTTTTTATAGAATTTAAGGGGCTTGCAATGTGCGAGCTTTTCATAAATCATATTTTATGATAAAAAAGTCTTAAGTAGCACCCTGCTTCGCTAATCGTTATTTTTCTAAAAAACTTTAAATTTATTGACACAAAAGCTCATTCTTAAAGGAGGATTGCTTATGAAAAAAATTCATTTTATTTTAGGTGCTTTGGCTTTAGCTAGCTCACTTTTTGCTAAAGAGGTTCAAATCGGCGTTGTCTTACCACTTACAGGCTCACTTTCAGCCTATGGACAAGATGTGCTTGCTGGTATTTCACTAGCAAATAAACTCTATCCAAAAATGCAAAATAACGATGAGGTAAAACTTGTCATCATTGATAGCAAAGGCGATAAGATCGAAAGTTCAAACGCTGCAACAAGGCTAGTTTCTCAAGATAAAGTCATCGCACTCATAGGTGAAGCCATCACTACAAATACTATGCAAGTGATCTCAGTAGCTGAAAGTAAAAAAGTGCCGATGATCGCACCGGTTGCTTCTGGAGATAAACTTTTAAACAAAAAATCCTACTCAAGCAGAGTGTGTTTTATGGATAGCTTTCAGGGCGAAAAATTCGCAGATTATGCAAGCAAAGAGCTTGGCTTAAAAACAGCAGTTTTAATCGTTGATCAAGCTAATGTGTATTCTTTGGGCTTGGCAAAGGTTTTTGAGGGCAAATTTACTCAAAATGGCGGTAAAATCGTTAAAAAGCTTACCATTTCAAGCGGAGACAAGGACTTTAAAGCCATAGCTTCTCAGCTTAAAAGCTTAAATGCTGATTTTGTGTATATGCCTATTTATCATCCAGAAGCTGCATTAATCGCTAAACAAGCAAGAAGCATAGGCTTTGATAAGCTTATGAGTGCAGGCGATGGGGTGAATAATCAAACCTTCATCGAGCTTGGAGGTTCAGCTGTAAATGGCGTAATCTTTACAGATAGCTTTGACTCACACAATCCAAGCACACAAACAGGCAAGGAATTTGTTGCTGCTTATGAAAAAGAAAAAGGCAGTAAAGAAGTGCCAGCCTTTAGCGCTATGGGAGCTGATGCGTATCTTGTGATGTTAAGAGCCTTAAATGCTTGCTCAAGCAATCTTAACAGCGAATGTGTAAATAAAGAAATTCATTCAACCAAAGACTTTCAAAGCGTAGGCGGTGTGATTAACATAGATTCAAGCGGTAATGCGTCTCGTTCTGTGGTGATTAAAGAGATAGTTAATGGCAAACAAGTGTTTAAAAGCACTATTATGCCTTAATTGAAAGGAAAAAATATGAAAAAAGTATTAAACTTCTTGCTCCTTTCTAGCCTTGCTCTTTGTGCAAAAGAGCTTAATATAGGCGTGATTATGCCTTTAAGTGGAGCTACTGCAGCCTATGGACAAAGTGCCTTAGAAGGCATTAAACTTGCAAATTCAATGAAAAATAAGCTTAGCAATGGCGATGAGATCAAGCTTGTAGTCGTTGATACTAAAGGCGACAAACTAGAAAGCGCAAATGCTGCAAATCGCCTTATCTCAAAAGATAAAGCTCTAGGACTTATCGGCGAAATGGTAACAGCAAACACCTTGCAAGCCATATCAGTAGCAGAAAACAAAAAAGTGCCTCTCATCGCACCAGCTGCGACAGCTGACAAGCTTTTAAACAACAAGCACTACGCAAGTAGAGTATGTTTTATGGATAGTTTTCAAGGTTCAGCTTTAGCAAGTTATGCTTATACAAAGCTAAACTACAAAAATGCTGTGATAGTAAGCGATCAAAGCACAGATTATTCTTTAGGTTTAAGCAAGGCTTTTGAAAAAGAATTTCAAGCTAAAGGTGGTAAAATCCTAGCAAAGCTTCGAATAAGCTCGAAAGAAAAGGACTTTAAAGCTCTTATCGCTCAAATTCAAAACCTAAAACCGGATTTTGTGTATCTGCCTTTGTATTACAGCGAGGCTTCACTTTTTGTGCGTCAAGCTGCTGCAGCTGGGCTTAAAGTGCCCTTTGCTTCAGCTGATGGTGTGGCCGATGAGACTTTTATCCAACTTGCAGGAGAAGCAAGCGAGGGACATCTTTTTACAGATAGCTTTGATGCAGCCAATCCTCCAACTCAAGTAAGCAAAGATTTTATCAAGCTGTATGAAAGCAAGCACTCAAGCAAAGAAGTGCCAAACTTCACAGCTATGGGAGCTGATGCGTATCTTGTGATGTTTGAAGCTATGCAACAATGCGTGCCAAATTTAACAAGTGAATGTATCAATGAAAAAATTCATACAACAAATGATTTTCAAGGCGTTTCAGGCGTCATTAGCATAGATAAAAGCGGAAATGCCAAACGCTCTTTAGTGCTTAAAGAGATTAAAAATCAAAAACAAGTCTATAAAGACTTAATCAATCCTTGATTGTATAAATACCAAGCTGTAAAAGATCAAATTTTTTACAGCTTTTCAAAACCAAATAAAAACAAATAGGAATAAAGCAATGCAAACAAGCTTTTTTTTGCAACAGCTCATTAATGGACTTAGCTTAGGCAGTATGTATGCACTCATTGCCATTGGTTATACTATGGTGTATGGGGTTTTGCGTTTGATTAACTTTGCTCATGGTGAGATTATGATGATAGGTGCTTATACGGCTCTTTTTTGTATCACAGCTTTAAATTTACCTTTTTTAGCAGCCCTAGCTTTAGCGATGATCTTTGCAGCTTGTATAGGCATAGCTATGGATAAAATCGCTTATAAGCCTTTACGAAAAGCGCCTAAAATTTCACTTCTTATCACTGCTATAGGTATGAGTTATTTTATACAAAATCTTTTTAATATACTTTTTGGAGCAAGACCTCGTTTATTTGAAGCACCTCAGTATTTGCAACAAGTCTTTATTTTTGGGGATTTAAGCATTAGCATAGTGAGTATTTTTGTGCCTGTGCTGACTTTTTTCATCTTGCTTTTTGTGCTTTATGTGCTGTATAAAAGCAAATACGGCATTGCTATACGCGCTTTAGCTTTTGATGTAAGCACGGTAAATTTAATGGGCATAGATGCAAATAAAATCATCTCTATAGTCTTTGCTCTTGGTTCAGCCCTAGCAGCTATTGGTGGGGTATTTTGGGCTTTAAATTACCCTTCAGTTGATCCTTATATGGGCGTTTTAATAGGCTTAAAAGCCTTTGCAGCAGCGGTTTTAGGCGGTATAGGAAGTGTGGTTGGCGCGGTTTTAGGTGGGCTTATCATAGGTTTTAGCGAAGTAGTTGCTGTTGCTTTTTTCCCAGAGCTAGGTGGTTTCAAAGACGCTTTTGCTTTTATCTTTTTGGTTTTTGTTTTGCTTTTTAAGCCAAGTGGAATTTTAGGTATAAACTATGAAAGAAGCAGGTTTTAAGCGATGAGAGTTCAAACAAATACTTTTTCACATCTTAGTTTTATCATCCTTGCTCTTGCCTTTATCGCTGTGTCGCCTTATTATTTTAGTGATTATGGTATGGATATCATCAATCAAATCGCCATTTTCATTATCCTTGCGGTAAGTTACAACCTCATCAATGGTGTTACCGGGCAGTTTTCACTTGAGCCAAATGGCTTTGTTGCTATAGGTGCTTATGTTGCAGCTTTGATTCTTTTAAGTCCTGAAGCAAAAGTTGATCAGTTTTCCTTAGAAGATCCAAGCTCTTTTATTTTAGCTATACACTCAACAAGTTTTATTTTTGCTTTGTTTATGGGTGGGCTTTGTGCTTTGATACTTTCTTTTATCCTTTCTTTTGCGGTGTTTAGGGTAAGGGGGGATTATCTTGCTATCGTAACTTTGGGCTTTGGTATTATCATTAAACTTTTAGCGATTAATTTTCCTTCTATTACTAATGGTTCTTTGGGCTTAAATGACTTGCCACGATATACGAATTTATGGTGGAGTGGAGGCGTAGCAATCGTCGTTGTGCTTTTGATTTTGAATTTAGTGTATTCAAAATACGGACGTGCGATGAAAGCTGTAAGAGATGATGAGGACGCAGCAAGTGCTATGGGGATTAATACTTTTTGGATTAAAAGCCTTGCTTTTGGCACTTCTGCATTTTGCGAAGGCGTAGGTGGGGCTTTATTAGCGTGTTTTTATGCTTCAGTTTCTCCTGAACAATTTGACTTTTTGCTGACTTTTCAGCTTCTTATTATCATCGTTTTAGGCGGACTTGGATCAACTACAGGAGCGATTATAGGAGCGATTTTGGTTATCGGTGGGGCTGAATGGTTGAGATTTTTAGATGAGCCTATGAATTTCTTTGGTTATGAAACTGAGGCTTTACCTGGGCTTAGAATGCTTGTATATTCACTCATACTTATACTCATCATGCTTTTTGCAAGAAAAGGCATAATGGGCGATAAAGAGCTACTTGAACTTTTTAAATTCAAAAGGAAAAGCAAATGATACTTGAACTTAAAGGAATTTCAAAAAGTTTTGGTGGCGTTGAGGCGATTAAAGATGTGAATTTTAGCATTAAAAAGGGCGAAATTTTTGCCTTAATTGGTCCAAATGGAGCTGGAAAAACTACACTTTTTAACATCATCACCGGAAATTATAAGCCAAGCAAAGGACAAGTGTTTTTTAAAAATCAGCTTTTAAATCCTTTAAAACCGCACCAAATCGTGCATCTTGGTATAGCAAGAACCTTTCAAAATATCAGGCTTTTTTCTTCAATGAGTGTGCTTGAAAATGTGCTTATAGGCTTTGATAAAAGCATACGATATAGTGTTTTTGAAGCCTTTTTGCACCTTGGACGTTTTAAAAAAGCTGAAAAAGAAAGTAAAGAAAAAGCCTTTGCACTTTTAAGAGAGCTGAATTTAGAACATTTTGCCCATGAAAAAGCGACAAGCCTAAGCTATGGACAGCAAAGAAAGGTAGAAATTGCTAGAGCTATGGCGACAAATCCAAGCCTGCTTTTACTTGATGAGCCAGCTGCTGGTATGAACTCAGCTGAAGGCGAAGAGCTTGCAGAGCTTATCTTTCATCTAAGAGATACTTATAAACTTAGCATTTTACTCATAGAACATGATATGAAATTTGTCAATAAGCTTTGTGATAGGGTTTTAGTGCTTGATTATGGTAAAACTATCTTTGAAGGCGATATTAAAGAAGCTGTTTTAAATAAAGAAGTCATAGCTGCTTATCTTGGTGATATAGAAGTTTTGGAGGCTTGAAGTGTTAAGTGTAAAGAATTTAAGCGTGTATTATGGTTTAATTCAAGCTGTAAAAAATATCAGCTTTGAGGTAAAAACCGGACAAATCATCAGTTTGATTGGCTCAAATGGAGCTGGTAAAACCTCAACTTTAAACGCTATGCTTAATCTTGTCAAAAGAAAAGGCGAGATTAATTTTCTAGGCTATGATACCAAAAGACACTTACCGCACACTTTGGTGCAAAAAGGTATAGCCTTAGTGCCTGAAGGAAGACGCGTTTTTATCAACTTAAGTGTTGAGGAAAATTTAAAAATCGGTGCTTTTAACAATGATGAAAATTATGAGCATTTAAAAGAGCAAATGTATAAGCTTTTTCCAAGACTAAAAAGCAAAAAAAATAGCCTAGCTGGAAATTTAAGCGGAGGCGAAGCTCAAATGCTAGCTATTTCAAGAGCTTTGATGAGTGAACCTAAGCTTTTAATGCTTGATGAACCAAGCTTGGGACTTGCTCCAAAGATAGTCAGCGAGGTGTTTGAGATCATTATCAAGCTTAAGGAAGAGGGTATTACCATACTTTTAGTCGAGCAAAATGCCTTTTCAGCCCTAAAAATCAGTGATTATGCTTATGTTTTAGAAAATGGCGAAATTTCTATGCAAGGTGTGGCTAAAGAGCTTATTGGCGATGATAGGGTTCGTAAAAAATATTTAGGATTATAAACGCAAATTAACTTCAAATTGCTATAATCCTTACTATGAAAAATCTAGTTAAAGCCTGTGGCAATTTAAAACTCTCCATCATTTTGTTTTTGCTTTTTGCATTCAGCTGCGCTATGGCAACTTTTATTGAAAGCAGTTATGGCACTCCAACGGCTTGGGTGATGATCTATGGCACACTTTGGTTTGGCTTGATCCAGCTCTTGCTTGGTATCAATTTAATCTTTGCGATTTTTGCTTACAAGATGATCGAGCTTAAAAAACTACCTGTGCTTATCTTTCATCTTTCTTTTTTGTTTATCCTTGCTGGTTCTATTTTTACGCGTTATTTTGGCTTGGAAGGGCTTATGCATATCAGAGAAAGCGAAAAAAGCTCGACTTTTGAAAGCTCGAAATCTTTCATCAAATTTTATACTCTTGAAAATGGACAAGTCAAAGGCTTAGCAACACCTCAAGATATAGCCATTTTACCTTTTGCAAACCATTTCAAACTTGATCTTAAGCTTGAAGACTCAACAGCAAGCTTAAGATATAAAAATTTACTCCTTGATGCGAAAGAAAAATTCATCGAGGACAAAGAAGGCAAGCCTTTACTTTCTTTAGTCATTAACCTTAAAGATGAAGGCGTAAAAGAACTTATCCTTCAAGAAAATGAGGTGCAAAATATCGCTGGCATTAACTTTGCGTTTTTAAATGATGAAGTAAAAGCTCCTTTTATCAAGGTGGATAAAAATTTAGAACTTAGCTCAAGTCAAAACTTAAATTTCTTAAGTATGAGTAGCGGAGAAAACGCTGTTTTAAAGGCAAGTGAAAAAGCAAATTCAAGTGAAAAGAGATTATATGATCTAAAAGACTTTAATTTCGTGATTAAAGATGTGTCTTTAAGTGCTAAGCAAAGCATAGTTGGAGCAAATAGGGCTCAAGATGAAAGCTTTTGGTTGTGGTTTAAAGGAATTTGGGCTGAATTTGGGCGAACGCTTTTAATCAGCTTTTTTGGCGAGCCACAAAACTGGAAAGCTTCAAGCTTGCTCGCATTTAAGGATTTTGCGATGAGTAAAGAATATCAGCCTTTAGAACTAGGAGCAAACGCTGTAAATGCCCTTGAACTTGAGCTTGAATACAAAGGCGAAAAAACCAGCTTTTTTGTCTTTGAAAACGACAAGCCTGTGCGTGTTGATCTTGGCTCAAAAGCCTTTTTTGTAGGCTTTAGCCCTTATACTGAGGATTTGGGCTTTTCACTTTTGCTAAAAGATTTTAAACTTGATCGCTATGCTGGCTCTATGTCGCCAAAGTCTTATGAAAGCCTTGTTGAGATTGATGATGAGGACAATAAATTCGAGTTTAATATCTTTATGAATAATGTTTTAGACTATAAAGGCTACCGCTTTTATCAAAGCTCTTACGATCAAGATGAAAAAGGCACTATACTTTCGATCAATCAAGACCCGGGCAAGCTTACAACTTATGTTGGCTACACCCTACTTTTCATCGGTATGTTTTTAAATATCTTTAATCCAAAATCACGTTTTAGAACCCTAGCGCGCCTTATCAATCAAGATGCTTTGAAAAACTCAGCCTTGATTTTACTGCTTAGCCTGTGCTTTTTAAGCCCAAATTTAAAGGCTGAAGAATTAGGAAATTTAAGCAAGATAAGCCCGGAACACAGCCAAAAATTTGGTGCTTTAATCGTGCAAAAATTTAGTGGCAGAATGGTGCCTTTAAACACACTTTCAAGTGAAATTTTAGAAAAAGTATATAAAGACACTAGCTATAAAGGCTTAAGTAGCGATGCGGTGGTTTTATCTATGTTTTTAGATAAACAAGAAATTTGGGGCAAAGAAAAACTCATCATCATGCCAAAAAACAAAGCTATACGCGATGAAATCGCTCGAATTTTAGGCGTTAAAAGCGAACCTTACCTTGCCTTTGAAGACTTTTTCAATCAAGAAAGACAATACATACTCACAAAATATGTAGAAAATGCAAATCGTAAAAATCCTAACGCAAGAGGGGTTTTTGATAAAGAGATTATCAAGCTTGATGAAAGAGTAAATATAGTCTTTTTAGCCCTTACAGGCGAACTTTTTAGGATTATCCCTAAGCAAAATGATGAAAATCACACTTGGCTGACTATCTTTGAGCTTTTAAATTTACAAGATGAAAAAGAAAGACAAGAAGGTATAGTGCCTTTGTATTATTATTTTGCAAGTTTGGGTGAGGCTGTGAAAAGTGGTGATTATAGCGAGGCAGATAAGGCACTTGAAGGCATTAAAAATTACCAATACAAATACGCTAGCGAAGTTATGCCAAGTGAGGGCAAGATCAAAGCAGAGCTTTTCATGAATAAAAATCAAATTTTTGTCAAGCTTACGCCTGTATATCTACTTGCTGGTATCTTTTTACTGGTGCTGATTTTAGCTAAGATGATAAAGCCAAACCTTAGAATTTCACTCATCTTTAAGCTTGTATATACGCTTAATATCATAGCCTTTTTAATCCACACCGCAGGGCTTTGCTTAAGAGCGTATCTAGCCGATCATGCTCCTTGGAGTAATGCTTATGAAAGTATGGTTTATATCGCTTGGGCTTTAGCTTTAAGTGGAATTTTCTTTTCAAGAAAAAGCCCTATTGCTCTTGCTTTAACTTCTATTTTAGCTGGGCTTGTGCTGTGGGTAGCTCATCTTAGCGAAATGGATCCACAAATCACTAACTTAGTCCCTGTTTTAGATAGCTATTGGCTGACTATACATGTTTCTGTGATTACAGCTAGCTATGGATTTTTAGGGCTTTGTTGCTTGCTTGGAATTTTTGTGCTCGCTTTAATGTTGTTCTTAAAAAAAGATGGCAAGTATAATGCCAATATACAAAGAAATATCACAGAAGCTACGCGTATCAATGAAATGGCGATGATTTTGGGACTTTGTTTGCTAACAGCTGGGAATTTCTTAGGAGCCATTTGGGCAAATGAAAGCTGGGGCAGGTATTGGAGCTGGGATAGTAAAGAAACTTGGGCTTTAATTAGTATTTTAGTGTATGCAAGCGTGCTTCATATAAGACTTATACCAAGCCTTTGTAATCAGTTTAATTTTGCTCTTAGCTCAATGTTTGCGTATTGGAGCATTATTATGACTTATTTTGGGGTGAATTATTTTTTAGTAGGCTTGCACTCTTACGCAGCAGGTGAAGCAGCAAAAATTCCAAATTATGTATATTTTTCTTTCTTATTTATGGTAATTTTAGCTATAATAGCCTATCCAAAAAGAAAAATGACAAAAAAACTATAAATTTAGAAAGAAAAATATGAGTTCAGGACTACTTGGTTTTATCATCGTTTTTGTTATACTTATCATAGTATTTGTAATCGTCGTGCTTGTGATGATGAATAAAAAAAATCCAAAAACAAGTACCACGACAAGCAAAGCAAGCCCTAAGGCTTTAAGCCTTGAGCAAATGCTTTCGCGTCTTTCTAATCCAAATTTAAGCTCTAGCGAACTTCACGAACTGATCTTAATCTTTATCAATACTCAAAAACTCCCTTTTAAAAGTGGTAAAAATTTAAGCTCTGATGCGAAAAAAAAACTAGATTTTGTAACTGCTATAGCCATGCATGAAAGCTCTACAGCAAAAAATATTTCTTTTTTAAACAGAGAGCTTTCAAAACGTTATTCAAGCTATAAAAAAGAAATCGATGCTTATGAACAAATGGGACTAGCAAAAAGAAAGATGCGTGAAAATAAAGGCTAGTTTTAAGGAAAAAAGATGAACTTAGTCATAGTTGAAGATGATATAAATATGAGAAAATCCCTTGAAATCGCTTTAGGCGAGTTTGAGGAATTTCATATTAAAACCTACAAATCAGCCACAGAAGCCCTTAAAAAACTTGACTCAAACACAGACTTAATCATCACTGATATTAACATGCCAGGCATTGATGGACTTGAGTTTATCAAGGCTTGTGAAAATAAATATGATTTCATCATCATCACAGGCAATGCAACCTTAAGCAAAGCCATAGAAGCTGTCAGGCTTGGCGTGAAAGACTTTTTAACCAAGCCTTTTGATGTAAGCACTCTCATCACAGCCATTAAAAGGGCAAAAATCGTGCGTGAAAAAACCAAAACAAACGAGAAAAAAAGCAAAGACAAAGAAGAAAAACAAGGCTTTTTTGCAAGCTCCCAAGCCCTTGAAAAAACTTTAAATTTAAGCTTAAAAGCTGCTAAAACAGATGCTAGTGTCTTACTTGCTGGTGAAAGTGGAGTTGGCAAAGAATTGTTTGCAAATTTCATTCATCAAAACTCAAAACGAGCCTCAAAGCCTTTTGTGGCTATTAACATGGCAGCCATTCCAAGCAATCTCATCGAAAGTGAGCTTTTTGGCTTTGAAAAAGGCGCTTTTACAGACGCAAATGCTACTAAAATAGGACTTTTTGAGCTTGCTAATGAAGGCACGCTTTTTTTAGATGAGATAGGCGAAATGCCTTTTGAAATTCAAGCCAAGCTTTTAAGAGCCTTGCAAGAAAAAGAAATCACCAGACTAGGAAGCACCAAAAGCCTTAAAATCAATGTCAGGATAGTATCAGCCACAAATGCAAACATAGAAGAAAAGATCAAAAATAACGAATTTAGAGCTGATTTATACTACCGCTTAAACACTATCCCAATCTACATACCACCCTTAAGAGAGCGAAAAGATGAAATTCTAGGCATAGCCAAACAAGTCATACAAGACACTTGCAGCGAATATGAGCTTGAAAGCAAAAGCTTGAGCCAAGAAGCCCAAAATGCCTTGCTAGAATATGATTTTCCAGGCAATATAAGAGAGCTTATCTCCATAGTGCAAAGAGCGTGCATTTTAAGCGAGAATGAACAAATTTCAGCTGAAGATTTATTTTTAGAAAGCAGAAGTAAAAAAGAGCTTAAGAATTTAGAAAAAGAACTCATCAAAGAAGTTTTACTGGCTGAAAATTTTGATATAAGTAAGGCTGCCTTAAGCCTTGATATGAGTGAAAAAAGCCTCAAAGAAAAGATGAAAAAATACGACTTAAAAGGATAGATGATGAAAGCAAAAATAGCTATAGTAGGAGCTACTGGAGCAGTTGGCGAAGAGCTTTTAAATGTGCTTGATGAGCTTGATTTTCCAGTTGAGAGCATTTTACCTTTAGCTAGTGCAAAAAGTGCTGGCAGTGAAGTTGAATTTCAAGGTAAAAGCTATAAAGTCTTAGAGCTTAACGAAAAAGTTTTTGAGCAAAATCCCGTAGATATAGCCTTTTTTAGCGCCGGAGGAAGTGTGAGTGAAAAATACGCTCAATTTGCTGTAAAAGCTGGTGCTGTAGTCATTGATAATACAAGTCATTTTAGAATGAATGAAGATGTGCCTTTGGTGGTGCCTGAAGTAAATCCTGAAGATATAAAGCTATATAAAAAAACCGGAATTATCGCTAATCCAAACTGCTCGACCATACAAATGATGCATGTGCTTAAGCCCTTAGATGAGGCTTTTGATTTGCAAAGAGTTGATGTGGCGACTTATCAAGCTGCAAGTGGGGCTGGCAAAGAAGGTATGGAAGAGCTTGTGCGTGGTATGCAAAGCTTTTTTGAATTTAAGCTTGATGAGTTTAAGGCTGAGACTTTTCCTTATACTTTGGCTTTAAATTTAATCCCACAAATTGATGTGTTTAACGAAGAAAATGGCTATACCAAAGAAGAACTTAAGATGATTAATGAAAGCCAAAAGATTTTACACAAGAAATTTGAACTTTCAGCCACTTGCGTGCGTGTGCCAGTGCTTAGAAGTCATAGTGAGGCTTTAACACTGCACTTTAAAAAGGCTGTAGATGTCAAAAAGGCGATAAAAATCCTTGAAAAAGCCCCAAGTATCAAACTTATCGATGATATCAAAAAGAAAAAATACCCTATGCCACTTTTCACCAGCGATACAAATGAAACCTATGTGGGACGCATTCGTAAGGATTTAAGTCGTGAAAATGTCTTACACCTTTGGTGTGTAGCCGATCAAATCCGCGTTGGAGCAGCTACAAATGCCGTGCGTATAGCTTTGAAATGGCTTGAGCTTCATAACAAATCTTAATTTCACAAAGATAAGGAGAAAAAATGTTTCAAGAATTTAAAAACTTTATCGCTAGAGGAAATGCTCTTGATATGGCGATTGGTATCATTATAGGAGCAGCATTTGGGAAGATTGTTGATTCTTTAGTAAAAGATATCATTATGCCACCACTTGGGCTTTTGCTTAATGGAGTAGATTTTTCAAACCTTTTCTTTATACTCAAAGAAGGAGCGACAAAAGCCCCTTATGCCTCACTTGAAGCGGCTAAAGCAGCTGGAGCTGTAACGATTAATATCGGCTTTTTTATCAATACACTCATCAGCTTTATCATCATCACTTTTAGCATTTTTTTACTGCTTAAAATCATCTCAAAGCTCAAACATTTAGCTCATTTAGAAGAAGAAAAACAAGCTAGTACAGACAAAAAATGCCCATATTGTTGCTCAAGTATAAATTTAGAAGCAACGCGATGTCCGCACTGCACCTCAACTCTTGATTAAGACTCATAAGCTGTGTTATAAAAGCGTTTGAAGCGTTTGTGAAAGAAAAAATACTCATCTGGCTTAAGCTTAATCATCTCTTCACAACACTTCGCTTGATAGCGCGTAAGCTCCTCACTTGAATGCTCTTTAGCGTCCATTGCTTTAAATGCTTTGATGATATAAGAGTCATTTGAAGCTTTGTAAATAAAAGCTGGTATAAGCAAGGCTTCACTTTTTTTAGCGATCACGCTTGCTCCCACAAGCCAATTGACTTTTTTTCCAAAAAACTCAAGCACCATGCTTTCATTATCACTTGCATCTTGATCGGTTAGAACTCCTAAAGCCCTTTTATTTCTAAGAGCCAAAAGCATTTTTCTTAGCCCACCTTTTTTATCGATAAGCTCGACATCAAGTTGAGTTCTATTTTTTACCAAAAATTTATCCATAAGCTCGCTATCAAGCCTTCTTCCAACTATAGAAATGGCTTTGTATTTATTCGCAAAAGCTAGAGGCAAAAGCTCCCAATTCCCAAAATGAGCCGTTACAAAAACAATAGCTCTATCACTTTTTACAAATTTCAAAAACTCTTCTTCATTCTCAAAACTCACTTTTTTTTCTAAATCTTTTGGGCTAATATTTTGATTTCTAAAAAAATCTATACCAAAATGAGCAAAATTTATGTAAATTTTCAAAGCTAACTCAGCTCTTTGAACTTGATTAAGCTCTGGAAAACAAAATTTTAAGTTTGTATCAATGATTTTTCTATGCTTGTGATTGAGCTTAAAAACGATCCTAGCTACCCCATTTGCAAGGGCATTTAAAGCAAAATTTGGTAGCACAAACACCAAAAAACGCAAAAGATAAAAAGCTGCTAAATACACATAATCAATCTTCATTGTAAAAGCTCGACTGCAAGTTCAAAAATCTTTTCTTCATCGATATATTTGATACAAAAATCACTCTTATCTATGTGCCTTGCATCTGTGATTTTTTTACCACTATCAATGACTTTATTTATCGGTGTTTGATACGCATTTCTTTGACTTGGGGTTGCTCCAAAGATGGTGATAGAAGGCTTATTCATCGCAAAAGCTAGGTGTGTAGGACCGCTATCATTGCCGATGATGAGATCACTTAGTTTTGTCATAGCGATAAGCTCTTGCAAATGAAGCTTTCTTAAAAGTCTAACTTGAGCTGAGTTTGTGTGAGCGATGATATCTTGGGCGAATTCTCTTTCTTTGGCATTTCCCCAGCACAAAAAAATCTTTGCCTTTTCAAAACGTAGAGTAAGCATATTGCAAAGCAAAGCAAAACGTTCTTTTGGATAAATTTTATTTTCTATGCTTGAGCCTACATGAATGAGTATGTTTTTTTCATTTTCATCAAGCCTAAACTCCTCTTTAAGCTTTTCTTTTAGCTCTATTTTTGGGCTAAAGCAATCTTTCTTATGCAAGATATCATCAAGCTCAAAGCTTTCATTAAAGACAAAAGAAACAAGAGCGAGATTGCGAATGATGATGTTTTCATTATAAGAGATGAAAAATTTTTGATTGTAAAAATTTGCTGCTATACTTTCTTTAATGCTGTCTTTATCATAACCAAAGACATTTGGCGAAAGTATGCGTGATAAAATGGCTGATTTTAAAAGCCCTTGTAAGTCGATGACTAGATCATATTTTTTCTTTCTTAAACGAAAAAGCATTTTAAGAATCTTAAGAATTTTCCTATCTTTTAAAGGCAGGGCATAGACTTTATCGATTAAGGGATGATCTTGCAAGATATGAAAAAACCTCGCATCAACAAACCAATCAAGCTCTATATCGGGGCGAATTTTTCTGATAAATTGTAAAACTATGCTTGAATGGATAATGTCTCCAAGTGCTGAAAGTTTAACTATGGCTATTTTCATTTCTTTTCTTTAGAATTTTTAGCTAAGATTGTAACAAATTTTTTTTTACAAAGGGTTTAAAACGATGAAAAATCAAAATTATATCTGCGTGTTTGATTGTGAAAGTGTGCCTGATACTGAACTTTTGCGTAAAATTTATGGCTTTGAGGGCGATGATTTAAGTGTGTGCAAACAAGGACTTGCAAAGAGTCTTGAAACAAGTGGAAGTGAGTTTTTAACCCTGCCATTTCATAAGATAGTCAGCATTTGTGCGGTGATTGCTAATGAGTTTGGCAGCTTTATAAAAGTCAATAAAATCGAAGGTGAAAATGAAAAAGAAATGATAGCTAATTTTTTTAGCTTTATCGACAAATGTGAGCCTCGCTTAGTCAGCTTTAATGGCAAGAACTTTGACATGCCCTTACTCGTCTTGCGTGCCCTAAAATACAATATCAAAGCCAGCACCTACCTTGACACGCTTAGCAACAAATGGGATAATTATAAAAGCAGATATAGCGAAAGCAAGCATTGTGATCTTTTTGAAAGCTTAGGCGGCTTTAACGCAAGGGGTTTAAAGCTTGACACATTATGCGTAATGGCAAATTTACCCGGCAAATACGATGTAAGCGGGGATCAAGTCTATGAGCTTTACCACGAAAACAAACTCGAACAAATCCACGAATACTGCGAAAGCGACACTTTAAACACTTACATGCTTTTCCTAAAATACGAACTTATAAAAGGAAATTTAAGCGATGAAGACTATAAAAGCTATCTTTTAACCATGAAAGAATACTTACAAAATGAAAAAGCTCATAGAAACTATGTAGAAATTTTTGCTAAATCTTGCGATGAGGAAGTGGAGCGGATGGGGTGAGTTAGCTTTACAATATAAAATGTTTATTTTTATATTTGTTTTATAAGTTGATTTTGGTTAGAATATGGCTTTTATAAAAAGAGGTATTTATGGATAATTTAATAGAACGAGGTTTGCAAGAAAAGCTCATTTGCTTTGATGAAAAACAAGAAACTATCACTTATATATATCAAAATAAAAAAAGAGCCTACACAAATCCAGAGGAAAAAATTCAAGCAAACACCTTTTTAAAGCTCGTCTTAGAGCTTAAATATCCAGTAGAACATATACAACAATTTGTATCCATTCAAATGGGAAGTAGCGTAAAAGAAGCAGATATTGTTGTTTATAATGATACCGCACATAAAAGTCCCTACATAGTGGTGGAATGTAAAAAAGATGATATTAGCGATTTAATGTTTAAAAGTGCCGTAGATCAAGCCTTTAGCTATGCTGTAGCAGAGGGAGCAAGTTATGTATGGGTAAGCTCTGGATTAAAAGATGAGTTTTACAAGGTTCCAAAAGAAAAACCAAAAGATAGAATTTCTATTCCAGATATTCCAAAATACGGCTCAACTACGATTAAAGAATATAAATTTGCTTTCAATGATCAACAATTTTCAAGCTTAGAAAAAGTCTCAGAAAGCGAATTAGTTCAAATTTTTAAACAAGCTCACAATGCCCTTTGGGGCGGTGGCGAGCTTAA
Source organism: Campylobacter sp. MIT 12-5580 (assembly GCF_005406235.1). Lineage (NCBI taxonomy): Bacteria > Pseudomonadati > Campylobacterota > Epsilonproteobacteria > Campylobacterales > Campylobacteraceae > Campylobacter > Campylobacter sp. MIT 12-5580. The sequence continues at coordinate 31,283 of NZ_NXLK01000009.1, forward strand.
TCCAAGCGAAGCTTTTGATGAACTTGATAAGCTTATATTTTGCAAAATTTGGGATGAAAAACAAATGGAGGAAAAACCCAAACAAAATAAAGGCAAACCTTATCATTTTCAAATCATTGCACGCGAAGAAAATGGAGTGCAAATTTCTAATAAAATCATCAATCAAGAACTTAAAGATCGTATTTTAAAGCTTTATGAAAATGGGCGCGAAAAAGACCCTGAAATTTTTAAAGATGATATTAAGCTTTCAGCTGAAAAAATTCGTTCTGTAGTAGGGTATTTACAAAAAGTCAATCTAAGTAAAACGGATTTAGATTCTAAAGGAAGGGCTTTTGAATCTTTTTTAGGCTCATTTTTCCGTGGAAATTTTGGGCAGTATTTTACTCCAAGAGCCATTGTAAAATTTATCGTTGATGTTTTGCCTATAGATGAAAAATCAAAAGTGCTTGATAGTAGTTGCGGAAGTGGTGGATTTTTGCTTTATGCACTTGATAAAGTGCGTAAAGAAGCAGATAAAGAATTTGGGGAATTTGACGAGGAAACAGGCTCTTATATAGTGCCAGAAAATCATCAAAAACACCACAATTATTGGCATAATTTTGCACAAAACTGCCTTTATGGCATAGAAATTAATAAGCAAATTTCAAGAGTGGCTAAGATGAATATGATCATCCACGATGATGGGCATACTAATGTTATAGAATGTGATGGCTTAAACCCCATAACTCCTAAACCACAGGAATGGCTTAATCAAAAATATAATGAAATTGATAAGCAAAAGAACAAAGAAAAAGAAGATACTAAAAAATTACTTCAAAATAAAAAAGAAGAATTGCAAATTAAACTTAAAGAAATTGAAGAAGAAAGAAATAAAGAAAAAGATAGTGCAAAAGAAGAATTTGAACAATACAATGCTTCTACTATCCAAGTTAAAAGTGGTAATTTTAAATTTGAGGAAAACTCTTTTGACTTCATCATCACAAATCCTCCTTTTGGTTCTATTATAAAACAAGCTGAGAAAGCCTATTTACATCAATACAGTCTTGCCCATAAAGAAATAAATTGGCTTGATATAAGTGATAAACAAGAAAGACAAAAAAGGGAAAATCAAAGCACAGAGGTGTTATTTATAGAGCAAGGATATAAATTTTTAAAAGAAGATGGCTTTTTAGCTATAGTTATCCCTGATGGAATCTTGACAAATTCAAGCTTGCAATATGTTAGAGATAGTGTTGAGGAAATGTTTAGAATAATAGCTGTTGTGTCTATGCCTCAAACTGCCTTTAGTGCCAATGGTGCTGGAGTAAAAAGCTCGGTGCTATTTCTTAGAAAATATAGGGGCGAGCAAAGCGAAAAGATTAAAAATCTTAAAATAAATTTGCAAAGGGATTCGCTTGAGGATCCAGCTCATGATTATAAAAGAAAAGCAAACGAGCTCTTAGCTAATAAAAAACAAGAACTAAAAGAATTAAATAAGCTTTTCCCAAGCAAAAAAGACAAGCAAACAGATGAATACAAAAGTAAAAAAGCAGACATCGATCAAAGACATAAAAAGGAATTAGAGCTTTTGCAAAGTCGCTTATTAGAATCTTATAGTGATAAAAAAACAAGGCTTTTTAAGGAACAAGGACTTGATTATGAGATTTTTATGGCTATTGCTGAAAATATAGGCTATGATGCCACAGGCAAAGAAACAGGGATAAATGAGCTTGATTATATAGGCAAGAAATTAAGAGAATTTATTAACAATATCACAAAGGTAGAATCCTAATGTGTGAAATTTTTATACGAAAATGGAGCGAATTAAGTGGGGGAAGGTGGGATTGTCAGTATTATAATTTGCAATTATTTCAATCAGTAAAAACATATTCGCTTAATAAAATTGCAGATATAAAAGGTGGCAAGAGAATACCAAAAGGAAAAAGTTATTCCAATACAACAACAAGTTTCAAATATTTAAGAGTTGATGATATTAACTCTGATGAAAATGAATTAAATATAGATATTCTAAGGTCTATTGATTATGAAGTATTTGAAATTTTAAAACGATATGAAATTTTCCCAAATGAAATTGTGCTTTCAAATGCTGGAACAATAGGAAAAATCTTACTTTTTAAAAACAACACAAGTAATAAAGTTGTTCTTACAGAAAATTGTGTAAAAATACAATGTTGCGAAAAAGTATTACCAAATTTTTTAGCTATTGTATTAAAAACAACTTTTATTCAAGAGCAATTAAAACAAAATTATATTCAAACCACTATACCAAAATTAGCTATAGAACGAATAAAAGAGTTGAAAATTCCAGAAATTCCATCAAAACAAACCCAACAAAAAATTATTGATATAATGGATAATGCCTACAAACAAAAAAAGCAAAAAGAACAAGAGGCACAAGGGCTTTTAGATTCTATTGATGAATATTTGCTTAACGAGCTTGGCATAAGCTTACCAAGCAAAGATACAAAAGAGCTAGAAGATAGAATTTATTTGACTAAATTTAGTCAAATAAGTGAAAAAAGGCTTGATTGTGAGTATCACCAAAGTTATTATAAAAGCCTAGAAAGAGCTATAAGCTATACACCTTATCCTTTAGTGAATATTGTGAGTTTAATTAAAAATCTTAAAAAAGGCATAGAAGTAGGAAGCAATCAATACTCGCAAAACAAAGAAATTCCTTTCATAAGAGTAAGTGATATTAATAATGAAGGCATTGATTTTGAGGCTGTAGATAAGTTTATCTCTTATTCTTTATATGAAAATCTTAAAGATTTTCAGCCTAAAGACAATGAACTGCTTTACTCAAAAGATGGCACTATAGGAATTTGTTTGCAAGCTGATACAAGTAGGGATTATATTATAAGTGGAGCTATTTTAAGACTTGAGCTTAAAGATGATATTAATCTTAACTTTTTACAAGCCTTGCTTGCATCGCATTTAATGAATATATTAGCCAATAGAGAAAGTATAGGAGCAGTAATCAAGCACCTAAATATAGATAAATTTTTAAATCTTAAAATCCCACTTCCAGATTTAAAAATACAAGAACAAATCGCTCATAAAATTCTAGAATCAAAAAATAAAGCCTTTGATTTAAATCAAAAAGCAAAAGAAATATTACAATGTGCCAAAATAGAAGTAGAGAACTTGATAATAACAAATGGGGGGGGGGCATTAAATAATGTATATAATTTTGAGCTTAATTTTGACGAGTTTAACCAGTATTTTAACTCTATTTTTGCTTTGGAATTTTTTAAAAATATGCGAAGTATTTGGGGTGGGAGGTATCCGCTTAAAATGATTAGAAACATTTTTACAGAAATAACAGAGTTTAAGTATTTACATGGTGATTATGTATCGTATATAGAAATAGGAGATATTGACATTAATCAAGCAGATATAAAATATAAAAATATTGCACAAAAATTTTTACCTAAAAATACAAAAATTACTATAAGTCAAGGGGATTTGTTAATTTCAACAGTAAGACCAACAAGGGGAGCTATAGCAATTTACACTAAAGAAAATGAAGCTTATTGCAGCGGTGCTTTTTGCGTGTTACGACAACAGCAATATAGTGTGATGCTTTTACAGTTTCTTTTAAGAACCAAACTATTCAAGGATTTATTTGCTAAATTTTCTACTGGCTCTACATATCCAACAATAAAAAATGAAAATATCCTAAATCTTAAAATCCCAATTCCACCAATGCAAGTTCAAGAAAGAATTACCAAAGAAATCAATATAAGAAAAACAAAAGCTTTAAATTTGCAAAATGAAGCAAAAGAACTTTTAGAAAGTGCTAAAAAAGAAGTAGAAAATATAATTCTAGGAGGGTAAATGAAAATAAAGGGTATTATGGAATATTCATTAGGAAATTTTTTGACTTTTAGGGGTTTTGCTAAACTTGGAGACATAGCAAGATTTTCAAAGCCAGATGAAGCTTATCAGAGAGGTATCATTGAGAAGCATCAAAAGGACTTAGAAAAGTTTTTTACAGATGGAAAAAACAGGTTTTTCTCTGAATTAATTTTAGGTTGTTATCTGCCAGAAAATGATGAAGAGATAGAAAGATTAGAAAAATTTATTACAGCATTTAAAAACAATGGGAAAGGAAATTTTGGTTTTAGAAAATGCAATATAGGCATTCAACAACCAAAACCTTATGGAGATAGTACTTTTAAGGTAGTTACCATCAGCACTTTAAAAGAAAAAAGTGATGAAAATCTATTTTTTCGTATAGATGGTAATCATAGAATTAGCGCGGCAGAAAATTGTGATGATGATATTAAAAATCTTATTGCACCTATTGTTGTAGTATTTTTTAGAACGGAAAATGAATATAAAACACAAAGCAAAATGCTTTTTCATAATACAAATTTTAAGCATATACCTTTAAGTAAAGAACAATATCTTGAATTAATTTTTAAAGATGAAAAAATTCTTACAACATTAAAAGATAACTTAGGAGAAGAATATTTTTTTGCAAAGCAAATGTATGGTAATCTTAATTTGGATTGCTTTAAGCATTTATCAAATATTTTTGAGGATAATAATAAAAGAACTACTTTATTAGAATTTTGCAAGTTTATTAAAGAAGATAAAAAAATAACTTTAGATGATTCAATTATAGATAGAGTCAAATACAGCTTTTCAGACATCGATCAACTATACAAAGATACTGAACTTGAAAAACAAGAAAATAGTGTGATTTTTACAGCTTTTTTATATTATTCTTTAAATTACGATAAAGAATATGGAAGCAAAAAGATTGAATTATTTAAAAAATGGATACTCAAGAATCATATTTATAATACTAAAAACATTAAATTAAAAAGTTTAATTGGAATATTTGATGAAATCTATAAATCACGAATTAAAAAAATCTTTGTTGCTATGCCTTTTAGTGATGATTTTAATAATATTTGGGATAGTATAGTTGATGTTTATGATGATCTAATTAAGGATGGGTATGATTTAAGTAGGGAATTTCAAGATAACAAAGGAAAATATATGCCATATAGAGTAGACAAACCAAATCAAGATTCAAAGGATATTATTAAAGAAATTAAAACAAATATTAACGAAGCTGATTTAATGATAGCTGATTTAACAAGTGCAAGACCAAATGTATATTATGAACTAGGGTTATTTGAAGGGAAAAATAAACCATTTATACTTTTGCATGATAAAACGAAAGAAGAAAATGATGCAAAATCTGTTCATTTTGATTTATTCACTATGGAGAGGATAAATTACAATCCAAATAGCTTGAAAGAATTAAAAGAAAAGCTTAAAGAAAGGCTTAAAAACATCCTGAAAAAACAAATAAGTGAGCCATTTTAATGAAAACCTTCCTCGTCTCAGCACTTGAGCCTTCTGCTAATTTGCATTTGAAAGAAGTTTTAAAAAGTTTTAGGCAAGAATTTGGGGATTTTGAGCTTGTAGGTATTTTTGATGAGGCTTTGTGTGAGGAGTTTGGGCTTAAATCTAAGCCTCTTTATAGCTCGCATGAGTTTTCTGCTATGGGTTTTGTTGAGGTTTTGCCTCTTATTTTTAAGGCTAAGAGGGCTATTAAAGAGCTTGTGAGTTTGAGTTTTGAGCTTGAAAATTTGGGTAAGCTTGATGGCGTGCTTTGTATAGACTCTCCAGCTTTTAATATCCCTCTTGCTAAGGCTTTAAAAAAGGCTGGTTCAAAGACTAGGCGGATTTATTATATATTGCCTCAGGTTTGGGCTTGGAAGAAGGGGCGGATTCCTATTATAGAGGCAAATTTTGATATTTTAGCTTCAATCTTGCCTTTTGATGATCAGTTTTTTAGCAAAAGTATATTTGTGGGGCATCCTTTGCTTGATGAGATCAAGGAGTATAAGAGTTTAGAGGAGCAAAATGAGATACTTAGCAAAAAAGAAAATGAAAAGCTTATCGCCTTTTTGCCCGGTTCAAGAAAGAGTGAGATCAAGCGTTTAATGCCTATTTTTAAGGAGCTTGCAAGCAAATTTGAGGCTAAAAAAGTGCTGTGCGTGCCTAGCTTTAATCTTGATAAAATCCCTGAACTTTACGGCGATATAAGTGGCTTTGAAGTGCAAAGCAATACTCCTTTTTTGCTTAAAAAGGCTGATTTTGCCTTTATTTGCTCTGGCACAGCTACTTTGGAGGCTGCCCTTGTTGGAACGCCTTTTGTGCTTGCTTATAAGGCAAAGGAAATTGATTTTTTCATCGCTAAACTCTTTGTGAAGCTCAAATACATAGGGCTTGCAAACTTAATCTGTGATTTTGCTAGCCAAAGTGCCTTAAATCCTGAGTTCTTACAAGATGAAGTGAATGTATCTAATCTTTTAAAAGCTTATGAAAGCTTTGATTATGGGAATTTTTTTAACAAAGTAGCCTTTGTAAGATCGTATTTAAAATTTGGCTCGGCTTTGAATGTAGCAAAAATTCTTAATGAAGCTTAAGATATATAATTGATTTTGCGGATTGCTTTACTAAGCTGGCTATGAAAAATTTATCATTATGAAAACTCTACCTTGTCATTACAAAGCTATAAAACTGAAGCAATCCATCAAATTCTTTTATAATTTATACATTGGTGCTAAGAAATTCTTAGTTTTTATTATCCGGATCATCTGGATCATAAATTTTATTTGGCGTAATGATCTCTATTTGTGCGTCTTTACCAAGCTCTTTTGGATCAGGTAAAACCCCATCACTTAGCCTTGTTAAAATGCTTCTTTTAAACTCAAGTATAGAATCAACCCTTGTATATATCCCACCGCTATCCTCGCACATAAATTTTAAAAAATCAAGATCAGTTCCCAAAGCAAAGCCATGCACTTTAACTTGATTTTCCTTTTTTTCTGGAGTGTTTTTGACTATATTTCTATTTAAATTTTTCATCATTTCCACCATGCTTTCCCAGCGGAATTTATCAAGCAAAGGTGTGGTTGAGATGACATAAAGTTCTTTTAGCAAGCCATTGTTTTTAGTAAATTGACTCATAATTTCTATCATGGCTACATTAAGCAAATATAGACTTTGAGGATTAAAGCTTATTTTATCTATAGCTTCTTCAAAATCTTCAGGCGTATAAAAAGGCCCCAAAACTCCATCTCTCATACTTTTATAATTATTCACAAAAAGCTTAGAAAGTGTATCTTTGTCCTTAAACACTCTTTTTGAGATAAAAGGAGCTAGCTCTTTAAAAGCCTTTATATAAGCATGCACATCAAAGCTATTGCAGTAGATAAAGCCAAGCTCTTTACCAGCTTTTTTACGAAGTCTTATGCCAAAATTTTCATGCTCTTGAAAGAAATTATTGATAGTAATACTAGTATTTTTACATACAGAAGTTACGATAAGACGCAAATTTTCATCAAAATGAAAGCTAAATTTCATATCATCGCTGATATATTTATCCCCTCTTAAAATCCCACCTCTTAAGATAGTTTCTTCAAAAACTATGCGTGTCTCAGGTGCATAAGAAGTCGTTTCTACAATCTCTTTATCATTAACATAGACAAAATTATCCTCAGTTATAAGAGCAGCTGAGGTGCTTTTGGTGCAATCTAAGCCATTTATAAGACTATCAAGGCTTTCAAAAGCCTTAGCTTGATCTATAGTTTCTGGTATATCATTCATCTTAGCTCCTTTTTGCTTCATATTATGATCGATCAAGGTATATACAAGCTTAATGCAAAAGGATAAAATTTACACAAGCTCTTTTAAATACTGCCTCAAAGTCTCTTTTAGCTTGCTTTGTAAGGATTTTGGCTCTATGATTTTTATAAAAGGTAGATAAAGTTTTACCACATTTAAAAGTTCATCATCATAAGAAAATTTTACCCTAAAGATAAGATGAAATTCATCTTCATCTATGAGCTCAAGCTGGTTTAAAACAGGCTTTCTTAAAAAATACTCCTTTGCCTTTTTATCCACTTGCAAAATAGCAGTTTTAAGCTCGCCAAACCATTTACTTTGTGAAGCCTTGATAAGCTCAAGCACCGCAGGATCAGGCTTAAAGCTCTTTTTTAGGTTTTTAAATTCACTCATTTTAGCTAAAGCAAAATTCTTTAAAAGCCCATCTTTACTGCCCTGCTCTACGCCCAAGATATACCAAATGCCATTATTGCTTACGAGTTTATAAGGCTTTATGCTGCGGAGCTTGTTTTTGTAAGTAAAGCTAATGAGTTCATTTTTGATTATAGCTGAGCTTAAATTCTCAAACAAGGCTTTATCTACACCCTTTTCAAAGCCTTCATTTCGCACCAAATAAGCTCTTGAAATTTTTTCATTAAGCAAATCAGCGATAAAGTTTTGATCCAAACTTGGATAAAGCCCACAAATTCCACTTAAAAAGGCAAAATTTTGCAAATCCTTAAAACCCAAACTCCCCAAAACATAAGGCTGTAAAAAATACTTCCCATTTTCTTTGCCTATAGGCATAAAAGCAAGTCTATCTTGTATATCTCTTGCAATAGTTCTTGCACTCACATTAAACTCGCTTGCCAATTCTTCAAGGCTAAAGCGTTCGCCATTGTTAAATTTCTGCAAGATACTAGCCAAACGCCAAGCAAGTTTATCGTGAGATTTCATCAAGCACCTTTTTACTTTTTTTAAAAGCCTTATTATAGCTAGTTTTTAAGCATATTTTCAAGGGCTTTTTTAAGCTTTATTCCTCATCTTCTTGCATAGCTTCTTCTATACCCTTTTTGAATTCTTCCAAAGCAATGCGATCATTAAGTTGTGTAAAGAGTTCTTGATCACCATCATTTAATATTTCAAGTATAAGTTGTAGCCAATGTGTATTGCCGTATTCTTCCAAAAGCTCTTTTAAATCTATGATAAAATCAAGTGCTGGAGAGAGTTTTTCGTAAGTTTCTAGCTCATATTCTTCTATAAAAAATTCCTTACCCTCTTCAAGTGTTTCTACCATATCTTTAAGCAAAGAAGGAAAATTACTTACATTAAGCTCTTTTAAAAAGCCTAAGCTTTGACTGAGTAAAACTTTTTGAGCCTTTTTAGTCTTTTTGTTTTCTTTAGCCTCCTCTTGCTCTTCAATTTCCTCTAAGTCCTTGATGACAACAGGTTCAAAGCCTTTTAAATCTTTAATATCATCTTCAGTATAAATAACCCTTTGTAAATCAAGCCTCTTACCAAAGGCTAGATCAATGGCTGCTTTGAAATTTTCTATTTGTTCCCCAAGTTTTTCAAGCTTTTCACATAAAGCCTTAGAATCTTGCTCTTTTTTAAGATTATTTAAACGCAAGTTGTAAGGACTGCCAAAGTCATCTATACCTAACTTAAGTAGATCAAGCCCTATATTTGATAACTCCCTATTTTTAAGCTTTTTATCCCTGATAGCTAGCAATAAATCCTTTTGCACTTTCTCATCTACAGCAAAAAGTTCTTCAACTAAGCTTTTGTGTATATTATGACTTTGAGCTTCAAGATTATGTAAGAAATCCATTAAAGAGCTTTTTTTAAAGGTATATTCTTTGTTTCTTCTTGCACTATAAGCGCTTATGCCTTTGAATTCTATGTCATTATCTATCAAAGTTTCTTCAACCACTTCTAAAACATCCTCTAAGTCCTCTTGTGATTTTAAATCCGCCTTGTTTAAGATTACAAAGAGTTCTTTATTTTTCTCTTTTAAATCTAAATCCCTTAAAAAATCAAGATCGCTTTGCCCTATAGTGCCATTTGAATCAAGCCCTATAAGCCAAAATAAAACACTAGCTTTGTTTAGATACTCTCTTGCTGTATTAGCATCTTCTTTGGTGTGTCCGCTACCTGAGGGATTGTATCCGGGAGTATCGATAAAGCATAAGCCTTGTTCTTTCATCTTTAGCCCCAAAACCATAAAAGGCACTATGTCTTTGAGATTAAAGCCAAAGGTAGAGATGAAATTATGAGAAAATTTTGCATGAACATTATCGCCTAGTTTTTGCAAGTCAAAAGAAGCTCCATTGTTTGTGATAGCTAAGGCTCTTGTTTTTTCATCGTGAAAAACATAGGTAGGTATGGCTGTAGTTGGAGCTATATCTGTAGCAAGCTTAAAGTTTTTATCCTGCATAAAAGAGCTGATAAACTCAGATTTTCCAGAGCTAAAGCCCCCGCCTACTGCGACTATGGTATTTTTAAAAAGCTTAGGATAGGCACAAAGCAGTTCTAGCTCTTTTTCTATGTTTTCAAGTGCCTTAAAGGCTTCTAACTCATCGTTTAAATCCACACCCTCAGTGCTAAACTCACGCCAAGCCTTAAGGCAGTTTTGAAAGGCGGTTAAAGCCTCGCTTTGAGGCTTAGCAGCCAGTATGCTTGAGGTGAAGTTAAATTTAAAGTTTATTTCTTTAAGTTCATCTTGGCTTTGTTTTAAATTTTCTTTCATAGCTTCTAAATCCTTTTGGGTTGATCTTAGTTTTTTGTCTGTAAGCTCAAAGCTTAAAATTGCATCTTGCTTTTGTTTTTCAAGTTCTGCCTTTTGGCTTTCAAAGTCTTGTTTAAGACTTTGAATTTGATCCTCGCTTTGCTCTTGTGCTAAGGCTTTTATATCCTTAGCAAAAAGCTTTAAAACTAAGTTTTTAAACATTATTAAGCTCCTTAAGTTCAGCTAGCATTTTTGAGTATTTTTCTATATTTAGTTCTTTATTTTCTAGTTCGCTTTGAAGTCTTTGAAGCTCTTCTTCATAAGAAGCAAAGAGTTTTTCTACTATATTGCTTGACTCTAAGCTTTTTTCTAAATCCTTAATGAAGTTGTTTATATCTAAGCTTACTTCTTTTGAAAACTCACTAAGAAAGGAATTTACTTCCTCCATAAATTCTTCTGCCTCCCATTTTATTAGCTTTCCACTTTGCTTAAGCTTGTCTGGCAATTTATCACTATAATCAAGCTCTTTTACTGGTATAGAAGCTATTATGCTTTTAAGTATGCCAGCTATTTTTGGCAGATCAATTTCCTCAGCATTGAAATTTTTTTGTATTACCCCAATAAGCTTTTCATAAAGCTTTCTTCTAAATTTTTCTTTTTGCTTATTTATTTCAATATTAAATAAGTCTTGAAGTTTTTCAAGCATTTCATCTAAGGCATTACGCACATCAGCCGCATTAATAGTTTGAAATTCCCTTGTTTTTGTCTTTGTGCTACCCCAGCTAAAAGGATTATACCAGCTACTGTTGCTTACCTCGTAAGTTTCACTTTCGATCTTTTGGCTATCTTTAGTCTCTTTTTTAGCTTCCTTAAAATAATGTGCCTTTTGCTCTTTTAGTTTGTCATCAAGCCCATATTTAAAATCAAAGCATGATTGTTCGTAAGCTTCCCCTAACTCAAAACTAGCATTAGCTTTTTGCTTACTTAACTCGCTAATTTGCTTTGCTATACTAGCTTTATCCTTAGAATTTAGCTCATCAATTCTAGCTTGTAAAAGCTTTGCTATGCCCTCACTATAACTTTTAAAGGTGTTTTTCTTTGCTTCTACATAGCTTTTTTGCTTATTTTCTATGATGATATCTTTATTGCTGCGGATTTGGGCTAAATTATCTTGAATAAGCTCAATATTAGCTATGCTTTTAAGATTTTCTTTAGCTGTGCTTTCATCACTAAAAAAGTCTTTATACTCATCATTAAGATTTTCCCAAACTCTTTGTAAATTTGAATCCCAAGAAGCCTTGTTATCAAAATTTTTAAACATAGCATAGCAAGCTGAGGAGCTAAGAAGTAAATTATCAGTTCCACTTTTTATAAGCTTATCTATGGTTTTTTTGATTTCAGCCGAGTTTCTTTCTTCTTTAAAGGCAGAAAGGGTTTTTTCAAAATTTGAACTTAGGCTTGTTTTTATGCTCTCTAAGGCTCCATTAAGAGTGCCGCCTCCCTTTTCTCTAGCGTCTGTAAAGAGCTGATTATCAGCTTGTGAAGCAAGTATCCTAAACTCACAAATGCCCTCTTTATCGCTTATCCTATCAAGCAAATTTAAATCCTCAGCATTTAAAAACTGCCCGGCAGGAGAGATCAAAAATACCGCATCACAATCCTTTAAAAGCTTTTTAGTTCTTTCCTCTCTTGAAACTATAGGATCGTTTATCCCCGGACTATCAATGATCTTCATATCTTTTAAGCCTTCTAAATTAAGCCTTAGGGTAACTGATTTTGTAAAGGGCATGTATTTGCCCTCAGCCCCCACATAATCTTGCAAAATATCCTTTAGCTCCTCTATGCTTGAAGCCTTAAGATTTGTCTCTAGCTCATGAGGCTTAATCCCGCTTTTTTCGATCTTTTCATATTGTTCATAAGAAGCATAAAGCACCGTGCTTTTAAGCTCTTTTTCTATAGTTTTTCGTGCTTTTTCTCTTTCTTTTGCAAGATCAAAGTTAAGCTCTTTTTGTTCTTGCCTTGCTTTTTTCTCAGCTCTTGCTTTTTCCTCTTCTAATCTTTCATCTACTCTTTGCTTGAGTTCTTTTTCATATCTAGCATGTTCAGCTTCAATCTTTTTTAAATCCTCATTTGAAAAAAACTCAACACTAGCTGATAAGCTCTCATCATATTCAAGTATGGTTAAAGCCGCTGTCATAGGTGTAGCTGCCTTTGGCAGTATATCCTTTCCCTCAAAAAACAAAGCATTTAAAAGAGAACTTTTGCCAGCCTTAACCCTGCCTACTATGCCAAGCTTGAGCTCTTTTCCCTCTTTTTTATGCTCCTCAAGCCAAGCTTTTAAATCCTCACTTGAAGCGATAGCTTCTTTTTCTTGCAAATTTTGTAAGTCTTTAAGGGCTGAGCTAAGCTCATTTTTAGCGACAAATTCTTCTAGTTTTTCAAATTGCTCTATCAGCTTTTGCATGGTTTTTCCTTTTAAAAAATTTCATTAGCGTAGTTAGCGATTTGCTTTTTAGCCTCGCTAAGCATATCAAGTTCTTTTTGAATATCATCTACCTTAAGTTCTTGTTCTTTAGCACTTTTTGCCACTTCATTTTCTTTAGCCTTAATCTGCTCTTCAAATTTTGAGCCTATAGCTTCAGTAGCCTTGCTTATATGCTCGTTAAATACAGCTGGTAAGGTGCTTCTTAACTTGGTTTTAACAGAGGGGATAATTTCATTTATAAATTTAGCTTCCAGTCTTTCGTGCAATCTTTGTTGTTTGAGCAATTTAAGCAAGGGATCAAGGATTTGAAGTATAGTATAAACTATTTTTGTGTATGGGTCTTTGGTGGTTAGTAACATTGAATCAAGCCCTGTGCTTTTAACTGCTGAAACTGTGCCCTCTAGTATATCAATAAACTCAGTTCCTAGCTCAGTATGGCTTAAATTAGCACTTACTTTATCTAGGCTTTGCTTGAAATACTGGGCTATTTCTTCGTTAAAGTCTTTAAGCTTAGCTGAAATTTGATCCAAAGCTACATTTTTGATTATTGAATTTACTTCTTCATTAAAGCCTGCTTGATTGTTTTGCATTAAGCTTACTAGGCTTGTTTTTTGGCTCATCAAAGCAGAAGCAACAGCATTTACTATATCTTCAAGATTTTTGCCAGCATATCTATCCTCAGCATTAGCTAGGGCTTTTTCTTTAGCCTTTTTAAGCTCATGAACGCCCTCAGCCAAGCTTTCTAAAATCTTTGCTATGTCAGCTTTGGAAGATTTTAGAGTAGAAATTTGAGTATTTATGCTTGATTCCGTCTCAAAATAATGATTTTTAAGCTCGTCTTTATATAGCTTTTCAAAAAGTTCTTCAGGATTTATACTTGTGAGTATATTTTGAAATTCTTTAGCAGAATCTTTGGCAGTTAAAACAAGTTCTTTTTGATACTCAAATTGTTCTAAAAGCTGTTCTTGCATAGCAGTTTGAACTTCTTTTACTTGCTCACTAGAGCGTAAATTTGTCTTACTTAAGCAAAAAGTAAAATCCTTGCCTATAGTCATGATATTATCAATTTCTCTTAGCATGCTTTTAGATATAGTGCCATCTTCAATGCTAGTTAAAACGATGAAATACACACCCTTTGAAAGATAGTTTAATATGGCTTTATTATGATCTTTTAAAGGCGCTTCAAAACCGGGCATATCAACTAAGATTAAAGGCTCAATTTGCTTTAGTTTTTCCTCTTTTAGAAAAAGCCTTAAAAACTCAAAATTTGCTGCTTGCTCCTTAATCTTTTCTGTCTCATCAAGCTCAAAACGAGCGCTAGTGCCATCACTTCTTACAGCTTCATAATAACTCTCATCTGCATAGATAAGCTCTGTTGCCATAGCTGTTTCAGGTGTGATACTTGTAGATAAAATATCCTTGCCTAAAAATTGATTGATAAGAGAACTTTTTCCAGCACTAAAACCGCCAACTACAGGCACAATGAGCCTTTTATTTTCAATAGCCTTTATAAGCTCATCTTGTTTGCCTTGATCAACGGCAACTATGTTTTTAGTTTTATCCTTGATAAAAGAGATAAAATCAAGATATTTTTGCTGAGTGTTTAACATCGTGTTTTCCTTTCGTGTTTGAACTGTGTTGTGTATTTTTAGCTTTAAAACCATGATAAAAAGAGCTTTTACTCTCTCATCAATAATGTTTTAAAACACAAAATTTAAAAAATTTATTATACATTACCCCCCCCCCCCCATGTCAAGAGAAAAGGAGCTAAAAGTATGTAAATTTTAATAAGCGTTATAAAGTTAAGGCTTGTAAATTTAGCCTTAACTTTAGCTTACACAAAATGGGCTTTTAAGCTTTATCTTTTGGCTTGGTAGCTTTTTGCCTGCAAGCTTTGCAAAGTGGCAAAATATCAAAGCCCAAAGCATCGCTTTTTGGGCGATGAAAAAAGGGCTTTTTGCATTGCATACAAAGTCTAAGTCTTGCTGGGGGTGCTATGATTGATCTTAACATTGATATACTCCTTGTTCTTTGCTTTTTATCCATAATTCTACTGGGCTATTAGGCGTGAGTTTGTTTAGCTCAAACCAAGACATGCCGATCATATCTTCTATGGCTTTGAAAAAATTTGGATTTTTAAGCCTATATACTTCTTTATAAAAATACCGAAAGTCCGCTTCTGTAAGCTTCCATCCTTCTTTGATAAACTCTATAAGATGAATGATAAGACAATTAAAAGCAAAAATATCCAGATATTGTCTCCTTTGCATATCTGTAAATTTTTTCCAATCACTTTCTCTTGCCACCAACTCATCAAAGCCTTTAAAAATCACATTTGCATACTCATAAAACAAAGCACACAAGCTTTGAAAATACTCATCTTCAAAAGCAAAATCGCTTTTATGAAAATCATATTTCATCTTAAGCACTTCCTCATGAGGTTCTACAACTTCAAGTAAAGCACTATTCATGCGCTGAAATTTAGAGCCAAGCTCTTCTTTATCAAGGCTTTGAAATTGTTCTTTATAGTTTTGCATAAGTTCTTGCATTACTCAGCCTTGATCCTCAAGTTCTGCAAGTTTGCGTGAAAACTCTCTAAGTCTTGATCGCTCAAGCTCACTTTCATCAAAACTGCCAAGCTCACAAAGCAAATCATTTGCCTTGTTTAAACACATAAAAAGCTTTTTTTCTTCTTCATCAAAACTTTGAAAATCTACCTTTGTCATCAAAAGCTCATCAAGTTCTTCATAATCTTGCTCTACAAACTCATATAAATCCTGCACCATTTCACTTAATTTTTCATCTTCAAAGTCAAAATCAAGCTCATCAAAATCTTTTTCCACCACAGCAAAGGGTGCATTTTTAACCTCAGCCAAAGCTTTGTTTAGCTCCTTAAAAAGCTCGTTTTCATCTTGACGATCTTCTTCTTTGCTTGTATAAGTGGTGCTATCATCTTCATTTAAAGCCTCATAAATTTTTTTGATCCCATACCCAGTTGCAGCAGCTGCAACGCTTCCTAAGATAAGTTTTTTAAACATTGTTTTCTCCTTTTAAATTTAATTTTGGTTCATCAAGAACTTTGTTTAAAATTTCAGCATATTGTGGGTTTGAAGCTATAATATCTCTTAAATCAGGCTTTTTACCATCATTAAGCAGGCTATCTATTTTTTCAAAAAGCTTTTCAGCCTTAGCTTCAACACTATCAAGTGTATCTAAAGCCTTAAAACTTAGCTCGCTGATAGTTTGACCAAGAATATCACTTGAGTTTTCAAGATAAGGATTTTCCGCCTTTACTCTTTTGTATTCTTTGAGGAATTTATAGCCTACAAAGCCAGCAATGCCGGCTAAACCTAGTCTTAACATAGTTTCTCCTTTAAGTTAAAATATGAGCAAATTATAAAGAAGTGTTTTGACAGGTTGTGTCAAAAAATTTGAATTGTTAAAAAATTTTGCTAAATTTTGCTTTGTGTTTTGAAATTTAGCTAAAATTCGCTTGCACGAAAGATTTATAAAAGGATAAGTATGCAAAAAGAACCGATGAGCAAATTAGGCTATGAAAAACTTGCTCTTGAACTTGAGGACTTAAAAAATAAGCAACGCCCAGCTGTTGTAATAGAAATCGATACAGCCCGCTCACATGGAGATTTAAAGGAAAATGCCGAGTATCACGCTGCTCGTGAAAAACAAGCCTTTATAGAAGGTAGGATAGCTGAGCTTAGCGACTTGCTCTCACGCGCACAAATCATCGATCCAAGCTCTTATGAACATGAAAGCGTAAAATTTGGCTCAAGTGTTGTTATCATGGATATGGATACAGAAAAAGAGATCAAATACACCATAGTAGGCATAGCAGAAGCTGATCTTGACAAGGGCTATATCTCTATAAATTCGCCACTTGCAAGGGCAATGCTAGGCAAAAAAGAAGGCGATGATTTTCGTGTAAAACTCCCAAAGGGCGAGAGCGAATTTGAGATAATAAGCATTGCTTATGAGGCTTTAAAGCTTTAAACTTATGCAAGCAGGCATTGAAATTCAAAATCACGCTATATTTTTAGCTGATGCTCATGAAAACGAGCAAAGAAAGGGCTTTTGGGACTTTTTACAAGCCTTAAAACAAGGCGAGATTCAAAGCCCCCAGCTGATCTTAATGGGTGATATTTTTGATCTTTTAATCGGCGAGATAAAAGCCACGCATAACTTTGCAAAGCCTTATATAGCCTTACTTGAAGAACTTTGTGAAACAATGCAAATTATTTATATAGAGGGCAATCATGATTTTAATCTTAAAAAACTCTTTAAAAAAGTAAGGGTTTTTACACTTCAAGATCAGCCCTTAAAGGCTGTTTTTTCAAAGGCTCAAAATAAAAATTTTAATGAAAGCAAGCTAAATTTAAAACAAAATCAAAGGCTTGAGGATATAAAAAATATGGAGTTTGATAAAACTGAATATATCTATCTTACCCATGGAGATATTTTTTTACCGCCCTTACTTAGTTTTGCTCTAAAAAGCCTAAGAAATAAAATTTTACTTTACTTTTTAAATGCTTTAGATATACTCTTTTGTAATGCGATCTATAAAAAAATTCTTAGCAATCAAAATAAAAAAAATCTTTTTTTTACTATCAAAGACTTTAAAAATTTAGCTCAAAAAAGAGTTTTAAACTATCCAAAAGATGGGAGTTTGATTATAGAAGGGCATTATCATCAAAACTTTACCTTAAATGAAAAAACAATAAAATATATAAATTTAGCGAGTTTTGCATATGAGAGAAGTTTTTTTGTAGTAGAATGCTCCTTGAAAGTCAAATTTCAAGAAAAGAAATTAAAGGGATAAGAATGTTTGACGAAAATATCGTAAAAACGGGTTCAAACGAAATGGAGCTTGTTGATTTTCGTATTTTCAAGCAAGGTCAAGATAAGGTGTATGAGGGAATTTATGGTGTAAATGTCTCTAAAGTAAGAGAAATCATCAAAATCCCAACCCTTACCGAGCTTCCGGGCGTGCCTGATTACATAGAGGGGATTTTTGATCTTCGCGGTGTAGTCATTCCGGTAGTCAATCTTGCAAAATGGATGCAAATCACCGAGCCAAAAGACTCTATGCTAAAACCAAGAGTTATTATCACTGAGTTTAGCAATATACTTATCGGCTTTATCGTGCATGAAGCCAAAAGAATTCGCCGAATTAACTGGAAAGATATAGAACCAGCCACTTTTTCAACGGGTTCAGGCGCACTTGATAAAGGTAAGATAACCGGCGTAACGCGTATAGAAAATGATGAAGTTTTACTCATCTTGGACTTAGAAAGCGTGGTTGAGGATCTTGGAATTTATACGCCAAAAACTGAAGTGGATTATTCAAGTATAGAAAAATTCAGTGGTATAGCTCTTACTTTAGATGATAGTTTAACTGCACGAAAAAGAGTAAAAGATATGCTTCAAAAAATGGGATTTCAAGTCGTTGAAGCAAAAGATGGAGTTGAGGGCTTGCAAAAACTTAATGAACTCTATCAAGTGTATGGAAATGACATTAAAACTCAACTCAAAATCATCGTTTCAGATGTGGAAATGCCACAAATGGACGGCTTTCACTTTGCTGCACTCATTAAAGAAGATGAACGTTTTAAAACTATACCTATAGTCTTTAATTCATCACTTTCTAATGAATTTATGAGCGAAAAAGGCATACAAGAATCAGGAGGAGATGGATATTTGGTTAAATTTAACGCCAACAACTTCTTCTCAGAAATCACCCGTGTTATCAAAGAACACGAAGCACAATATCAGGAGTAAATTATGGACGATATGCAAGAAATACTTGAAGACTTTTTAGTCGAAGCTTTTGAGCTTGTCGATCAAATCGATCATGATTTAGTCGAACTTGAGGCTAATCCGGGTGATTTAGAACTTCTTAATAGTATATTTCGTGTTGCACACACAGTTAAAGGCTCATCAAGCTTTTTAAATTTTGATGTTTTAACCAAGCTTACACACCACATGGAAGATGTGCTTAACAAAGCAAGACATGGCGATCTTAAAATCACTCCAGATATCATGGATGTGGTTCTTGAGTCAATTGATAAAATGAAAACCTTGCTTAACTGCATACGAGATAATGGCAACGATACTGCTATAGGTATGGATATAGCACCAATTTGTGCTAAACTCACAGCCATATCTGAGGGTAATGGCACATCAGCAGAAGCCACACAACAAGAAAGTGCAAGCGAAGTAAAAAAAGAAGAACCAGCACCTGAGCCAGAAAAAGAAGTCAATGTCAATGAATTAAGCGACGCTGAAGTAGAAGCTGAAATCGAACGCTTACTTAAAGCAAGAAAAGCTGAAGATCAAGCGCGTCGTCAAGAAAAACAAAAAAACAATCCAGCTCCTGCAAAACCAGCTCCTGCTGCAAACGCACCAGCTGCAAAGAAGGTGCCAGCTCAAGGTGGATCAAGTGGCGCGGCTATGGATCAAACTATACGCGTTGAAGTGAAAAGACTTGATCATTTGATGAATTTAGTAGGTGAGCTTGTTTTGGGTAAAAATCGCTTGCTTAAAATTTATGATGATGTTGAAGAACGTTATGAGGGCGAAAAATTCCTAGAAGAGCTCAACCAAGTCGTTTCTCAACTTAGCGTTATCACAACAGATGTGCAACTTGCTGTGATGAAAACAAGAATGCAACCTATCGCAAAGGTATTTAATAAATTCCCACGCGTTGTAAGAGACTTAAGTCGTGAGCTTGGCAAGCAAATAGAACTTGAAATTTCAGGTGAAGAAACCGAGCTTGATAAGTCAATAGTTGAAGAAATCGGCGATCCTATCATGCATATGATACGCAATTCTTGCGATCATGGGGTTGAAGAACCTTCAGCTAGAATCGCTGCTGGAAAACCAGAAAAAGGCATAGTGCAACTTAGAGCCTATAATGAGGGTAATCATATAGTTATAGAAATTGCTGATGATGGTAAGGGACTTGATGCAAATATGCTAAGACAGAAAGCAATAGAAAAAGGCTTGATGAGTGAAAAAGAAGCCAATCAAATGACAGACAAAGAAGCCTTTAATATCATCTTTAAACCGGGCTTTTCAACAGCAGCTAAGGTTACAAATGTCTCAGGACGCGGCGTAGGTATGGATGTGGTAAAAACTAATATCGAAAAACTCAATGGCGTGATTGAAATCGATAGCGAATTTGGAAAAGGCTCTGTGTTTAAGCTTAAAATTCCACTCACTCTAGCCATTATCCAATCTCTACTTGTAGGCACACAAGAAGAATACTACGCTATACCACTTGCAAGCGTGCTTGAAACCGTGCGCGTGCCAATAGATAGCATTTACACTATAGAAGGCAAAAATGTGCTTCGCTTAAGAGATGAAGTGCTTTCACTCGTTCGTCTAAGTGATGTGTTTGGAGTTAAGCAAATCTTAGAAAGTGAAAGTCAAACTTATGTGGTAGTTATCGGCGTAGCTGAAAGCAAACTTGGTATCATCGTAGATACGCTTGTAGGACAAGAAGAAATTGTTATTAAGTCTATGGGTGATTATTTACAAAATATACAAGGTATAGCAGGAGCAACCATAAGAGGCGATGGACGCGTAACCTTGATTATCGATGTTGGCGTGATGATGAATTTAGCCAAAGAAATCAAAGTCGATATAAAAGCTCAAATTGAGTCAAATGTCAAAAAGCCTAAAGAACAGCCAAGTGATTATAATGTCTTAATCGTTGATGATAGCAAAATGGATAGAACCCTTATGCAAAAAGCTCTTGAACCACTTGGTGTAAGCATTATCGAAGCGACAAATGGGGTTGAAGCTCTTGAAGTTGTCAAGTCAAACGATAGAGAAATAGACGCTATGCTTATTGATATAGAAATGCCAAGAATGGACGGCTACACCTTAGCTGGCGAGATTAGAAAATACTCTAAATACCGCCAACTTCCACTCATTGCTGTTACTTCAAGGACAAGCAAAACAGATCGTTTAAGAGGTGTTGAAGTAGGTATGACAGAATACATTACCAAGCCATATTCTCCAGAATATCTTGAAAATGTTGTGAAGAAAAATTTAAAACTAGGATAGAAAATGAGTGATAAATTAAATCAAGTTTTCCAAAAACAGCAAGTGCAAATTTCTCAGCCCTATGAGAACAACAAAGAAGATGAAATTATACAACTTGTAGGGCTTGTTGTAGGCGATGAGGAGTATGCTATACCTATCCTTAATATCCAAGAGATCATTAAGCCCATAGAATACACCCGTGTGCCTAATGTGCCTGAATATGTTTTAGGCGTATTTAATATGCGGGGCAATGTAATGCCTCTTATTGATCTAGCTCAGCGCTTTAATCTAGGTGTTTCAAAAATGACACCACAAACACGTTATATCGTGCTTAAGGGCGAGGAAGCAAGCAGTGGTATAGGTGGAAGTGCTGGCTTTGTCATTGATAGACTTACAGAGGCTATTAAAATTCATCGTAACCGCATTGATCCGCCACCTGAAACTTTATTAAAAGAAAAGGGTAT
The DNA here is from genome assembly GCF_005406235.1 of Campylobacter sp. MIT 12-5580. NCBI lineage: Bacteria > Pseudomonadati > Campylobacterota > Epsilonproteobacteria > Campylobacterales > Campylobacteraceae > Campylobacter > Campylobacter sp. MIT 12-5580. The sequence continues at coordinate 52,659 of NZ_NXLK01000009.1, forward strand.
GATCTATGGTATAGGCAAAAGAGATGATAATATCTTTACTATACTTAAAGTCGAATCTCTACTCAAACGCGAATTTTAATGCTAAAACTTTGCGTCTTTGACTTTGACTCCACTTTAATGGACGGCGAGACTATAGATGAGCTTGCAAAGGCTTATAAAGTAGGAGATCAAGTCGCTTTGATCACTCATAAGGCTATGAATGGCGAGCTTGATTTTTTTGAAAGCTTGCAAGCAAGGGTGGCTTTGCTTAAGGGTATGCCTTATGAGCTTGTGCTTAAAACTTGTGCAAATTTACCTTTGATAAAAGGTAGTTTAGAACTTATCACTGAGCTAAAAAGTAAAAATATCAAAATCGCTGTTTTTAGCGGTGGCTTTCACGAGGCTTTAAGCGAAGCTCAAAAAACACTCAAATTTGACATAGCCTTTGCAAATTTCTTACACCATAAAAACGAACTTTTAAGCGGACTTGTGGGCGGAGAGATGATGTTTTCAAATTCAAAAGGACTTATGCTTGCAAGACTTAAAAAATTTTTAAATTTAAGGCAAGATGAAGTGCTATGCGTAGGGGACGGGGCAAATGATATTTCTATGTTTAAAGAAAGTGGGCTTAAAATCGCTTTTTGTGCCAAAGAAGCTTTAAAAGCTCATGCTGATATTTGCGTCGAAAATAAAGACTTAAAAGAAATCATTAAATTTATAAACTAAAAAAGGAAAAAGATGAAAAATTTCTCATTATGGTGCGATTTTGTTGAAGATAGTTTTTTAGATACTGAATTTGTAGAGCTTTTGCAAAGTGGTAAAATCAACGGAGCGACTTCAAATCCAGCCATTTTTAAAAATGCTATCCTTAATCACCCAAGTTATAAAGCAAAAATCACCAAACTCAAAGGCAAAAACGCAAAAGAAATTTATGAAAACCTAGCCATAGCTGATATAGCAAAGGCTGCTGATAAGCTTGCTTTAAACTTTTTTAAAAAAGATGATGGCTTTATCAGCCTTGAGATCGATCCACGCTTAGAAAGCAATACAGCCTTAAGCATAGGCGAGGCAAAAAGACTTTACTCAGCCATAGGCAAACAAAATGTCATGATGAAAGTGCCAGCCACAAGGCAAAGTTATGAGGTGATGAGTGTTTTAATGAGCGAGGGTATCAGCGTCAATGCAACTTTGATCTTTTCGCTTGATCAAACAAAACAATGCTTTGAGGCTCTTAATGAAGGCTTAAAAGCCTTTCGCAAGAAAAATGCAGCCCTTAAAGGACAGCTTCAAAGCCCACAAGCTGTTATCAGTGTCTTTGTAAGTCGTTTTGATAGGCTTTTAAACAATGAAGTATTAGATAAAAATCAAATCGGCATACTCAACGCCAGCCTTGCTTACACCCACATAAAAGAGCAAAATGAGCCAAATATACGCACCCTTTTTGCAAGCACAGGCGTAAAAGGCGATGATTTAGACAAGGATTATTATATCAAAGCTTTAAAATTCAAACACAGCATAAACACAGCCCCACTCGATGCAATCAAAGCTTATAAAAACTCGCCTTTGCTTGAGTGTGAAAGCAAGAGTGATCTTGAAAAAAAATTGTATAAAAATATCTCTCAAGACAAGCTTGAAAAAGCTAGCAAAAACTTACTTGATGATGGCTTAAAACAATTTTGCATAGCTTATGAAGAAATTTTGCAAGCTATTCAAAGCTAAAACATACCATTCAAACAAGTTTTGTTTGTAAAATAAAACTTGTTTGAAGTTAAAATAATCTTATTAAATTCATATTCAAACAAAGCTCATTTTCTTCTTTCAATCCCTAAAATTTTGCTAAAGCTAACCGCTCTTGTTACTTAAATCGAGGTAAAAGATAATTGATAAGGCGTAACTTGATAGACAAAATTAAGCCAATTATGAAAAATCACGCTTGCGTTTGATCGCCAGCAAAAACTTATTTTGCCATTTTCATCATAGTAATGCAGGGGTTTTTCTATGCTCTCACCTTTGTCTAAATCCCTTTTATACTCAGCATCAAGAGTAAATTTAGCGTATTCTGGATGAGCGAGTATAAACACATCTTTAAAATCCCTTATCATACTTATGCCACTTTGTTTGCCCTCAAGTAAAATTTTTAAGCTTTCATTTGCCCTAATTTGCGCTTCATTAATGCCAGAATGCCTAGAATGAGGCATTTTTACACTCTCATCAAGCCCACTTAAAAGCAAATCTTCACTTACAAATTCATGCTCAAACACCCCAAAAAGCTTCTTTTTCAAAGAAATCTTTTGAATTTGATGAAAATGATATAAAGCTGCCATTGCACCCCAGCACAGGTATAATGTGCTTGTGGTGTGTGTTCTAAGATAGTTTAAAATCTCAGCAAACTCTTGCCAATACGCCACCTCTTCAAAATCCAAATGCTCAATAGGCGCACCTGTAACGATAGCGCCGTCAAATTTTTGCCCTCTTATCTCATCAAGGCTCACATAAAAGCGATCAAGGTGGTTTTTATCTGTGTTTTTACTCTCATAACTTTTTGTCTTAAGCAAAGTAATCTCAACTTGCAAAGGCGAGTTTCCAAGCAAGGATAAGAGCTGATTTTCTGTTTCTATCTTTGTTGGCATAAGGTTAAAAATCAGCACTTTTAAAGGGCGTATATCTTGAGTGATCGCCCTTGTTTCATCGATGATAAAGGTAAAATCTTTCAAAAGATTAAAGGCTGGAATTTCTTTAGGGATAATCAAAGGCATATTAACCCTCCTTTTCTATGGCTTGCTTTAAATCAGCGATAAGATCATCTGCATCCTCAAGTCCTATGCTTAAACGAAGCGTGCTTGGTGTAATGCCGGCTGCTTTTAACTCCTCTTTGCTAAGCTGAGAATGTGTCGTTGAAAAAGGATGTATAATCAAACTCTTGCTATCTCCGATATTTACAACCAAAGAAAAAAGTTTAAGCTCATTACAAATTCTTTGAGCTGCCTCAAAACTCTTTGCTTCAAAGCTTAAAAGCCCACTTGCTTGATTGTTTTTAAAATATTTTTGCAAAAGTTGATGATAAGGGCTTGTTTTTAAGGCTGGGTAATTCACTTCCTCAACCAAAGGATGAGCCTCTAAAAACTGGGCTATTTTAAGGGCATTTTGGCTGTGTTTTTGTATGCGAAGATCAAGGGTTTCAAGTCCTTGTAAAAGCTGCCAAGCATTAAAAGGACTTAAACTTGCTCCTGTATTTCTAAGCCATTCAAGCAATACACGAGAACAAAAAAGCGGTAAATTTAAATCCGCATAAATTAGGCCATGATAAGCTTCATCTGGGGTGTTAAACTGGGGATAGCGAGGATTATTTATAAGCACTTGATTTAAGCCCTTTCTTTCAATGATTGCCCCACCTAAAGTGCTTCCTTGTCCGTTGGTGTATTTGGTAAGACTATACACGCTTACATCAACACCAAATTCAAAGGGCTTGTGAAGAAAAGGTGTCCCAACAGTGTTATCACAAATACTGATAATATTATGCTTTTTAGCAATTTGTGTGATTTTTTCAGTATCAGCAATCGCAATTTGAGGATTTGAAAGACTTTCAAAGAAAATGAGCTTAGTTCTTTCATCGATCGCCTCTTCAAGCGTGCTTAAATCATCAAGATCAAAACTTTTACACGATATACCAAGCCTTTTTAGCGTATGCACAAATAAAGTTTGTGTTCCTCCATAAATTTTGTTTGCATAAAGTATGTTATCCCCGCACTCAGCAAGATTAAGCACAGCATAAAAAATCGCCGCACTTCCACTTGCCACTACAGCACTCATAGCCCCGCCTTCAATAGCAGCAAGCCTTTTAGCAAGCACATCTATGGTTGGATTTGCCATTCTTGAGTAAGTAAAGCCTATCTCTTTAAGGCTAAAGCGGTTTGCAGCTTGTTCTAGGCTTTCAAAACTATAAGCTGAGCTTTGATAAAGTGGCACACTTGTGGTTCGTTTGCCTTCATATTCATAGCCTGCGTGTAGGGCTAAAGTCGCACTTGCATAATCATTGTGTTTTAAATTTGGCATTTTATTTTCCTTTTTATCATTTTATTTAAAAATTTTTAAAAGCTCTTTGCTTTCAACTTAATTTTTCGGATATTTAAAGATAGATTAAAAAAGTTTTTAGCGCGCAAAAGCACGCATATTTACCATAGAAGAAAAAAGGACAAGTGTTTGAATGAAAGCATATGTATTCATTTTGGCTTCTCCTTTTAAGTTTTTTGAATTTTTAAATTTTCATTTTAGCTTTTTTCATTGTAAAAGTCAAGTTTTTTAAAAAAATAAAATTGGAATACTTTTTGCTTTTATATGGACGCAATATGATGAAAAGAAGGTTTTATGGACATTAATACAAGTTTTTCGAGTTCTAATACTCTTTTAACCCAAGCATTAAATGTAAATAATGAGAAAAAAAATATCCAAAATACTCAAGAAATTCACACTCCAGAAGTGCAAAATCCTGATTTAAAAGTTGAGTTTGAAACTCAAAGTTTTACAAGTGAATTTGGCTTTAGAACTGATGAAAAAGGCATTTTTCAAAAGGATTTAAACCATGCTGCAAATTTACCTTTAAGTTATGAGATTAACATAAAAAGCGTGCAAAGTATAGCCAAAGAGCTTATGAAGCAAGATGAAAATTTAAGCTTTAGTAAAATCGACTTGCCCCAACTTTTAAATACTTATTACTCGGCTTTAAAAGCTGTTGAACCTGAATTTGCAAAAAATGATAATGTTTATTTAAATCGAGGCGAGGTTGCTGGACTTTATCAAGGCTTTTCTACAAAAAGTGGAGATTTTTCAAGTGAAATTACACGTCTTTATAAAGGAGAAAACGAGCTAAATTCAGCCCTAACGCACAATCAAAACCTTATACCTTTAAACCTTGAAAATAAAATTATCAATTTTCACTTTGACTCAGCTATAAATAATACAAGCCAAAACGATCTTATTAAGCCTTATTTAAACAAAGAAAGTGAAGTTTCAAAAAGCGGACTTTTGATGAATTTTATACACAAAGATATAAAAAGTGCCAACGAAGAAATAAATTTTTTCATCGAGCCGGTGAATTTAAATCTAAACTCACACCAAAATTTTTACAAAATGCTTCAAGGCGAAGGTTCTTTTGAAAACTATGTTCAAGAGCAAAACAAAGAAAGAATGAGCTTTGATTTGTATTTGTATGTCAATGGAGTAAGCAAACAAAACACACAAAGCGATAAATTAAACCTACTCTATCAACAATATCTTAACTATCAAAAAGACTTAAATATCGAAGAATTTACACGCTCAAGCTCGATTTATTCACTTTATACGCAAGCTTTAAATGCTGAATTTAAACAAATCAAGCAAGAAGCAAGCACACAAAGCGATCAAGAACAACTCAACCAAATCAATCAAACAAGACAAAACTCGCTTGAAAATTTCTACACTCAAAGACAAAAACAAGCAAATCTTAACAAAATCGTTCGCTCGTATATGAGCGTTATGTCGTGATTTCGCACAATTTTAAAATTTAATGGATAATTTTAAACTTATTTTTATTTTTTTGTGTTATTATTTGCAGATAAATTAACAAGATAAAATAAATCTTATTAAAAATAACTATCAATTTAATTAGTTTGTTTTTAAAAGCTTTATTTTTCGCAGATCAAAGGATAAAACACAATGAAAGTATATTTAGATAATAACGCAACAACAAAACTTGATCCAAGTGCTTATGAGCTTATGCAACCATTTTTAACCGAGCATTATGGCAATCCAAATTCGCTTCATCAATGGGGTTCAGCCACACACGCACCCTTAAGAGAAGCTATGGATAAGCTTTATGCTGGGCTTGGTGCAAGGGATATTGATGATATTATCATTACTTCCTGTGCTACTGAGAGCATTAATTGGGTGCTTAAGAGCATTTATTTTGATTATATCTTAGGCAAGGAACGCGATGAAGTTATCATCTCTGGCGTTGAACACCCAGCCGTAAGTATGGCGGCTTTTTTTCTAAAAAGTCTTGGGGTAAAAGTTATTGATCTGCCCGTAAATAGCGAGGGACTTTGTAGCGTAGATGATCTTAAAAGCGTCATCAGTGAAAAAACAGCCCTTGTTAATGTTATGTGGGCAAACAACGAAACAGGCATGATCTTTCCTATCAAAGAGCTTGCCGAGCTAAGTCATGAATATGGGGCTTTATTTCACACTGATGCCACTCAAGCTGTGGGTAAGATCAAAGTTGATTTTAATGCTGCTGGGGTTGATCTAGCAAGCTTTTCAGCACATAAATTTCACGGACCAAAAGGCGTGGGTGGTTTATATATCAAAAAAGGCATTAAGCTCAGCCCGCTTTTACACGGCGGAGAACACATGGGCGGACGCAGAAGTGGCACGCTTAATGTGGCTGGTATAGTGGCTATGGGCGAGGCTTTAAGGATAGCAAATTTAATGCTTGATTATGAGGATTCTCATATCAAACGCTTAAGAGATAAGCTTGAAGATGCTATCTTAGCTCTACCTGATACAAGCGTGGTTGGTAGCAGAACAAATCGCGTGCCAAATACGATTTTAGCAAGCATTAAAGGTGTTGAAGGCGAGGCTATGCTTTGGGATTTAAATAAAAATGGCATTGCAGCAAGCACCGGATCAGCCTGTGCGAGCGAGGATTTAGAAAGCAATCCTATTATGGAGGCAATTGGTGCAGAAAATGATCTAGCCCACACTGCGCTAAGGCTTTCTTTATCAAGGTTTAATACTGAAGAAGAAATTGATTATGCAAGCGAGCAAATTAAGCTTGCAACCGAGCGTTTAAGGGCAATTTCAAGCACTTATGCATATATACCAAAAGCTTATAGAGAAAGGAATTAACATGGGAAAAAATAATTTAATCGGCGGATCTATTTGGGACGAGTATTCACAAAAAGTTCAAGACAGAATGAATAATCCCCGCCACATGGGCGAATTTACAGAAGAAGATGCTGCAAAAGCCAATGCTAGACTCATCGTGGCTGATTTTGGCGCTGAAAGCTGTGGAGACGCGGTGAGACTTTACTGGCTTGTTGATGAAAAAACAGATACTATCAAAGATGCTAAATTTAAAAGTTTTGGCTGTGGCACAGCTATAGCAAGCTCTGATACTATGGTTGATCTTTGCATAGGAAAGCAAGTAAAAGACGCGGTAAAAATCACCAATTTAGATGTTGAATTTGCAATGAGAGACAATGAAAATACCCCAGCCGTGCCACCTCAAAAAATGCACTGCTCGGTAATGGCTTATGATGTGATCAAACAAGCTGCAGCGCAGTATATGGGCGTAGATGCAGAAAGCTTTGAAGATCAAATCATAGTGTGTGAGTGTGCGAGGGTTTCGCTTGGCACGATTAAAGAAGTCATTCGCTTAAATGACTTACACAGCGTAGAAGAAATCACACAATACACTAAAGCAGGTGCGTTTTGCAAATCCTGTGTTAAACCGGGTGGGCATGAGAAAAAGGATTATTATCTTGTGGATATTTTAGCTGAAACAAGAGCTGAAATGGAAAGAGAAAGACTTAAAATGGCTGCAACGCATGATGATATGAGCTTTGATGAGATGACTATGGTTAAACAGCTTAAAGCTGTTGAAAGTGTTTTAGATTCTGAGATTAGAGCTATGCTTCACAGCGATGGAGGGGATTTAGAAGTCATTGATATACAAAAGTCAAATGAAGGAAATGTGGATATTTATATACGTTATTTAGGAGCGTGCAATGGCTGTGCAAGCGGAAGTGGCGCAACTTTATATGCTATAGAAAATATCTTGCAAGAAGAACTTAGCCCAAATATCCGCGTTATGCCGGTATGATAAGATTGTCTCAAAAGCTTCACAACGAGGCTTTTGAGCTTTTTTAGTTATTTGCTTTTTATTTTTTGTGAATTTTTTGGTATTGTTCTTAAATCTTGATAAAAAAATAAGAATTTTTAAAAAGAAAAATAAATTCGCAAAAGCACGATTTTAAAGCTTTTGCAAATCTCATAAATAATTAAAGTTTAGACTCGTATCTTCTAAGCATATAAAGTCTTTTAAGCATTTTCTTGCGAGCTGAAATTTTTTGTTTTTTACGAATTTCAGTCATAGGCTCAAAAAATCTTCTTGCTCTTACTTCTGTTACGACAAGATTTCTATCAACTTGTTTTTTAAATTTTCTATACGCTTCATCAAAGCTTTCATTGGTATGAACCTTAACTCCTGGCATTTACATCACCGCCTTTCTACTTTAAAATGAAAGGCAAATTATAGCATAGTTTTCACCCATTTTTTTCAAAAAGAGTATAAAAATTTAAAATTTGTTTTAGCATTCTTGTATTATAATCAAAGCTAATTGATAAAGAACAAGGAAAAAATATGAAAAATTTCATCACACATTATGCACGCAAACGATATACTAGCTTTATTATCATTACCTGTATCGCGTTGATCTTACCCTTTATCCGTATAAACAACAACCACTTTTTTTTACTCAGCTTTGATCATAAAAAGCTTGATCTTTTTTTCATCTCTTTTAGCACTCAAGAGCTTTATTTAATGCCATTTTTACTCATCTGTTTGTTTTTGGGTATCTTTTTCATCACGACTTTAGGAGGGCGAATTTGGTGTGCGTGGTCTTGTCCGCAGACTATATTTCGCGTTATTTTTAGGGATTTAATCCAAACAAAACTTTTAAAAATTCGCACTTCCATAGCCAATAAACAAAAAAATTATGAAGGAAAAATCCTTAAAAAAATACTTGCTGTTTTGATTTTTTACGCTCTTTCTTTAGTGGCTGTGAGTAATTTTTTGTGGTATTTTGTGCCACCTGAGGACTTTTTTGCTTATATTCAAAATCCGGGCGAGCATTTGCTTTTAATGGGAATTTTGTTTGTTACCTCGTTTTTTCTCACTCTTGATGTATGTTTTTTGGCTGAAAATTTTTGTATTTATGTATGCCCTTATGCAAGAATACAATCTGTTATGTTTGATACTAATACCATTCAAGTTATTTATGATGAACACAGAGGTGGCAAGGTTTTTGATGGAGCGACAAAGCTTTATAAAAAACCTCCGCAAGGTGAGTGCATAGGCTGTGAAGCCTGTGTGGCTGTGTGTCCAACGCATATTGATATAAGACGCGGTATGCAGCTTGAGTGTATCAACTGCTTAGAATGTGCTGATGCTTGCTCTAAGGTGCAAAATAAGTTCAAACGAGAAAGTCTCATCAACTGGACGAGTTTTGAAGCTGTAGAAAAAAGGCAAAAAGTGCGGTATTTTCGCTTTAGAACTATAGCTTATTGCATTGTTTTAGCCGTGGCTGTGATAATTTTGATTTTTATGGGAAGTAAAAAAGAACATATGCTCTTAAATATCAACCGCAGTAGCGAACTTTACCATATAGAGCAAAAAGATGGAAAAACTGAAGTAAGTAATGCCTATATATTTTTGTTTGATAATACTGATAATAAAGCCCATGAGTATTATTTTAAAGTAGAAATTCAAGGAGATGAAAATGCTTTAAGCATAGTGCGTCCAAGCAAGCCTTTTACCCTTAAAGCTGGAGCAAAAAGCAAACAAATCGTTGTTTTAAAAACTGAAAAAAACCTTAGCAAAAACAAAGATCAAGATACGATTTTACCACTTAAAATCACAGCTTTTGCTCTTGATGAAAGCGAAAAGATCAAGGTTGAAAGGGAAAGCATTTTTGTGTATCCAAAGGATATACAAAAAGATTGAAGTTAAAAGCATAAGTAAAACAAGTGCGTAGCGTTTAAGTTAATCTTTAACTAAGCTTTTTTTGTTACAATGAAAGCTTAAATTTTTCTTGAATATGGAGTTTTGATGAGTAAAGCAGATATTGTTGTAGGCATACAATGGGGCGATGAAGGCAAGGGTAAGATCGTTGATAAGCTTTGTGAAAATTATGACTTTGTGTGTAGAAGCGCTGGCGGACACAACGCTGGACACACAATCTGGGTAAATAACCAACGCTACGCCCTTCATCTCATACCTTCAGGCATTTTACACCCTCAATGTATCAATATCATCGGCAATGGGGTTGTAGTTTCTCCAGAAGTGCTCATCAGCGAAATGGCTCAGTTTGACAATCTCAAAGGCAGACTTTTCATCAGCGATAGAGCGCATTTGAATCTAGCTCATCATACTTTAATGGATATAGCCAAAGAAAAGCTTAAAGGTGCAAATGCTATAGGCACTACAGGAAAAGGCATAGGACCAAGCTATGCTGATAAGATTAGTCGTGTAGGACACAGAGTAAGTGAGCTTTTAGAACCGCAAAGGCTTTGCGAGGCTTTGTTTGAAGACTTTGAAAACAACAAAATGCTTTTTTCTTTGCTTGAAATTCAAATCCCACAAAAAGAACAACTTTTAGCAGATTTAAAACGCTACAGCGAAATTTTAAGTCCTTTCATCACAGATACAACAAGAATGCTCTGGAAGGCTCTTGATGAAGATAAAAGAGTGCTTTTAGAAGGTGCGCAAGGCTCTATGCTTGATATTGATCATGGAACTTACCCTTTTGTAACAAGCTCAAACACCATCTCAGCAGGCGCTTTAACAGGACTTGGACTTAATCCCAAAGAAGTAGGAAAAATTTTAGGCATAGTCAAAGCTTATGCTACAAGAGTGGGAAATGGAGCTTTTCCAAGCGAGGATAAGGGCGAAGATGGCGAAAAAATAGCTCAGATTGGCAAAGAATTTGGCACAAGCACTGGCAGAAAAAGACGTTGTGGCTGGTTTGATGCTGTGGCTGTGCGTTATGCAGCTCGTTTAAATGGGCTTGATAGCCTTGCTTTGATGAAACTTGATGTGCTTGATGGCTTTGAAAAGGTAAAAATTTGCAAAGCTTATCGTTATAAGGGCGAAGAGATTGATTATATGCCAAATGATTTGGAAAATGCTGAGCCTATTTATGAGGAGCTTGAGGGCTGGGATAAGGTTTTTGGTATCAAAGACTTTGATCTTTTGCCACAAAATGCAAAGCTTTATCTTAAACGTTTAGAAGAACTTTGCGGAGTAAAGATCGGCTATATCTCAACAAGCCCAGAAAGAGATGACACTATAATCTTATGAAAAGCAAATATAGCTCGGTTTTAAAGGTTAAAAAACAAGGGCTTGATAAGGCTGAGCAGAATTTAAGCAAAGCAAAGCAAAGACAAGCACAAAATGAACTTGCCTTTCAAAATGCAAGCTTAGAATGTGCAAACTTTGCCCTGCCACAAAATGGCAACACACAAATGCTTAAACAAAGTCTTGAAATGCTTGAAATCGCAAGAAGTGTTAAGGAAAGAGCCAAAGAAAAACTTGAGCTAAGTCAAAAAGAAGTTTTGCATTATCAAACCCTTTATAAAAGGGCTTCTTTGGATTATGAAAAGATCAAATACTTGCAAAGTGAAGAATTCAAAGCTATGCAAAAACGTCTTAAAAAAGAAGAGGAAAAATTCCTCGATGAAATCGCTATAAGCAGACATTTTTATGGAGCAAAAGATGAGTAAAAAAAGTATTTTTTTTATAGTTTTAAGTTGTAGTTTTATCTATGCCTTGACAAATGAAGAGCAGTATTTAGAGACAAGAAGACAGCAACTTGAAGTACAAACTCGTGAATTTGATGAAGCAAAACAGGCTTTAGAAGCTTATAGAGCCTCTTTTGAAGCCTTGCAAAAAGAAAGGTTTGAAGCCTTAGCCAAAAAGGAAGCCGAATTAAACGCAACTTTAACCAAAATAGAACAAACAAAAGCTGAAAATGAAGAACTTTTAAGAAGAAGTGAAGCCAATTTAAAAGCGATTAATTCAAAAACAAGCGATAGAGTAAAAGAAATTTACTCGCAGATGAAGGATACAGCAATTGCTGATGTGCTTAGTGCTATGGACGCTGAGGAGGCAAGCAAGATCATGCTTTCTTTAGACTCAAGAAAAATTTCAGGCGTACTTTCAAAAATGCAAGCAGCCAAAGCAAGCGAATTAACACTGCTTCTTAAAAAACAAGGGGATTTAAACGCAAGTAGCGAATGAGTTGTGTTGTAAATTTTAACTTGCTTTTAATTTATAAAACTCCCCAACTCCCCCTTTCGTTTTTTTTTTTTTTGATATAATGCTTTTTCATTTTTAAAAACAATAAATTGAAAATAACAAATAATATATCACTAAAAACACATTAAAAAACGAAACTC